>DYLN01000220.1 GCA_020722085.1 Melioribacter roseus
GCATCTATTTATGGCACAAAGCCAGCAGAATTTTGTTGTATAGGTGTAACTTTATCAATTTAAAGAAAGGAGAACAAATTATGTCATAAATTAAATCTAGCGATCGTTGTGCCGATTGCTCTCACTGTAAAGTATGGTCAAGCGACCATAAAAAAGCTAGTTGTACACTATATACTAGCGATCAAGGTTTTCACCCCGACAGACCTGTGCCAACTAAATGTGTAAATAAAGTGGATCGTAAATATTAAAAAGTTGAATCCAGGTCTGCGAAAGCCAAGGGGCTTACCACCCATAATGACAAGAGAAGCAAATAAAAAATGGAGTCCAGAAACCATTTGAAAAAACGGGGCAATACCGAAAAGCCATATGAGTAGGAAAATTAAAAAAGGAAAAATTTTATGCGAACATTAGGTAACATTCTTTGGCACTTCCCATTTTTGGGTTTCTTAACTGCATTAGTAACATTTCTAATTGGCGGTTTATTTGTAATTACTGTAATTGGAGCACCTATTGGGTTAGGACTTATTCAATTGTCAAAATTTTTATTGACACCTTTTTCATCTGCGATGGTTAGTAAAAAGGATTTAAATGTTGACCAGAACAAATTATGGCAATCATTTAGCTTTATTGTTAAGATTCTTTACTTCCCATTTGGTCTGATCCTTGCTATTGCGACAATTTTCCAGATTGCTGCACTTTTCATTACAATTATTGGTATTCCTGTCGCATTAGTTTTAGCAAAATCATTGGGGACATTTTTTAATCCTGTAAATAAAACTTGTGTTCCAAAAGCAGTTCAAAATGAATTAGAACAAAGAAAGGCAAAAGAACAAGTATCGAAACATTTGGGTTAAATAAATGAAAACCAGCCCATAACAGCACCTACCCGGCAAGCAGGGGTGAAGTGCTTCGTAGGACAGTTAAGTTGTTAATCAAAGTTTTGTTCTTCGTAGCAAGTTCAGTGGTAGAATCCCCTGCCTGCGGGTAGCTGCAAACCGTTAGTGGCAAGTTTTGAGCGACACTGCGAACCATAAACTGACAAGCATTTAACGAAAAAACAGATTGAGATGTATCACAACTATACTGACACAGATTTTGAGCAACTATTCGGACTTGTAACTGATGCTACTAAGCAGTTGTTGGTTTTTGACACTGACTTGTTTTCCATGCTTAATCAAGCAACTCAAGATTTACAAGAAAGAAAACTACATGAGGTATGTATTAACCACAGACTTGCTGTTTACTTGGAGCGTTCTGCGCCAAAATTTGGTTTGCTTGACTACTTTGTAGATATTGAATATAATAGGAACATGGAAAATCCTAAAGAAGCAAGACGGAATGCGAATGAAGCACCTCGTATAGTTAGACCAGACATTTTAATACATAGGCGAACCAACTTACAAACGGAAATTCCACATTACTTGGTGATTGAAGCAAAAAAAGGAAACACATCAGATGCTGACATTGACAAAATTGGACGATTACTACAAGATGACAGATTTAGATACAAATTTGGACTAACGATTTCCTATTTATCTAACCTTGACTTTATAATCGGAAAGGTATATTACTACGAACAAGGACAAGAAAAAACTAAGGAATTTAAAGCTGCCAAACATTGAACATGTGTATTGAGCAAATAGCTGAAATAAGAAATTGGATTTTGTTGTTCCTTGCAACTATCGGTGCAATTGTTACACTAAAAACTTTTATTGACAACATACGCCAAAGACGACTTGACAACACATTCAAAACCCTTGACTACTTGCGGAAACATATTACAAAGGAACAGATTGACACTTTCATAGAGCTTTTTCACGCCAACAATCCATTGGGAGTTCCTGAAAACGAATTTCACTTAAAGGAAGGACGTAAAGACTACATTGAAACAATGTTTTCAGAAGGTGGATGCGGCAACGGAGACATTCACAACATGATTGAGGTTTTCAATTTATTAGCCAAGTCATTAAACAAAAACCTCTTAGACGAAGACTTGATTTGGTATGAGTATGGACAAATCATGCTTACTTGCTATCGTTGGACAAAATACTTGGAAGACCACAAAGAAAAACAGGTTGACTTATCAAGACGAGAAGGAATGTCGGATAAAGAATATAAAGAGTTCTTAAAAGCTTGGGGAGAACAGTTGGAAGGGATAAACAAGTTCTTTTACGACTTCAACGCCTACATGAAAAGAGCGACAAAAGAACTTTTAGGTAAGTCGACAAAATATTACACCTATGTTGAATAAAGGACGACACCTTGCTGAAAACAAACCAGCCGCAAACCCCAAAAACGTTACAGGCAAGTTTAAGAAACGGACAATAGAAACTTATTGAAAAGTAAACAATTGTGAAAAGACAGAAAAACGAAATATTGACAATATCTGAAAGCCGACAATCAAGCCGACCCTATGTTTTTTATTTTTTGCCTACCGCACATTTTTTTAAACAATTGCCGACCCACGAATAGGAAATAAATGAGCGAAGTTTAGCAAATGTTTTGAAAC
>DYLN01000070.1 GCA_020722085.1 Melioribacter roseus
ATTTTCCCTTATTTTACAATAACTTACAGCGATGAAGTGTAAAACTCAGGAAAAGCAGCAAAGGAGAAAATTTTATTATTTTTTTTCATTTTTATTGCCTCCTTTATCAAATTTAATATCACTCCCGTAAAACTGCCGGGCAATTTTGAGACTACTTAGTTCATATAACCACAGTCGTATTATTACTAAGCAAAATTCTTTTGATTAGCTATAAAAACCTTTCGTTGCGGCTACGGTTTTATTTAGAATAAAGGATGTGATTTCCAAGTAAAGAACTTCAAAATAATCCGAATATAGTGTTCAAGAGAAAGAAAAATATTGTTATAAAACGAGGACTGTATCATCAGATACAGTCCTCTTGCAAACGCATTTAGCGATTTTATTTCAGCAGAACCATCTTCTTTGTTGCCACAAAATTGCCTGCTTTTATAGCATAGAAATAAATACCGCTAGCAAGATTTACTGCACCGAAATTAACCTTATGAGCACCAGCTTTCATTACTTCGTTATTTACAAGCGAAGCAACTTCCTGACCCAAAATATTATAGACCTTTAAAGTTACTTCTGTTTCTTTGGGTAAGATAAAGCTAATGGTAGTTGTAGGGTTAAATGGATTGGGATAATTTTGATTCAGCGTATAAGTAGCAGGCAAATCACCCAATGATTCTACACCAGTCGGGTAACTTGCCGGATAAGGTTCAACTTGATCCGACTTATCAGCTTTATTTGTCCACGTATCTACCGGAGCGGAATAAGGTTGAACAAATGTGCGATAACCACTTTGATCGATAAATCTTACCCTCCATGTATTGTTATCAAAACTGGTTGGTTCTTTTACCAATCCCTCCGCATTGGCAAATTCATAAACATACATAAACCCGTTGAAAGCAGGACCATTAATAGTGATTGTAGCAGTATAAATATGGTCACCATCAGCATCTGCAAATTTTACTGCTCTATCCTGTCCTTCGGTCCAGCCCATTTTATATGCCCATGCTGCTTGTCCGGGAATTAAATAAACAGTATCTGTAGCCGGATTGAACGGGACAGCTTGTTTTGTAGCATCCATTGCTGGGCTCATATCAACACTTAAAGTAATAGAAGCCGACTGACCTGAAGGGATAACATAATCGGGATGTACATCATCAAAAAATGCAGTGTTAACAGTTTGATTATCAACCCCTTGGAACGCAACTTCTCTATTACCGCCGCCGGTAGAGAATGGTCTCTCATAACCTGCATCACCTTTTAAGGGAGAATTCTGTTGATCCTTAACCTGCATTCTAAATTTATAGAATTGAGTGGAATTAACTTCGCCTTTTATGAAAGGAACTTGAATAAACCATTCCTGAGGAGCAAAAATATTCTGATTCATAAATGATTTAGATCGATCACTATCACCCCAACCATTAAAACTGCCGCGCAGCCTAACTGAATCTTGCTCAGAGTTAAACACTCCTGTTTCTTCCATTGTACTCATATCCACATAAAAGCTTATGTTTCCATCTCTGAGGGTAACATTAGGATTAACATTGTTAAAATATCTAAATGCAGTATTATCGCCGTCTTGAACCCAGAAGGTTTTATTAGGATCATCTTCCCATGTTGTCCCACCGGACTTATCACCATAGAGGAATTTGTAGTGGATTAGTTGGGCGGAATTAATCTGAACGGTTTTTGTATAAACAGAATCACCGTTGCTATCGGTTAGTTCATCTGCGGTAGTATTCCAGCCATTGAAATCACCTGCAACATAAACTTTACCACTACCAGGAATAAGATTGCCCTGTTTAATAGGTAATCTCATATCTGCTTCAAAAGTAACATTCGCTGCCGCCCCAGACGGCATAGGTTCATTATTGAACCATACAACATCGAGTGTTACATCTCCGGTGACGGTTACCGAACGGTTATCTGCCATTGTTTCCCAGCCGCCGTTATCGGCACCTGCGCCGTGAGAGAAAAACTTGTAGTCCATCTTACCGCCGGTCAATTTGCTGGCGTCCACAGCAATCGTTCCGGTATAGATACTGTCGTTATCAGTATCCGATAAGTTAGACTCACCCCAGTCATTGAAATTTCCTCTGACTGACACAATATCTCCCCCCGATATTTTCTCTTTCTTAAACTCAACTTTCATATTTACCTGAAAAGTAACGTTGTAAGTCTGAGCATAAGAAAGCGCCCATGAAGAGAGCAGTACTAAAGTGAGAGGTAAAAGGATTTTTTTCATGATGCCTCCATTTTGATTATAAATACCTCCTATACGGAGTTTAATTTAGTTAATTAAAGAAAAAAATCAAAAGCCTAAAATTATTCCAAAACTGTGCATGTTATCTAGATATTTCAATTGTTGATAAGCATAATCTACTCGGATTTTAAAAACTTTCAACCCGTCATATTTGATTCCTGCACCGAGGGTCAATCCTTCCTGGGTATCTTTAAGAAATAAAGTTTTGTATCCGCCTCTTAGAGAAATCAAATCATTAAAAAGGGATAATTCACCTCCTACGTTTACCCATTGGTTATTATCGTTTGGATGAATTGCATCAACTGCAATGGTTAATTTGTTTTCATCAGTAATTATAAAATCTCTGGAAATCCCGATCTGGAGTTTTAACGGAAGTTCAAACTGTTCAGTAGAATAATTTGCATCAATGGTTTGATTATTGCCAGCGCGCGTTGGATCGGGGTCATGTCTTATCAGCAAATCTTGACCTGTGATTTGCATCTTCGAACCATAGTTGGTAATACTTGAAGCAAATTTGATTCCGTAAAAGGGGGTGTTAAAAATTGTCCCGATATCGAATCCAACACCTTCAGCAGAACTATTATAAATATCCTCCCTAATATACTTTACAGAAAATCCAACAGTAAAGTCACTAGTAATATAACGTGCATAAGACAAACCAAATGCATAACTCCCTGCAGAAAATTTTTCACCGGTTCCTTCTGGATAATATTCTGTTGTAACTTCCATATCTCCAACATTCAAAGCAGTAACGCTTACTCCAAAAGTTCCCACCGAGCCTGCTGGAATAACTATACCCAGGTAATTCAGGTTAATGTCCGCAAACATTTTTGTATAGGTAAATATTCCCTGGAAGTCACTAATATTCGAAATACCTGCTGGATTCCAGTACATTGCTGATGGGTCGTTAGAGATGGAAGTATATGCTGCTCCCATAGCATTAGCTCTCGGACCAACTCCGATACTCAAAAACTTAGCAGCAGTAGTGCCGGTCTTTGTTACCTGTTGACCAAATGCCGGTAAAGCAATCGCAGTTGCCAAGAGTAATCCGCTTAGTATTTTTTTACTTATCACTTTATGACTCCTCAAAAATTTTTTCTTCAACTATTTTTTATCTTTGTTTATGCTTTCTCTACATAAAAGAGAGCTTTTACTTAATTACGGCAAACTTCCCGATTTTTTGCCCAATTCCAGGTGCATCGACTTGATACACATAAATACCATATGATATAGACAAGCGATCCTTTGAAAGCATATCCCACTTTTCCGTTCCATCATTTAGCGGTGAGTCGTGCTCTATAATATCTACAAGTTCACCGTTAATTGTAAATATTCTAATTGTACATTTAGCCGGTAAATGTGTAAAATGTAAATCACGCGGACCACGTCCGCTTGAATACGGATTTTTTATTTCCCATGCTGCAGTTGCAACATAAGGATTAGGTACTACTTTAATGTTATCCAGCTGCGCTTTTGCCAGTTCGTTATCCATTGTTTGTGCAGTGGCAACAAACCTAAATCTATCTGACGAAAGGAATGGTTTCTTCAATTGTATATTAATCTGATCTCCTGCTTGTGGAAATCTTTTCCCCGGCTGCGTAGCGGGAGTTCCCAATAAATAGAAAGTCCATGTAAATTGTAATTGCCCTTTCGAATCCGGTTCGAGGAAAACTATTCTATCCCTTTTTGCTCCTGCGCCAGTAGAAAGTATTCCTGCTCCTCCAGTATTATCAACTTCAATAAACATAAAATCTATGTATTTGCCTGTGCTCTTGTTAAAAACCTTAAAATTAACAGGGACAGAAGGTATAGTAAGATTAGCCAATTTCCATTCTTTTGATTGTCCAAATCCAACATCTCCGAATTCTATTCTATAATCACTCGGCTGTTGTACACCATTTATCCCACCGGGAAAAACAAATCTTTCGAACACATACTCAACAATATTTGTATCGCTCCAGGCTGTTTTGACTTTGTCGAGTTCAACACGCGTTTCATTAAAAAACTTCAGTCTAAATCCATCTGTCAAGGGCTGCTCATAATCAGAACTAAGATGGGGGTTTTTTTCTATTAAGACTCTGTTTGCTGTTGAATCAATTAAAGTAAAATTTTTCGTTGTAAGCGTATCCGGTGCACCTGGTTTTTGAGCAACCTTAACAGTATCTTCAAACGAGATTACATAAACGTGTCCATTGCGTACCTGATTAATATCCACCATATCATACCTTATTTGCCCTGTTGTTGAACCGGCGTAATGTTCAAATGTGCTTAAAGAAGCAGGAACATATCCTGCCGTGGGTGCTTCAGGGGTAACTCTAACAACATTAGAGCTTAACTTAACAGAACCGTCCTGCTGTAAAGAAACTCTGATCGGACATTCAGCAGGAATGATGCCTCCAGCTTGATAACCAAAATCATAAGATGTAATAGCATAATAATATGTAAATCCATTTTGAACTGTAGTATCCACAAAAGAATGCTTTAAGCCGGAATCATCTCCCAAATAAAAATGAATGCCGTCTATTCCTACAGAATCAAATCCGGTGATACCGTCTTTTTTATCAAACTGTGCGATAGGTTGTTTGAATTGTAAAATTCCGTAACCGTTGGTAATAATTTCTGCATCAGCAAACGCAGGGTCCGATGACCGGTAGATTCTATAACCTTCAAAATCATAACCATTGCCGCCAATTGCATCTATGTAACTATCGAAAGAAGTCTCTGCGATATCATCCCAATGCAGCGTAACTCTATTATCTCCTGGAATTGCTGTAAGTGTCGGGGTCAAGGGAGCATTAGCAAATTGATAATCGTTGTTATAAGTCTCTTGTGCTCTGACCTTTTTTCTTAATATTTCCTTTCTTCTAAATTCACCGCCAGGGTCAGTTACCGGTCCATTTGCAAGAATAATTGCAATGGATATAGGTTCTGTTTGTCCCGCCTTTAACGGAAAAAGGTTGGAAGATACAAATAGATCATATTCACCGAATGTTACTTCCTGTGGATCATAAAATTTGCCTGGTATCATAAAATCGAACCACATTTGTGCATCGCTGTTTATATTCAATCCGCCGGCAGGAACATAATCTGCATTCGTAATGCCAATCTGATCAGTCTCAGAAACATCGGTAACATCTATCCCTTTTTCACCAGGTAGCCCGAATCTCGCACCGGAAGTAGGCTTGCCGTCGTCCTCTCCATGATCTCCGGTACTGGGTACACCGTCAAGACCTGTATCATCAGTTAACGGATTCCAATCGTAATCATCGTCGATTCCATTATCCCTACTCTCATCAATCATCACATCAATTCCTTCGTCAATATTTTCGTCTACAGCGCCGTCATTGTTGTTATCAATTCCGTCGGCATATTTCATCCCCAGTGTAGATTGAACAACATTATATAAGATTATCTTATTGTTTACCCTATATCTGTGATAAGGATCGGAAGTGGCAGTATTAATCATCTCCTGAGTAATAACCGGACTGTCTTCTTCGCCGTTCCCATCATTATCTATTCCATCTTTAAATAGCATCCCCAGTTTATCTTGAGTAACTTCGATCAAATGAACCTGACCGTTTTGGAGACTGTCCATCGGCGGCCATTGTTTCCATTTGTTGCTTGCATCTCTGTTAGCTTCATTAATCATTTCTTGCGTAACAACCGGACTATTTTCTTCTCTATGAAATCTCGGATGTTTTGCCACCCATGCCTGGTCTATCGGTTCCCCAATTCTATCTGCAAAAGTTACACCTTCCTGCTGACCGAAAGGAACGTGCGTTTGGTTTTCATCGATAAGTCCGTTTCCGTTATCATCTATTTGATTAGTTGGATCTTCGCCATCCAACATATCCATTGTAACTTTCGGACCCATTTCAGGACTGTCACCATCATTGTCAATTCTATCGGTTGCATTACCAGGTGTCTCCAGAAATACTGCAGCCACAGCTCCAACAGGGTCACTACCGAATAGAGGAGCTCTATTATCATAATCACGCGTCCATGCGATATCGTCCAAAAGATCAAAGTCCGATCTATCATCCTGGGAATCTCCATCTCCTCCAACAAAATCCGCATACCAAAGTGTGAAACCTACCTTGGCTATATCTTTAGTTCCGTCATTTTTAATATAATGCAAAAGATATAACGCATCCTGAACCAATACTTGAGACCATGCCAATGCTCTTACATTAAGAATTATACCCAGCCCTTTACGCGTTAAATCCGTAGTATCGGGGAAATAGGCTGTATATCTATCGTAGTTATCGTCGGAAGCGTGGTAATACATTTCTTGATCCGCATTAAATTTATTTTTGCCAAAATATCCATTCCACGAACCTGACCAGCCCGGATCAACTTGATCTTGCATTCTATCCGGCCAAAAAGACGGCCATGTTTCAGGATCAACACTCGTTGCAATCTCATTTTTTGTCTTGTTCAAATACCCCGGCACTGGTTCAAAATTCCACGACTTGCCTTGCGGTGATTGACGGTAATTCATAACATCAATTATATGCTGGATCTGCCCGTCGTTATCAACAACTTCGCCGCCGACAAAAATCCCTGTCATAGCCAGATAAACGTGCCCAGTGTTTTTAGGCCATTCATACGGTGTTTGCACATTAATAGGAAACTGACCACCTTCTCTTCCTGTTTGTCCAAAGTTAAATATAGTTGTCCTAATTTGGTTGCCTTCCATTTGCCCTTTTGTTCTCCACTTTACATCGCCTCTTTCTTTGCTGGGCTTATATTGAGCAAGTGAAATTGAAGTAAATATACCGGTAATTATCAGCATCAAGCTCAGTTTCGAAATTTTGTTCATTTATTATTCACTCCTTATAAAATTTTCAAGTTGTTAAAATGAGAATTCAAATCCGACTTGAATCAATCTTGGCGCAGCATAATTCGTTGGATTCTTCAGGTATTCTTCAACTGTATTAGGTCTAGCCGGGTCATACCCAATATTTTGTGCCTGAGTAGTATAATCCGGACTTCCTGTATCAGCAAACACATTTTGAACAACTTTATTATCCAGCAGATTAAATACTTGCACGAATGTTGTTACATCAAGACCGGCTATAGGAAAAGTCTTATGTAGTCTTAAGTCTATAGAAAACTGATTTGGTTTTCTTCTACTGTTCGTTTGAAGCCCGGAAGTAATCCCGCGATCAGCCGTATATTGTGTTATTGATGGGGTATACGGCAAGCCCGTACCGTAACGTGTAATAAAACTTATTCCCCAATCCGTATCGCCTACAAAAAAAGAAAAATTAAGAAGATGTCTTTGATCCCAATTTAACGGAATTAAAAATAAGTTTGGCTCATTATTGGATAATTGTGCGTTAAATTCATCTTCAGGCCTCGAGTTACTTCCCTCGGCAACTTGGTATGTATAGTTCAAGTCAATGGAATAATGGCTACTAAATCTTTTATTTAAGTTGAGCGTAATCCCTTTTACATTAGAATAGTCTTTATTAATAAATATAGAATATGTAACAAGATTTCTTGTGGTAATAAGAGGACCGGCAGTAATCCAATTTCTAATATCTCTGTAAAAACCTGTTATATCAACGTTGAAATCACTAAAGAATTCCTGTCTAAATCCGATTTCGTACATAATTGTTTTTTGAGGTTTTAAGTCCGGATTCCCATAAGGTCCGTAGCCGCTTCCGGTTTGGGGGACATAGTAAGGTCCATTTTGAAAAAGGTATTGGAATGTTGGTATTTGAAGAAACTCACCGTAAGAAAAATGAAGGACCCCCTTATCACTAATTGGATAAGCAATTCCGAAGCGTGGACTTAACTGATATTTGGGTGTTGCTTTTTTATAAAAGTACGGTTCACGTTCGGTTAATGAAAGATTTTCCAATTCGGCTCTTAAAGGCAAATTAATATTCGGATCAGTAGGATCGACAAGTACATTAGCTTTTGCATCAAAGTAATCGAATCTTAAACCTATATTTATAATTACGCTCTGGTACTCAATTTTATCTTGAATGTAAGCGGATAATTCAATTGGCTTGTTATTATACTTTGTTCTGTTTGGTGTATTTATATCGGGAATGGCAGGTTGAAACGGTTCAACCGGAATGCCGTTTATTCTTAACGGTTCCAAAGAGTAATCATCAAATTTAAGGTCATGAATCCTGCTTTCAACTCCAAATTTTACCAAATGGTTTTCGGTTACCTGGCTGGTAAAATCAATCTTAGCAATGAATGAATCGGTCTGCCTGAAAAACCTATGGAGGTTAGTTCCTTTATCATGAAATGCATAACCAACAGTGTAAAGAGAATCAGGACTTAAATATCTCGGGTCGAATGGATCGGGGTAAAGATGCTCATTAAAGTCTTTGAAAAATCTTGAAAACTTAAACGTATAAAAAGAAGTATTGGAAAAAGTATGAGTCATTGTAAAAGTAAGATTATAACTTTTGGAATATTTAAAAACATTGCCGTCAGGTTCCAATTTAAAACTATGATCATAATCCTGATAATCTTCTTTGGAATAAAGCGCTTCGAGATTAAATTTGAATTGATTTGAAGCATGATAGGTTATGTTAGATTGGCCAATCCAACGCTTACTCCAGTTCATAGGTATCAATGCCCCGTCAGCCGGCTGTCCGGTAGTTGTAAATTTTCTTATGCCGTACAAATAGCCATCATCATAAACATATCTGCCCATTGCAAAGAAAGTAAGTTTATCTCTTGTGAACGGAATCGGCCCGCTCAAAGTTCCCTGGAAGTTATAATTGGTGAAAGGATTGTACTTATCAATTCCGGTAAAAAAATCGGTAAAGTTACTAGCATAATCGCTGCTGTAAACCTTTACATCTCCGGTATAAGTACGTCCGCCTTCTTTCGTTACAGTATTAACAATTCCGGACAAAGCTTGACCATACTCTGCATTAAATGTACCGCTGATAACCTGGAGTTCCTGCACACTGCTGTTGTCAATTTCAATTCCTCTGCTGTTATCATAAGGATCAGTAATTGAAATACCGTTAACCCAGTAGGCTATTTCTGTTGATCTTCCGCCGCGAATATGGAAATCGCCGTTTGCATCCCTTGTAACTCCAGCTTGCAATTGTAATACATCAGTGATTTCTGTAACCGGAAGATTCTGAATCTGGTCGGAGGTTACTCGTGCCTGAGATGAGGTTATGTCTTTTTGAATTCTCTCAACATTACCTTGAACAATTACTGCTCCCAACTCGACTGTCGATTCTTCAAGTGCAGCATCTTGTATAGTAGTAAGATCAATCGAAATTTGGACATTCTCTACAATTACTGGCTGATAACCTACATATTGAAACTTAACATTGTACTTACCCGGCGGGATGTTTAGTATAATATACTTACCATCAAGGTCGCTGGCAGCGCCTAATGTGGTCCCTTCAATGGTTATGTTTACAAATGGTAAAGGTTCACCGGTCTTTTTATCTGTTACTCTTCCAGTTAATTTACCTGTTGTTCCGGCAAATATTAATAATGGGAAAAAAAAGACCAACGAAATAATGGTAAGTGTTTTCTTCATGGTGCCTCCCGTAACATAAAAAATTATATACCATTCACTGGAATATTGTTATAATGATATTAAAAATTCAATTTGATTTCACTAAGATTGTTGTCAAATTCTTCAGTTTGTACGCGCTCTTTTATTTTCTCGACATAATTTTCAACTATTTGTTTTGAGCGTTCTTTTTTTGCAAGTTTAACTACTTCCGATTTTACTTCTTCAAAAGGTTTTACAGTACTATCTTTTTTGCCAAGCACCTTAAAAATTCCGTAATAACCTTCAATATTAATGGGACCTAATATCGAACCGACCTCACTCTTCCACAGAATATCTTTTAGCATTCCAAACTTGGAGATTGCCGCAAATCCCATAACGCCGTTATTTTCAGCGGACCACCTTCTTAACGAGTATTTTTTTGCTAAGGATCCAAAATCAACACCATCTTTAATTAGAGCTAGAAGTGAATCAGCAAGATGTTTTTTGTTTAAAACAATCTCCTGAACATTCAATTGCGGTTCGATGGTGAAATAATGAATATTATCTGCATAAAATTTATGAAATACACTATCCGGCAACACAGCCTTTTCGGCAATTTCTTCTCTTTTATATTTTAGAAAAATATTTTTATCATATTTTTTTATCATCTCCGTAACTTCCGGATTTTTATCGTAGCCTTCTTTCGCAGCTCTATTATATAAAAGATCTTGAATTACTAAACCTGTGACAACATCTTTCAACGCTTTCAAAGAATTAATTTTTCTGCGATGGAAAAAAGGTATTTCATTTATTCTTTCCTCTATCTGTCCTACAGAGTACTTTTTATCGCCGTATCGAACACATATCAAACCAAGATTTCTATTATTTTGTTCTGCAATCAAATTCAACGGTGACAGTCTTAAATTATCGAATATACTTCCAAGCGTCTTTTCGTTAATCTTTAGTTTATTGGAATTAAAGATTTTTTTAATAAACTCTCGTTCAGCAGGACCCTTTTTTCTTATTTTCAAAACACGTATAAAATGATCTTTCTTGTTCAGAAATTCTGTTTCGGTAAGCAAAGGATGCGGTTTAATATCAACTAATTTTATAATGCTGTAGCCATAAGCAGTTTTAACCGGTTTGGATATTTCACCGACACGAAGATTATAAGCTGCGTCTTCAAAATCAGGGTCCATATCGCCCCAAGTAAAATAACCCAGATACCCACCATTTTTTCTTAAAGTAGAATCTGTAAAAACCTGGGCTGCTAAAGTATCGAAGTTCATACCGGCTTGAAGCAGCTGATACAACGATTCAGCCTCTGATTCTGTTTTTGCATACAAATGCTTCACTGCTATATATTCATTTGCTTTATAGAAAGCCGAACGTACCTCTTCATCGGTAACATTGATTTTGGCATACACATCCCTGTCTTTTAAAAAAGCAAGTATAGTCTGTATTCTTGCCCAGTTAAGTTCTTTTTTGTATTCAGGATTCGAAAAAATTTTACTGTTATCATCATAGTAATACAACAAAATTTCATTTGTCATATTATTAAGAATGGATTTGCGAACTACAATATTATCTTTGATTCCAGAAAGCAGCATATAATCTTCCAGCCTATCTTTCAATTCACTGGCATTAATTTTTTTATTACCAATTACTGCTATAGTAGACGAATCGGAAACCTGAGAAAAGTTATTAGAATATAGAAGGAGCAGGAATAAAAAAAGAATATTAATCAAATATTTTAAAGTCATCTCACTACGTTAGAAAAATTTGAAATGTTTTTTCGAAAACTCTAAACGAAGAGGTTAAACAAAATTTTACAGTGTTTAATTTACTCCCTTTCATCGAGGTTTAAAATGCAAAATCGGATTTCTAAAATCAATTTTTGATAGGCCAAAAATTCATGCTCATCTTCACTTAAGCGCTAACCTTAGCGGAATAGTTACAACTTTTTAATAAATCAAGTAATCTTGAGACACTATAAATCAGTAAAAGTAAAATTCCGTGCAATAAAAAACCCGGCTTTGTACCGGGTTTTAATTTTTACATTTTTTGAAAAAACTTTGCTGACAGTAAGTAAAGATAAGTGTATGGACAAGGAGATAAGCGTAGCGAATCATAGTGTCCATCTACGTTGCACAAAAATTTCATCTTGTTGGTATTATCTCCACGAAAAATAATTCTGCAGGATTAAAGAAAGAAACACAGCAAAATGAAACAACACATTCAAAAAAAACAGAAAAAAATTGCAATAATACTTGATTACAACCAAAGCCAAAGAGTTGTAACATTGGTAGATGAAAAACAAGAAGCCGGTTATTACGAAAAGAAATTTAATGCAAGAAACTAAGCAATCGAGATGTATATTTATCAATTGGTTAGTTAAAAAAGGTAAATCTTGTTAAGAAAATAATGCTGCTGAAATAAACATCTTCATGAGAAATTTAATCTGCTCAAATAATCCAGCAGTTCACCAATAGAATAAAACGTAAACGTTTCCGTACCTATATTTAGCTGCCAGAGTATTTCGTTGTTTTGTTTTACAATTTGAAGTAAGCCAAGTGCATCTTTATCCGGTCTGATTGAAATACCTATTCTTTCAAGTGCCCGCTCCGTCCAGAAAATTTCTGTTTTACTGCCAACAATTTTTAATGTGATTTTCTTTTCCGCTTTCTTTTTAAATATCCCTTTCTGAGGATGGAATTTTACTTCTTTTGTGTTGAAGACGGTCTCAAAGTGCCCGTTCAGCACAAGGTCTTCAGGAGTATCAATTTCAATATTCTTTTCTTTTGTTATCAGCATAATTTTATCGGCAGCCTGTAATGCAAGATCAAGGTCGTGGGAAGAAACAATTATCGATTTTCTGAACTGCTTTGCCAAATGCCTTAACATGTGCATTATTTCTATCCTGCTTGGTGCATCTAAATACGCTGTCGGCTCATCAAGCAGAATTAGCGGCGTATCCTGAGCAAGCGCTCTTGCTATCATCACTTTTTGCCGTATACCGTCGCTCAATTCAAAAAAATTTTTATCTTTATATTGAAGCAGATCGGTTACTTTCAGCATATTATCGACAATCTCAAAATCCTCTCTGCGCAAAATACCCAGCCAGTTATTATGCGGATAGCGTCCCATGCTTACAATTGAATAAACCGATGCATTATTTATATCAAAGATTTCGGTCAAAACTATACTTATTTTTTTTGCAAGTTCACGGCTGTCGTACGCTGCTATATTCTTCCCGTCTATTAATATCTCACCGTCAATAGGTTTTTGAATTCCCGAAATTATTCTCAAAAGTGTCGACTTTCCGCTGCCGTTCGGACCGAGCAGGCATACAAAGTCACCCGGGTAAATTGAAAATTTTACCCGCTCAAAAAGTATGTTTACGGACTTTTTTCTTTCCTTGTATCCAACTGTCAATTCTGATGCAGATAAAGTGGGTTTGCCATCTGCAAAGTGTTTATCATTTTGTGGGTTAATTTTGATATTCATTTCATTCCATTGCAAGAGAGTGTTTCACTTTTCTTTGTTTAACGATAATCCAGATTACAACAGGTGCGCCTACAAGAGATGTAACAGTATTTATTGGAATAGTCTGGCCGCTGCCAGGAAGCTGCGAAATAATATCACAAATGAGTGTAAGCACACCACCTGCAAGTGCAACAGCAGGAATTAAAATTTTATGATCGAATTCATTCAGCAAATTTTTTGTTAAGTGCGGGACAGCTATACCAATAAAAGCAATAGGACCGCAAAATGCCGTTATTACCCCCCCAAGAACCCCGCCAACGATTATTATCATTGTACGGATTTCACTCGTTTTTACTCCCATACTCCGTGCATACTTTTCACCAAGCAGAAGCAAATTCAACTGCTTGGATAACAAAAAAGAAAAAACAAGTCCGGCAAAAACAACAGGAATTAAAAAATAGAGATCGTTCCAGACAACATTGCCGAGATTTCCCATTCCCCATATTACGTATCCCTGTAAACTTTCAGGCGAGCTGAAATATTTAAGAAAATTTTCAAGTGAGGAAATAACATAACCGATCATAAGACCTAAAATTAAAAGTGTAATATTACTGCTGATTTTTTTTGCAACGATGGTAATCAACAATAAAATTATTGAAGCACCGATGCATGCAGCGATTGTTATGCTTAAATTACTTACAATATCTCCCAGAAAATATAAATTAATCCCAAAAGAGCCTGCAGTTAAAACAACAAATGCAACTCCAAGACTCGCACCGGAACTTACTCCTAAAACAAACGGGTCGGCTAAAGGATTTCTGAAAAAAGTCTGCATCATTAATCCAACCACCGAAAGTGCACTCCCAGCTAAAACGGCAGTAATGGCTTTCGGAATTCTGAACTCTGTGATTATAGTAACCCACGTAGAGTTTGGAGCAGAAGAACCAAATACAATTTTGAGTACATCATTCAAAGGAATTTTTACAGGACCGAGCAGCACATCAAAACTAAAGGAGATTAAAAATAAAACAAAGAGCGCAGCAATTATGTATTTATTCCTTTTAGAAAATTGCATTACTTATCCTGCAGTTTTTTATAATACTTCATTTTATAATCCGGTAAAAGATGCGGGTGGAAAATTTTTATAAGATCCGCAAGGACAAGATCACAGTTAATCACTCCATTTTCCCAGTATTCGTAATAGCCGTACTTATTAACCAAAACATTGTTGTTAAAAATATTTCTTGTTCGAAAGGCTTTGAATTTAGAATTTCGCGGATCATTTTTTAGTGCGTCGCTGATTTTATTCCAGAACAAAACATTAATCCAATAGTCGGCACTGCGCGCTCTTTCATAAACTTGTTCGTATGTAAGTTTCAGGCTGCCTGTTGATTGATCATCTTTCCATAGATAATCTGCTCCGGCATCATTCAGCAGTTTTGCCATATAACTTTTACCTCCGGGTTCGTACCACATACCTCCGAAGAGAGCCTCGGTAAAAACAGTCGGTTTCTGTTTTACATTTTTTGTCAACTGAGCAAGTTTATTATACCGCTCTGCAATCCCGTTAAAAATTTCGTTTGCTTTCTTTTCCATGTTAAAGAAAGCAGCAATAAATTTTATCCACTCTGCTCTTGCAAGCGGCGAATTCTCAAGATGAATTGTTGTCGAGGCAACCTTTATTCCAAACTCAATCAGTTTTGGATTTCCATCAACGTACGGATTTCCGTTTCCATACGTTAAAATTAATCCAGGTTTCAACTCAAAAATTTTTTCAATATTCGGGCTGTATGATTCGCCGACTTCCGTAACCTTTCCTGCATTAATTAAATTCCACATCTTAGAAGAAATAACATATTGAAACTTATCGACTGCAATTACTTTATCAAGAAGACCAAGTTTCTCAAGAAATCCGATATAAAGCGAAGTAAGAGAAATAACGGATTTCACTGGTGTTCGAACAATCATAGCTTTAGTATATCCATCTGGAACAGCGGCTTCCTCCGGCAGAAGTAAATATTGAAATATAAGTTTATGCCTCTCATCGGCAGAAAAGACATTAATTACTTTATAGTTATCAAAATATTCTATGTCAAAATTTTGAGAGTATTCGGTTTTCACCCAGTTTTTATTTATAGAATATCCGTAGTCATTTTTTAACACAGCTTCTTTCGAGTGACTCTCGTCTGAACAGCCGATCGCAAAGCTTACAACAATTGATATAATAGTTGAAAGTAAAAACATTTTTTTCTTTTTTTTATTAATCACTATTCCCATATTTTTTCCTAAAAGCTACTGCAAATTAATAATCGACTCTTACTTCACCAGTAAATCTAAATACCAAAAACCGGTGTCAAAACTGTCGACGTTATTTTTTGAGCAACAATCTTCATCTTTTTTGTTTGAGCTCGTTTCATATTTTTTATAAACGATTTCCCCAAGTTGAAAACTAACCGATTTGCTGAAAATCGGTCCGTCAAATACAAACGTATGGAACTCGCCGTTCTCACCGCAAGGGTCAACATTTGCCGGGAGATTACTAAGAAAAGAACTATCTATCAATCTACCGGCGAACGATTTATCAAGATATTTTTCATTCACACATACAACAACTGCTTTGAATCCAAGTTCTATGAACTCGCTCATAATTTCTTTGGTTGATCTTCCCCAGATTGGAAACACTCCCTTCATAGGAATTTCCTCCAATCTATTTTCACGATACTGCCGGAGATCCTCCAAAAAAATATCTCCGAAAATTGAGTAATCAATTCCTTCTTTTTTAAGTTCTTTAAGATTCCGTTTCATCACTTCATCGTAAATATTTAACGAAGCATTTTCAGGCAAAAATACCTCTTTAAGTTTTTTGCCTATACTTTGCGCTTGCAACCACAATAATTCTCTTCGAACCCCATGCATAGAAACTCGGTAGTATGACTCGCTTACCGTTGTTAACAAATATTTAATATTAAATTTGCCATCTTTAAAACAATGGTACAAACTCAGCGCACTATCTTTACCACCGCTCCAGTTGAATATTGCTTTTTTCATTTCAACTCCATAGAACAAACAACAGAGGTTGCAGAGCACGAATAAAAATAAAGTACAGCAAAAGCTGTAAATATCAGGTTAAAGAATTAAGAAAGATTTTAGAGAATTGTTTACATATCTAAATCATTCTTAGCTTTTTACCCGAAAGCATTGAATTAAAAAATAATGGCAGGTCTTCTGACTCGCTTCTTTTTTGCCGGCCTTCACACCCAGAGGCTGACCAGATTGAAAATTACTTACTGGTCATCCTCGGAACATTGACCCGAGGTTGGCAAAAAAATATACGAAGCTCACAGCAGCGGGTACTGTTAAGGATTTACACCTTATTCCCTTTTAACTCAGCCGCTGGGAAAGCGGCTGACGACCATTATTTGTGTGGCAAATATAAATCTATCTTTTACATTAAACAAGATTATTAAGTGGATACTTTTTAACAGCATCAATAAAAAAATAGGTCTATTATCTCTACCTGCCAGCTTTTTATATTTACTGTAATTTTTTTCGCTTAAACGAAGAGTGATTGTTTTCGACATAACTTCTATTTTGAATGATACTCATTTCAATGCATTTTAATGCATTCATATACTAAGAATATTTCAACCCAAAATTGTCATTAGAAATTTATATGGTATTATAAGTCATTACAAATAAATA
>DYLN01000221.1 GCA_020722085.1 Melioribacter roseus
CAAATGACACGAAGTAAATGACTACCAATAATGTAAAACAAATGACTACTGCAGTCACCCATCTTCCATTAACCATTCTTATTACTTTCTTCTTCTCCTGCCTTTGTCAAGTAATTCTATAAAAGGTTTGAAAAGGTCGATAGGGACGGGGAATACAGTTGTTGAATTTTTCTCTGCCGCTACTTCGGTCAGTGTCTGTAAAAATCTTAGTTGAAGTGCATACGGCGAACTGCTGATAATTTTAGATGCATCAGCCAGTCTTTGTGAAGCCTGGAATTCTCCTTCAGCATGGATTACTTTTGCACGCCGTTCTCTCTCAGCTTCGGCTTGACGCGCAATTGCCCTTTGCATTTCGACCGGTAAATCAACGTTTTTTACTTCCACAAGAGAAACTTTTATACCCCAAGGAGCAGTATGAGTATCAATCGCTTCTTGGAGCCGTCTGTTAATTTTTTCACGCTCTGCAAGAAGTTCATCAAGCTCCGACTGTCCCAATATATTTCGCAGAGTGGTTTGTGCAAGCTGTGAAGTAGCAAAAAGATAGTTCTCAACTTCTACAATTGCTCTGGATGCATCGATAACTCTAAAATAAACAACTGCATTTACTTTAATTGAAACGTTATCTTTCGTTATTACATCCTGAGGAGGGACATCCAACGTAACAACACGAAGACTAACTCTTACTATCCTATCGACAATGGGAATTAGAAAAATTAAGCCGGGACCTTTAGTAGGAATCAGCCTCCCTAATCTGAAAATTACTCCGCGTTCATATTCACGTAGAATTCTAATCGCACTTGCAAGAATAATTATAAGGAAAAATACGATGATGAAAGTAACTGTAATGTTTTCTGGTCCCATAATATATCTCCTATAAGTTAATGTTTGTCGGTTGTTAATCGGATTTTTTCACAATCAATTTCAGTTCTTTCATGCCGATTACTTTTACGTTTTCACCCTCTTCAACTTTGCTGTCCGTGCACTCGGCGTTCCAGATTTCTCCATGCAGTAAAACTTTTCCGGCTGTACCGAATTTTAATTCGGATAATGTCAAACCGACTTCACCTATTAAACCTTCACTTCCCGTTGTCGGTTTTCTGCGTTGTGCAGCAATTCCTTTCCCCAATGCAAAGACAAAAAAGAGAGCCGTCAAAACAGCAGTTGTTATAATTACACTCAACGAAATGCTAAGAAACCTGGTGGACGCATCAGTATTGATCAGCATTAGTGAACCGATTATAAATGAAATTATTCCTCCCGCAGTAAGTAATCCGTGGCTAGCAACCTTTATTTCCGCAATAAAAAGAATTACGGCAAAAATTATTAATGCTAATCCTGCATAATTAATCGGAAGTGTGTGGAAAGAATAAAAAGCAAGAATTATAGAGATAACTCCCACAACACCGGGAAGAATGGAACCGGGATTGCTCAACTCAAAAATTAAGCCGTAGATTCCGAGCATCATCAAAATGTATGCAATGTTTGGATCGCTTATTATATCGAGAAATTTTTGTATTGCATTCATCTCGATAATACTAACTTCGGCATTTTTTGTGTGAATTATTTTTGGTCCATCTGCAGTTTCAGTTTTGTATCCGTTAAGTTGAACCAGAAGGCTGTCTAAATTTTTAGCGGTAAGATCAATTACTTTTTCTTTTAATGCTTCCGTTTCGCTCAATGATAAACTTTGACGTACAGCTTTTTCAGCCCACTCAATATTTCGATGACGTTTCTCTGCAATACTTCTTATAAAGGCTGCTGCGTCATTTGTTACTTTTTCCATCATTATATCCGTGCTGTCCTTTTTGTTTGATTCACCTCCTTCGTTCATCATTACTGGGTGAACCGCTCCGATGTTAGTTCCCGGAGCCATTGCGGCAATGTTAGCAGCGAGTGTAATAATTGTACCGGCAGATGCAGCCTGTGCGCCCGGTGGATAAACATAAACAATTATTGGAATGCCGGAAGAAAAAAAATCACTCACAATTACTCGTGTTGATTTGAGAAGTCCGCCCGGTGTGTTGAGCTGGATGATTAAGCATTCTGCTTTTTCTTTGCCGGCTCTTTCAATTGTATTGTGGATAAAATCGGCGGTGACGGGATTAATTGTTCCGTCGATGTTAATTACATCAATTTTGGGTTTGTTTTGTGGTAAAGGAAGTATAAACAAAAGCGCTGTTAGAATGAACGCTTTCATGTATATTCTCTAAGATTTTTTATCCTAACCATTGTTCTCGTTACCTATTTTTCAAAAAACAGCCGAAATTCAAAAACAAAAATATCATTTCAGTAAAAAGGTAAATAATTCTCTTGCAACAAGCAATTCGACAGAATTCTCTCGCCTCGCTTCCTCATCGGCCCCCAGTCGTTCGACAGAATCTCGTTGAGTCCGATAGACTCTAACGGTCGAAGACTCCGCCGGACTCTGGCGAGGGAACCTTGACCCTACAACCTTCCTAACATTAACATGCTGTTGTGCCGATGATGTAGGGGCTGG
>DYLN01000222.1 GCA_020722085.1 Melioribacter roseus
GCGTAAGGTGAGTTAATAAACATATTGTTCTAAGTTAGGTCAGAAAAAACATAACAAAAAGTAAATGGATAATAACTTTTTTTTTTGGTAATCTTGTAACCGCCTTTTCAAGTTCTTTTTTAGTAGGCTGTAGACTACTCAATAACAAAAACAACGGAGAGGTGGCAGAGTGGTTGAATGCGGCGGTCTTGAAAACCGTTGTAGTCTTTGGCTACCGGGGGTTCGAATCCCTCCCTCTCCGCTCGTTAGAGCCCAGATTATTTCTTTAAATGATAGTCCTACTCTAAATTGACACAAAACGAAAAAATAGCACACGAACACATACAAAAAATTGCCGATTTGTTAACAAACAGATCATTGAATTTTTCTGCAATTAATAAAAAAGATTACAATTTTGAGGTGACTGTAGAACGTAGCTCAGAAAAGCTGAAGGTACAGGTTTACTTCGGCAAAAAAGGAGTGAAGACAATTTTACAGGGCAACTTGGAAAGTGAATTGTATAAAGAAGTAAATAAAATAATTGCCGATGAACCAAAATTTCAATTTTCTGAAAAAGAAATAACCGAACCGAAAGAATATATCGGTACAGACGAATCCGGCAAAGGCGATTTCTTCGGACCGCTTACAACCGCTGCTTTCTACGTTAACGAAACTTCTAAAAAAATATTGTCCGCTCTCGGAGTAAGAGACAGCAAAGACCTTAACGATAATCAGATTGAAAATATTGCGGTCAATATTAAAAAAAAATTCCCGGATGCTTATGAAGTAATAACAATTACTCCTTCCAAGTATAACGAGCTTTATAAGAGATTCAAAAATCTTAACAAAATTTTGAACTGGTCACATTCAAAAGCCGTTGAAAATTTATTGAACAGGAAAAAATGTAATTATGTAATCACCGACAAATTCAGCAAGGAAGATTTACAAATATCATTATCTGACAAGATGAATAATATTGAATTTATCCAGCTTCATAAAGCGGAAAAATATATAGGCGTAGCTGCTGCCTCAATATTAGCCAGAGATCAGTTTAATAAATGGTTTGAACGGCAGAAAAAACTCGGCTTCAATTTACAGAAAGGAGCTTCCGAATTAGTAGAGCAGATTGCGAAAGAAATTATCTCAAAGTACGGCAATGATAAATTAGCAGAGTTATCAAAATTACATTTCAAAACCACGACAAAACTAAATTAACCTGAATAACTTTCTAGCCAAAACATTAAATTTGTGTTGTTATTTCAAAAATAATTCTACAGGCAGACTGAATGCAAAAAGTAAAAAAGGTAGGAATTTTAACTGGCGGGGGTGATTGTCCCGGATTAAACGCTGTTATAAGAGGTGTTACAAAACCTGCACACGATCATGGATTAACTGTTTTAGGAATCCTCGACGGATTTGAAGGGTTGGTTGAAGGCAAAGCAATGGAATTGTATAATAAAGACGTATCCGGAATTTTAGCGACAGGCGGTACAATTCTCGGTTCTTCAAACAAGGGCGATCCTTTCCATTGGCCCGAAGAAAACAACGGAAAAATTAAAATTGTAGACAGGTCAAAAGATGCACTTAAAAATTATCAGGCCTGGGATCTTGATGTAGTTATTACAATCGGCGGTGATGGAACAATGCACATTGCTCATCAGCTTTCACAAATGGGAATGAATATAGTGGGTGTTCCCAAAACAATTGATAACGATCTTGAAGCAACCGATCAAACATTCGGGCATGATTCTGCTGTGTATGTTGTTTCCGAAGCTCTTGATCGATTACACACAACCGCTTCTTCACATCATCGTGTAATGGTAATTGAAGTAATGGGAAGATATGCCGGCTGGATAGCACTTAACGGCGGTTTGGCAGGCGGAGCCGACATAATTTTAATTCCTGAAATTCCTTTTGAATGGGAAGTTGTTTATGATAAAGTAGTGCAAAGAAATATGATGGGAAAAAGATTCAGTATAGTTTGTGTAGCCGAAGGAGCTAAACCGAAAAACGGCAGCATTGTGGTAAAATCAAAAGACTTAAAACGAACCGATCCGGTTCAACTTGGTGGCGTCGGCGAATTAGTATCTAAAAAAATTGCCGAGAATACCGGTTTAGAAACACGATTTACCGTACTCGGTCATTTGCAGCGCGGCGGAAGTCCAACCCCGTTTGACAGAATCTTATCAACAAAATTTGGAACTAATGCAATTGAATTAGCAATAAAAAAGCAATTCGGTAGGATGGTTGCATTGAGGGGTTCGGAGATTAAAAGTGTAAGAATAGCCGATGCAATATCACGACAAAAACTTGTCAAACCGAAAGATCAAGCCGTTTTAGCGGCGCATGCTGTTGGTGTTAGTTTCGGAACAGAAAAATTATAAGCTGATTCTTGTTTGGATAGAGTAATATTGCTAATTTTGTTCATCTTAATTGATAATTGTCATTTGTTTTGGGGTCGTAGTTCAGTTGGTTAGAACGCCTGCCTGTCACGCAGGAGGTCGCGAG
>DYLN01000223.1 GCA_020722085.1 Melioribacter roseus
CCTCGAGAATATAAATCAAAAAAAATTATTAATATCAATTGTCTTAAATTATTTTGCTTGACTGTTAAATTTTACCTATTAGTTTAGCTTTTGTCAAATAAAAATTAAGTGTGTCCCGATGTATTTTATTATGTAGAGCATAAAATGAAACGAACAAAAAATTTTTTTTCTCTGATGACGTTTATCTCGATATTGATTTTTAATAACTATTCCGAGAATTTGACATCCGAATTAAAAGCAAAAGAACAAAGCATGAGTAAGAAAAGTAATCTCAATTTTTTAGTCTTAAATATGAGAGATCGACCAAGGTATATAATTATAGTCGATTCAATGGATTATTGTCTTGAACATACTATCAATAAATCAAAGAACATTGTAACCAAAGAAATTAAAAATTTGTTGTTGGTTACTTAACTATGAGTCAACTTGATTTAATTAAATTTATTTTATTCTTATTCGGAGAAAAAATGAAAGACACAATAAATATAGGCGATATGCCGGTTGAAGAATTTCGAAAGTACGGACACGAATTAATTGATTGGATTGCCGATTACTTAAAAAACATTGAAAATTATTCCGTGCTTCCAAACATAAAACCGGGGGACATAAAAAAAATGCTGCCGGGAAATCCACCTGAAAAAGGTGAACCTGTTGGCAACATCTTAAAAGACGTAGAAAAAATCGTAATGCCGGGAATGACGCACTGGCAGCACCCGAATTTTATGGCGTATTTTAATTCAACAGCAAGCGGCGCGGGAATCTTAGGTGAAATTTTGAGTGCCGCATTTAATACAAACGGGATGGTCTGGAAATCCGCTCCCTCTTCAAATGAGATTGAAGAAGTAACTATTGACTGGTTTAGGCAGCTTATCGGGCTCCCAGAAAACTTTTGGGGAATTATTTACGATACTGCTTCTGTAAGTTCGATGCATGCAATTGCATCTGCACGCGAACACAAACAAAATCTGCAGATAAGACAAAAAGGAATGATAAATAAAGCAATTCCTAGATTGAGATTATATGCTTCCGAACATGCCCACTCATCAATTGATAAAGGAGCTTTAACACTCGGAATCGGTCTGGAAGGGATAAGAAAGATCTCTGTTGACAGAGAATTTAAAATGATCCCCGGCGAACTTGAAAAAGCAATTGAAGAAGATAAAAAAAACGGCTGGCTTCCGTTTTGTGTTGTTGCTACAATCGGTACAACCTCTACAACAAGTATTGATCCCGTTAAAGAAATAGCCGCAATCTGTAAAAAAGAAAATATCTGGCTTCATGTTGATGCTGCTCATGCGGGAGTAACGGCAATGGTACCTGAAATGAAATTTATTTTGGACGGGGTGGAAAATGCGGATTCATTTGTTGTTAATCCACACAAATGGATGTTCGTGCCGATTGATTTAAGCCTGCTGTATACAAAACATCCCGAAACTTTAAAATCAGCCTTTAGTTTGGTTCACGAATATTTGAAGACATCCGAAGATTCTTCTGTTCATAATTACATGGATTACGGAATTCAACTTGGCAGAAGATTCCGCTCGTTGAAATTCTGGTTTGTAATGCGATACTTTGGAAAAGAAGGCTTAGTTGCAAGGTACCGCGAGCATTTAAGATTAGGGAAATTATTTGCTTCGTGGATTGATGAAAGCCCAAACTTTGAAAGATTGGCTCCAGTTCCGTTCAGCACAATTTGTTTTCGGGCTGTTCCAACACACCTAAGAACCGACGATGAACTGAATGAATTCAATGAAAAATTAATGGATAAAATTAATTCGACTGGAAAATTATTTTTAAGCCACACAAAACTAAACGGCAAATTCACAATCAGGCTTGTCATTTCTGGCTTAAGAACAGAAGAGAAACATGTTAAAAACGCCTGGGAGTTAATTAAACAGTGTTATTATGAACAGCAAAGCAAATAATCTTAGCGTCTTGCATGATAGTTCTTACTAAAAATAGGTTTTGTTATAGGTTAATCACTTCCAATTATTGAATCAATCAAGGCATTTAAAATAAAAACGGCGGCACAAGTACCGCCGGAGTTGTGAAAATAATAGCAATTATTATTTAACAACTTTGACATCTTGAGCCTGTGGTCCTTTCGGTCCGTCACCAACGGTGAATTCAACCTTTTGACCTTTTTCAAGGCTCTTATATCCGTCCTGTTCAATCGAGCTAAAATGAACGAATACATCGCCGCCTTGAGAACGCTCAATAAAACCGTAACCTTTGGCTGCATTAAACCATTTTACGGTTCCGCTTTCACGCTCAGCCATTAAAGAAACTCCTTAAAAATGTTGCTTTGTTAATGTTACTTTTAATAAGCGGACGACTTTGGATCCAACAAAGTGAACGCTCAATGCAAAGAAACTTACAAAGAAAAAAAATCAAAACAAAAGCAAAAAAGCAGAGGCTATCTCGGTTATTTTCATATCTGTCCAAAATAAACATTTAGGGATACGGCGCACATTAAAAGAAATT
>DYLN01000224.1 GCA_020722085.1 Melioribacter roseus
ATTATTTATTCTCCTTCGGCGAACAAGTTTGAACAATTACTTTTTAGACAACCTCGCCATCTCAACCCCAGCGATTATTTCTCCGACATAAACGGATATCTGTAATTTTTAGGGGGAATAAAGTTTTCTTTAATTGTTCTTGCAGATACCCACCTAATCAAATTTAAATAACTTCCGGCTTTATCGTTTGTACCGCTTGCACGTGCCCCTCCAAAAGGCTGCTGACCAACTACCGCACCGGTCGGTTTGTCGTTAATATAAAAATTACCGGCTGCGTTGGTTAATATTTTATCGGCTAGTTCAATTGCTTTTCTATCCAATGCAAATACTGCACCGGTTAATGCATAACCTGAAGTTTCATCGCAAAGATGCAATGTTTCTTCGTATTTGTTATCATCGTAAACAAATATTGTAAGAACCGGACCGAAAATTTCTTCCTCCATAGTTTTGAATTTTGGATTTGTCGTTTGAATTATTGCCGGCTCAATAAAGTAACCTTTTGAGTCATCATACATTCCGCCGAAAACAAATTCTGCTTCACTCGATTTTTTCGCGTATTCAATGTAAGAGGTGATAGAATTAAAAGCATTTTTATCTATGACTGCATTCATAAAATTTGTAAAGTCGCAAACATCACCCATTTTAACCGATTTCAATTCACTAACGAGATAATCTTTTAGCTTTGTCCATAATGATTTTGGAACATAAGCTCGCGATGCAGCCGAGCATTTTTGTCCTTGATATTCAAAAGCACCTCGTATTAAAGCGGTACCCAAAGCTTCGAGATCCGAGCTTGCATGTGCAAAAATAAAATCTTTACCGCCCGTTTCACCTACAATTCTTGGATATGATTTGTATTTGGACAGATTACCGGCAGCTGTTTTCCACATGCTTTGAAAAGTTGGGGTGCTCCCGGTAAAATGAATTCCGCCGAAATGCTCGGAACCCATTACAAGATTTCCTATTTTCGAACCGGTACCGGGAATAAAGTTAATAACTCCGTCCGGTAAACCTGCTGCCTGCAAAAGTTTCATTATCCAGTAACCAGAATAAACTGCACTCGATGCCGGCTTCATTAATGCAACATTTCCCATGATTGCCGGAGAAGTCGGAAGATTGCCTGCAATAGATGTAAAATTGAACGGTGAAACAGCAAATATAAACCCTTCAAGCGGACGGTATTCCATCTTATTCCACATTCCAAACGGAGAATGAAGCGGCTGCTGCTCGTAAATTTGCATTGCATAATATGCGTTGAATCTGAAAAAGTCGGCAAGCTCTGCTGCAGAATCAATTTCTGCCTGAAAAACATTTTTACTCTGAGCAAGCATGGTAGCCGCATTTAATATATAACGCCATTCGGTTAAACTTAGTAAGTCGGCAGCTTTTAGAAATACAGCAATTCTATCCTCCCAATCCATCTGCGACCAAAATTTTTGTGCCTGCATTGCAGAGTTAATCGCCATGTTAACTTCTTTTTCACTTACCTTATGATATTTGCCGATAATAGTTTTGTGATCGTGCGGTAAAACACAATTTTCAGTATCGCCTGTTCTAATTTCTTTTCCGCCGATAATTATCGGTATATCGATTTGCTGTTTTTGAAGTTCTTCTAATTTTGATTTTAATGCTGCTCTTTCCGGCGAGCCGGGTGCGTAATTTTTTACTGGTTCATTAGGCGGTAATGGTACATTATAAATCGCATTAGCCATTGTGATCCCCTTTTTTTTCGTTTGAAATTATTTTCATACGAAAATTAGGAAATTTATTGCAAGAATGAGAATCGGACATTAGTTTGTATGCAGAGATGGCTTGAAAGTTTATTGGTTCAGCGTGAAATGGAATTACGCTATTAATTGGTGCACCTCTTTCATCCGAGTATGCCCCGAAAGCATAAAAGTCGTTTGGTGATTCCCCCCACATGTTATCAAAGTCAATATTGTTATGCCCGTCTTTTGTTAATGCGGCTATCTCGGTTAAGGTCCATCCATGTAATTGCCATATTCTTCCAAAAGTTCCCCCCATAAATACAATATCTTTAGAAAACCCAAATACACATTGAGGAGCGTACCGACGAAAAACATTATCTGTGGACCAGGACGTGCTGTCATAGTGCCAAATTGTTCTATAAAGATCCCCACCTCCGGAAACAGCCCACAGGTCCAATGGAGAACTTCCCCACAGTCTCCATACACCATCTGGGTAATTAACTGTGTCCACCCTCCATGTGTAATCTCTTCTTCCGGGTTTATCTTCCGGCGGAATGACTGGGTTGCTGTTGCAAGAACTTAGTATTAGTAAAATACTTGCCGCTGCCGCTAAAAATATTTTTTTAATCATTTCGTTCTCCCAAAAATTTTCTTTCCTACCGTTTAGGCTGTAATTTGAATTATTTTCTTAGGTCATATTTTTTACAAATATAATGGATAAGTCAAAAAAGCGAATCAGTATAAGTACGTATGTTTTTAAAGAGTGGGTAAAA
>DYLN01000225.1 GCA_020722085.1 Melioribacter roseus
CGGATTGGGATCGAAGTCTTTCACGCCTTTTCCATCGAACGACCAGTCGTATTTCTCATCGGGGATTTCAGGCTTGCCCTCCGCGACAAGATCAAATTTCCCTTCGACGAGCATTTTTTATGGTTTTTCGGTTTGAGATTCCAACTTCGCAATTTTCTCTTTTATACGCTCGCTCAAATCGGATATTATTCTTGTCCAGCTAAGAACAGATTTCCAATTATTTTTGTCTAATCTCATCGGAGTATTTGAAATGTAATTGTTATCATTCAACAACTTTTTGACTAAAAAAACTATTGGTTCTTGTTTTTGATTGGATCTAATGTCAGTAACTTCAACTTTATATAGGATTTCGGTAAAAGGGTTAAATCCGGAATGCCAATTCTTCCACTGGTTCAATAAACTAAAGTGATCTTTAGTATAATTATCATAACAAGAGGCTTTTTTCCATTCATATGTCCTTGCACAAAGAGAAGAAAAATGCGCCTTTTCCGGAGTTGAGTAATCAGCTTCCTCAAATTTTTTAAGCGGAATTCCGCCAATTTTCACGGGCGTTTCATATTTATAGTATTTAAGGTGGAATTCCCCGAAGTCTTCTTCATGCGCAAGCTTGACTTCTGAAACTTTGAAGTTCTGCCAACGATCATAGTTATCCGGCAAATCATCACCTATCCACTTTGACGTGTCCAGATAGAGCTTCTCTATTTTAAACTCTTTGGCTAATGATAAAAATATATCAAGGCATTCTTTATCAAGACGCGTTTGATCAATACTGCTAAAACAACTTATTATGGTTTCCTTGAATTTGTAAGATTTCACTTTCTCTATATTTTTAAGCAGAAACTGAATTGCTTCATAATTATTTGTTTTAGATATAATATCTGGAATCATTATATTGGTAGGAGAAACATTCATCACCAGGGTAGGATCTTGATCGAAAACCTTATATTCGATAAGAGCCGAAAGAAAATTAATAGAATCATATTCTAGAGCCTTGCGAAGAAAGAATTCAAGGTGCCGATGCGGGGGTTTTCCTAGTGTTTTCTTAGGATGATTCAGGAATTGCGCAATTTGCTCATAGGTTGGCTCTTTCCATTCGTCAGGAAGGTTTTCTTTAAAATAAATCCTGAAGCTGTTTTCTTCCCGTACTAAAGGGGGGCTTTCCATATTTTTAAGTATTTCTTTCAAGCGATTCAATTCCTCTCCGGAAACAGTGCCACCTCTTATCGTCTCTTTAAGCTCATCAATTATTTTCTTTTCATCTTCATCATATTTTGAATGCGGAATCAGAATAGGTATATGACAAGAATTAATATTTCCCGTCTTAAGTACGTTGAAAATCAGTTCTTTCATGGTTAGATTCGGAGGTGATTTCTCACTCCACTCGTTGAGAAGAGTATCCCAAATTGACTCTTTGCCGGATTTTCTTCTTGCATTGCCATTTATTTCTATTCCTTTTTTTTTATTATTCAGCAGAGTGTACACTTTATGCTGATTATCCAACAGTATTTTAGCCTGTAGAAATCCCTCAAATATGGATTCGACTTTTTTGTCCACGCAAATTATCGTGTTATCTTCCTTAATATAAGTTATTTTGATGATATCTTTGTTCGCTTCCTGATACTTTTCTATGATATTAGCAAGATTCGAATCATCAACTGAAAATTTCATTGGCACACGGCGAGTGGAGTCGGAATCGAAGTTGGACCAAATTATATTCACTCCCAATTGATCTGTAAGATATAAAACAGAGTCACGTATATGAACACCTTTCGGAATTTGAATCTCCTTTCCAAAACTTAAAAAGCCCCAAAAAGAGAAAAACCAGAAAAAAAGAAAAATAACAGCAAATCTTTTTAACTTCATTTTATTTAACTCCTATTTAATAAATCTTCCGACTCTGAGATATGCGGTTTGTAATCTAAAACTGATAAGTTTTTTATCATTATCGTCTTCTCTGACGACATCAATGAAGGTGCTTTCCATGAAATGTTCCACCGTATCCGCATTATGCAATCCTTCCTGAACGCTTGCTTCCCACATGATCCTCCATCTTTCGGCATCACGAAAATTTTTTACATGTTTTTCATCGGTGAGAGTTTCAAAACTTACTCCTAGAAATATCCAATCATAATTAAGTATACAGTCTCCTTCTTCGGACCAAGAGTCTGTGATGCCGTGTGGTATTAAAAATTCAGATTTGGGACCAAATAAATATCTTTCTTTCACATACGGAACAGAGCCGCTTTGTTCACTTTCTTCGAGCTCCTCTCTATACTGATCATAGAGATCATAGATAAATTCTGCATAAAATCCAACAACCACCTCTTTAGGTGTATCTCTGTGGCAAATTTCTGACTTACATATATAATGATTGGGGTCTTTTTCTTCGGTCCCATAATTTAAGTAGTCATTGTTCCTCTTAAAATACTCGCATCTTGTTATTTTCGCCTCTTTCTTGTCTATTGCATCGGCGTATT
>DYLN01000071.1 GCA_020722085.1 Melioribacter roseus
TATTATTTCTTTTTCCTCGCCGGGTTTACCTGGCTTGGCATACCGAGGTGCTTGATTAGTCGGGGTAGCAAAATTAGCATTCCCTCTGCCGCCCTTTCCGCCCTTTGCCACAATACATTTCATTCCGTCGGATTTGAGATCAACAATCACCCTGCCGTCAGAAGCTTCCTTAATAATTGTTCCAACGGGAACTTTAATAATTATATCCGCTCCGTTTTTACCGTCTTTTAATGATGAGCCGCCGTTTTCGCCGTTACCGGCTAAATATTTTCTTTTATACCTGAAATCAAGTAGAGTATTTAAATTTCTATCTGCAAGAAAAATTATATTTCCTCCGCTGCCGCCGTTGCCGCCTGAGGGACCTCCTTTGGGAACGTATTTTTCTCTCCGGAATGTTATTGCTCCGCTGCCGCCGCTGCCGGCTTTCACAAAAATTTTTGCATAATCAAGAAACATTGATGTTATTTGTGGTGAAAGTATTCAGAAATTATGGAACGAAAAATTTCAGCCTCTTTCGAATTAGAATCTATATGGTTTTCCTCAAGTGTCTGTTCAAGAATTGCATTTGCTTCTTCAATAGTCCGGCTTTGGGAAATCCTGTCGATTGTATTTGCAAATTCTTCAATATCGTAATCAAAAATTACTTTGATCACTTTCGTCATATCTTTATGCTCTAAAATTTCTGCAATATCAATTCCCTCCTTGACATCATAACTCGGTTCTTCCTTTTCTTTGTTCTGCAATTCCTCTGCATGTTTTTTTTTAACTTCATTTTCGTTTAACTCGTCTGTTTCGCTATTTTCTTCTGTTAGATTTGTTTGGACTTCGGTAATTTGTTCTTCATGCGGCATTGTTTCATCACCAACTTCTTCCTCATTAACTTCTTCAACAGTTTGTTCTTGTTCGTGCGAATCTTCTTTCGCTTCTTTTTCAATCAAGTTTAGTTCTTCATATTCATCATTTTCTTCTGTCTCTGATTCTTCTACAGGCGTTTCGTCTTCATCATATTCTGCTTTTGAAGCTCTTATTATCTCCTCCATACTCTCGGTATTTTCATCTTCTTCTCCCTCCTCTGCCGGCACCTCGGAAGCAGATTCTTCTTCTTCGTCTATTTGTTCGATTTTGATCTCGTCTGACATTTTAATTTTTATTTTCTTCGGTTTGGATTCAATTTTTTCTTTACCCTCCGATTTTGTTTCTTCCTTTATTTCTTCATGTTTTATTTCCGGCGTTTCTAATTTTTCAGAGGGGATGATTTCTTCTTGTCTTCCAACGGAGTCTTCGACTTTCTCTTCGATAATTTCCTTTTCTGGTTTCTCGAACTTTTCTTCTTTTTCAACCAATACTTTGTTAAATACCCGCCTATAGTCTCCGATATCGTACTTAGTGTTTTCGTCGCCGGGTAAAAAATTATCTATAGCTTCAATGTAATTACCTAATTGTTTTTCGGATAAAAACGATTTTACTGCAACAAGCGGTATTTTATTTTTCTGTATTTCGCCGGTATTAAAAAATTCCGACATAGATTTGAGCATAGCCTCAAGAATACTATTGAGATAAGATTCTATTCCTAATCTATCAACGCGATTTACCAGTTCGACGAATTCTTCACTATCCATTGAAATTATCTTTTTAGTGTTTATATACGATATTATAATTTTTGTAAGATAGTTATAGTAATAAACGTAGTTTAAGATTTGTTTTATTTCGGCAGTCGTTTTGTGACCGCCTTCATCAAAAACAAATTTATTGAGTGTCCATTTGGGACGAACAAGATAATTTACCGTAAAAGATGAGGCATGAAGAATTAGTTTGCCTATATACTCGGACGAAAAGCGTTTTGTCTTTTTGATTTCCTGATTTATTTCTTCAAAGTAATAACTTATTTTTTCACCCGAATAATCAAATACAGAATCTTTCAAAAGTTTCTGCCGGTCTTCAAAAATCAGATAATCAATTTCTGCTGAGATATAATGTAAAAATGCGGGAAGAATATCTACAGACTTTAAGCGTTCGAACGTAAAGTAGGGACCAAGCTTATTGATCTTGTTTAGATTAAAGTCGTATATAAATTTAATTTCCCGTTCGAACATTATTCACTTCAAATTAGCTCAATTACAAATGAATAATAGTAAATTAGCATAAAAAAATCCCGATTAATAACATGATTGCAAAAAAAATTATTTAACCAAGATTTTTGAAAAATTAATTCAATTAACATCCCGAACTTGCCGTCTTTGGCGAGCCCCGCTCGCAGAGTTCGGTCACCGGACTTCGTTCGAAGACTCCGCCCGTCTCGTGACTTCGTCACGGACGAGGTCACGGATTGGAGTCCACGGACTCCCGACAGGGTCCGTTCGACAGAATTCGCTCGCCTCGCTCTGCAGTCGGAGCGGGTCGGAATCTGACGATCGAGGTCTGACGACTGACAAGCGAAGTCTGACGACTTTGAGCGGGTTTCGGAATCTAAATGTTGAGATTCTGAAATAAATTCAGAACGACATCATTGATGTATTAGTTGAAAATCTAATTTTTCGGAAGTAGCTAAACAGAAATCATGCTTCAACCGAAGTAGAAGCAGCCTCTGCTTTAATAAATTCTCTATTTAGCCGGGCTATATTCCTAACAGAAATTCCTTTAGGGCATTCGGCTTCGCAGGCATAAGTATTCGAACAGCTTCCGAATCCAAGTTCATCCATTACTTTTACCATTGCTTCAACCCTTCGATATCTTTCGGGATGACCTTGTGGAAGCAGGGCAAGATGCGAAACCTTTGCACTTACAAACAACATTGCCGAAGCATTTTTGCATGCTGCTACACATGCACCGCAGCCAATGCAAGCTGCGGCATCAAATGCTTCAGATGCGGTATCTTTGGAAATAGGGATTGCATTTGCATCTGGTGCACTGCCGGTATTTGCAGAAACATAACCACCGGCAGTTATAATTTTATCAAGTGCAGAGCGGTCTACTATCAAATCTTTCAATACCGGAAAAGCCTTGGCTCTAAATGGTTCTACCCAGATTGTATCTCCATTTTTAAAATGTCTCATATGCAATTGACATGTAGCAATTTTGGGAAGGGGCCCGTGAGGTTCACCGTTTATTACAAGTCCGCAGGTGCCGCAAATTCCTTCCCGACAGTCGCTTTCAAAAGCAACCGGTTCTTGATTGTTTTTTTCAAGTTCGTTGTTCAATTCATCAAGCATTTCCAAAAAGGACGTATCAGGTGAAACAGAAATTTTATATTCTTTAAACTGACCCGCTGTATCAGGACTCGCCTGCCGCCAGATTTTCAGAGTTAAATTCAATTTTTGTTCATTCATTTTTATCACCTTTTTTTACAATACTTTTTAAAAAGACTTTTATAGTGCACCCCACTCGCTTTCATTAAAATTAAGGTAGGCAGATCCTACTCTCTGCGTCTATCCTTATGCATTCTCATTTATAGCTTCTTGTAGTTAATTTCACAGTTTCAAACTTGAGTTCTTCTTTATGAAGATTCCATTTACCAACACTGTCAAACTCCCACGCAGCCACGTATGCATAATCATCGTCATTTCGTAAAGCTTCGCCTTCTTCCGTTTGATATTCTTCTCTAAAATGACCACCGCAGGATTCATTTCTGTTCAAAGCATCCACAGCCATTAATTCTCCGAGTTCGAGATAATCAGCAACTCTTCCGGCTCTTTCCAGGCATTGATTTATGTCTTTATCTGAACCGACAACATTAACATCTTTCCAAAATTCTTCTCTAAGCTCGCGTATCTCATTTATTACCTCTTTCAATCCTTTTTCATTTCTGGACATGCCAACTTTATTCCACATTAATCTGCCGAGCTTCTTATGAATTTCGTCGACGGTATGTTTTCCTTTTATTGAGAGAAGTTTTTTAACCAAATCATTTATTTGACTTTCGGCTTTTTGGAATTCATTATGATCTGTAGAGACTTTTACAGGTTTGTAATTTACCAAATAATCTCCGACAGTATAAGGAACGACAAAATAACCATCTGCTAAACCCTGCATTAGAGCGCTTGCGCCAAGTCTGTTTGCACCGTGGTCTGAAAAATTAGCTTCGCCCATAACAAAAAGTCCGGGAATAGTACTCATTAAATTATAATCAACCCAAAGACCGCCCATTGTGTAATGCGGTGCAGGATATATTTTCATTGGTACTTCATAAGCATTTTCGCCGGTGATAGTCTTATAAATTTCAAACAAGTTGCCGTATTTTTCTTCAATTACATTTTTTCCAAGTCTATTAATAGCATCTCTGAAATCGAGATATACTGCTTCCTGTCCCTGAGCGCCTCTGCCTTCATCAACAACTTCCTTTGCACTTCGGGATGAAATATCACGCGGTGAAAGGTTACCGAAGGAAGGATATTTTCTTTCAAGATAATAATCTCTTTCGTCTTCGGGGATATCGTTCGGGTGACGCATGTCCCCGGGTTTCTTGGAGACCCAGATACGCCCATCGTTTCGCAAACTTTCACTCATCAAAGTTAATTTCGATTGCCCTTCTCCATGAACCGGCAAACACGTGGGATGAATTTGAGTAAAGCACGGATTTGCAAACAAGGCACCTTTTTTATGCGCCCGCCATATTGCAGTTGCATTGCAATTCATTGCATTAGTTGAAAGAAAAAATACATTTGAATATCCGCCGGTAGCAAGCAGAACTGCCTGAGCAGAATATCTTTCCAGTTCGCCGGTAACTAAATTTCTGCAGATAACCCCGCGCGCTGCACCATCAATTACAACAAGGTCCAGCATTTCTCTGCGTGTAAATAATTTTACCGTCCCTTTATTTACCTGCCGCATCAAAGCACTGTAAGCACCTAACAAAAGCTGCTGTCCGGTTTGACCTCTTGCATAAAACGTTCTTGAAACCTGAGCACCGCCAAACGAGCGGTTATCGAGATAACCGCCATATTCGCGCGCAAAAGGAACACCCTGAGCAACGCATTGATCAATAATGTTGTTGCTCACCTCGGCAAGGCGGTAAACATTTGCTTCGCGCGAACGGAAGTCACCTCCCTTTATTGTATCATAAAATAAACGATAAACGGAGTCGCCGTCGTTCTGATAATTTTTAGCGGCATTAATTCCACCTTGTGCTGCAATGCTGTGCGCCCTTCTCGGACTGTCGTGAAATGTTATTGCCGTAACGTTATAACCCAACTCACCTAAAGTTGCCGCTGCTGAAGCGCCTGCCAAGCCCGTACCTATTACAATTATATCATATTTTCTCTTATTAGCCGGATTAACTAGCTTCATGTTAAACTTATGATTTGTCCATTTGTCCGCAATCGGTCCGGCAGGTATTTTCGAATCAAGCTTTATCATTAGTTACCTCCGTAAAAAAATAAAAAGTAAATCGGAATAGAGGCAAACCCAATTGCCATTATTAAAGCATATATGGTTCCGAGTTTCTGAATGAAAGAAAAATATTTTTTGTTATTCCATCCGAAAGTCTGAAATGCACTTTGAAATCCATGGTTCAAATGATAACCTAACAAAACCATAGCAATAATGTAAAAGAAAGAATAAATGGGATTTTGAAAAGTATCTGCAGTAAACTGAAAATAATGATGAAGATCGGTCAGTGGATTTCCAAAGTTAAAAGCAAACCAGAATGTTCTAAGGTGAATAACAAGAAAGATAAAAATTATACTACCAGTTACAAACGTAGTGCGCGAATAAATATCGCTGTTTTTTGATGAAGCGTTGATTTTGTATTTAACCGGACGCGCTTTTTTGTTTTCATACCACAGATACGTGCCGTAAACTATATGAAGTACAAACACAACAAGGAGAATAACTTCAGCGACTCTGACCAAAGGTTTGATTGAATCCAAATTCAGTACTACAGTATCGAATAAATCGGGTCCGCCATAGAGTGTTAGATTATTAATTAAGTGAATCACTAAAAAGAAAATCAAACAAATGCCGGTTACAGCCATTATGAATTTTTTGCCTACAGACGAATTTAAGCCCTCTAAAAACCAGCCCATTAAATTCCTCCCGCATTATATAAATTAATATGAGTTGTTTCTGACAAAAAATAATTAGAAATGATTTTTAGTAAATGAAATGATATCAAAATCACAACCACAGGTTTGAAACTATAATTAATTATTTAGCAGTAAAATTACGGCTATTAATTTTCATTTTCAAAAATATTTCGGGTCGAATTCTACGATTTAATTTTTACCTGATTACTGTTTGCCGGAGAAAAAGAATATTTGTATTTTATTTTTGTTCTTTCTCAGAATGTTATACGGTGTCTGTTTTAACTTAATAGGGAAACCGGTGAACAAATCAAGTTGATTTACATTCCGGTGCTGCCCCGCAACTGTGATAGACATTAAAAGTCGTTTAACATTATGCCACTGGTTAAAGAGTGCAGAATATAAAATTCAACTGATGGAAGCGAGCTCTCCAAAAGCGGGAATATAGAATTTAATTCTGCATTCGTACCGGGAAGGCGTTAAATGACGTCTTAAGCCAGGAGACCTGCCGTATAATATCTAATTAATTAATAAACCTTCGCGGGTGAGGTTTTGACTAACGAATTAATAAAATTTCGTTCAAAACTACTGATTGTAATCCAACAATTTGCAGATTACTTTAGCCCACGAAGTTACATCTTTTAACTGAGTAACGATTTGTTTCGTTACACCTGTAAAATCAGGCAAATGCAAAAGGAGTAACTTCTATGAAAAAATTTAATCTTATTTTCTTTTCCCTGCTGTTTATTTCTGCTGCCATTTTTTCCCAGCCGGTTTCAATGAATGCTTCTCTTTCCGAAATTGTTGTAACCGCAAACCGAACGGAAACACCGTTTTATACTTTAGCAACTTCGGTTTCCGTAATTACCTCAAAAGAACTTCAAGAAAAACAAATTAACACAGTAGAAGATGCTTTGCGGGAGTTACCCGGAGTATCTGTTGTGGAACAGGGCGGTCCCGGAAAAATCGCTAGTGTTTATATCAGAGGGGCTAATCCAAATCATACTTTGGTGTTAGTCGATGGTACGAAAATGAACGATCCGTCTTCACCGAATAATGCATTCGATTTTTCTTACCTGAACACTAACGACATTGAAAAAATTGAAATCGTGCGCGGTCCGCAAAGTACTCTTTACGGTTCCGACGCTGTTGCGGGAGTAATCAATATCATAACCAAATCCGGAACCGCTGGAAATCATTTTTCACTAAACGGCGAAGGGGGTTCAAATAATTATTACAGAGGCAGTGTTTCTGCAAGAGGTAATTACAACATTTTGCATTACTTCCTTTCGTTCTCCAGAAATAAAACTGACGGGGTTTCTGCTGCAGATTCAAAATACGGTAACACAGAGAAAGACGGTTACTTAAATAATTCCTTTTCAGGTAAACTGATATTAAAACCAACTGATAACTTTAACACATCTTTTCTTTACAAATATACAAAAGCAGAAACCAGTCTAGATCAGAACGAAAAGCTAGGAGATGATCCCAACTTCAAATACAACATTGAAGAGCAATTATTTTCATTGTCAAACAAACTCGATTTACTCGGCGGCGGATGGGAACAATCATTATTCGCTTCGATTGTAAAAAGAATTTCAAAAGCAGTGGATCTTCCAGATGAAATAAGACCAAGCACCTCAAGTGATAATTATGCAAACGCTCTGCGGTACAAAATTGACTGGCAAAACAATTTGAGATTAATAAACAACAATCTAATTACATTTGGATTTGAGCACCAAACCGAAAAAGCTTACACAAGTTATATTTCCAACAGCAGCTTCGGAGCTTATGAAAGTGTTTTTCCCCGGCAGAGTGTGTACACTAACAGTTTTTACGCACAGGATCAATTAAATATTCAGAACAAGTTTTTTACATCCGCTGGTTTACGATATGATAACCATCAAAAATTCGGAGGTGTATTAACCTTTCGTCTTACGCAAGCTTATTACTTAAGTTCAAGCGCAACAAAAATTAGAGCGTCGTACGGAACAGGATTCAAAGCCCCATCTCTATTTTACTTATTCGATCCGGCATTTGGAAATCCGGATTTAAAACCGGAAAAAAGTTCAGGTTATGATTTTGGAATCGACCAATTCCTATTTAGCGGGAAACTCTCTGCCGGCCTTACTTATTTCAACTTGAAATTAACAGATATGTTTGGCTACGACGCAAATTTCAGAGCTATTAATATTGCAAGTGCCAGAACTAACGGCGTTGAGTTTAATCTAACTGGAAAAGATTTTGCCGGTTTTGATTTTTCATTCAATTATACATTTACACAGACAAAAGATGAATCACCTTCAAGCCCGGATTACAACAAACCGCTGCTCCGCCGTCCACAGAATCAAGCTTATTTATCGGTTGGATATTCTTTCCCCGGCGGCACTAATCTTGGATTGCGGATAAAGTACACAGGTGAAAGAGATGACAAAGATTTTAGCTCGTTCCCGGCACAAAGAGTCAAATTAGATCCGTACACACTCGTAAATCTCGATGCTTCGGTAAAAATATTTGACTACTTAGAACTCTACGGCAGAATAGAAAATTTATTTAATACCAAATATGAGGAAGTGCTTTACTACGGCACTCTTGGGAGAAGTTTTTATTTGGGAGCAGGAGTCAATTTATAAAAATATTCAGCCGCGAATCCGCGAATAATAAAAATATCATTCGCGCATTTGCGGCTTATGCCTAATCATTTTTTGTAACCTTCAGACCCTTCGAATATTTTTAAGCTAATCGTCAATTCCCGTCCTGAGCTTTTGATTATACCCTGATAGTAACTGACAGAATCCTTTTCCTTCTCTGCGAATGAATTTGATAAGGCAGCTAAAAACATTAAACAAAAGAATGAAAGAATTCCCAATGATTTCATTTTTTTCTCCCGTATAGAGTAAATTTATTTTCGAGTTATAAAGTCAATTACGACAGGCGGTTAAGAATCCAATCTTCTTTTTGCTTTTGAGCTTCTTCTATTGTTTTGAACTTGAATACTCCGTGAGGAAATCTTTTGGTAAAAATTTTACCGAAGGTCTCGTAGAAACCTGAAAGCATCTGATAATACTTTTCATCGGGATTTTTCACAATAAGAGCGTCTCTCGCTTCCTGATATGTTTTGTATTTATATACCGGCATCTTTCTTTAATTTATTAAGATAGTAAACATCTTCTTTGTCAATACTTCTTAAAGTATTCTCTTTCAATTTTATCAGAGAATCGATATCGGCTATTTTAATTTTTATTTTATCCACCTCTCTTTCAAGGAACTTTACATTATAGTAATTAAACGATTCTCCTAATTGAATTAAAATGTCAATTGCGTATCCTTCAGGTGTTCCATATCGGGTAACATAATAATTTTCTTTATCAGAAAGTTTAATGTTTTCAATAGACTCATCATCAAAAACTTCCTTTAGGGCAGCCCTAAGGTTCTTAAAATTATCTTCTTCGGGTTTCACAAAAATGTCAATATCATTTGTTGCGCGCGGAATCCCGTACAAAGCAACCGCATAACCGCCAATTAAGATATAATCAACTTTGTGTTTTTCCAGCGCAGCAAGCACTTTATTGAAAGATGTAAAAAAATTCATTTCTTAATTGTTTATTTGAATGAAAAATAAGAAAATTTTCCCATCGTTGTATATCACTCCTTTTGTTCGAAGGGAACTGAAGGTAATTTTCAAACAGATTTTAACGCATCAACAATTTTCATTCTGGAAGCTCTAACTGCCGGAAGAAAACCGCCAGCCAATCCCATAAACACGGCGAACAAAAGTGAAGAAATAATGATTGAGGGAGAAATTGCAAAATCAAACTTCAATTCCGCAAACGAACTCCAATTAAGGGTAGAAACTGAGAAAAATTGAAGAAACGATGCAAAGAACAATCCAATTACAGCAGCAAGCAAAGAAAGCAAAACCGATTCAAATAAAAACGCAGCAAGAATGCTTCGTCTCCTAAAGCCAAGCGACCTCATGGTACCTATTTCGACAGTTCTGTTTGCAACTGCCGCATACATTGTAATCATTGCACCGATTGTCGCACCGATGCTAAAAATTATCGTGACAAAAATTCCCAAAATTCGTATAAAATTAGAAAGCAGTTCGGACTCTTCTTCGTAATATTTTTGTTCAACTTTAGGCTCGAATTCTTCAAGTCTCCTATCCGACTCGAAAGCCGCCTTAAACTTATCAAAGTCGGAAGCCTTGGTTAATTTAAGGGTAATTGTAGAAACAGTATTGCCGCGGTGAAAAGCATCTAAAAGCTGTTTTGAATCCCCCCACATCTCGGACTCAAAACCGCTTCCACCTGCTTCAAATTCTCCCACTATACTCCACTGGTCGCCGGCAAATTTTATTTTATCGCCAACTTTTGCTCCCTCAAATTTTTTAACGATTGCCGAGCCAACAATTAATTCTCTGCTGCCGAAGTTAAACATTCTTCCCTTAACAATTTTTACCATAGGACGAAGTTCTTTAACTTCCGATGTTACTCCTCTTACCATAACATTGCTGACACCGCCGCTTTTAATATTCAAATTTATTACCACAACAGGCTCAAAAGAAATTATTGGTTTCTCTGAAGAATCTTTTTTGATATAGGGTAAAGTGCTAACAACATCCTGAACATCGCTGCCTATTATACTTGAGATCTCACCATTTGACGACTTCCTCAATATTTTTACATTATCCATTGTTCCGGTAGCTATTAACGTTTTCTGGATACCGTAAGCCATCATTAAAACAGCAGCGAATACAAAAACCACAAGTCCGACTCCCACAACAGTTATACCTGTTGTAAGTTTTCTTTCTTTGAAATTTCTAAGACTATATTTAATAGGAATTTTCATTTTCCCCTCACAAAACTTTTTTATTTATTAACCTACAAATCTGAATCCGTCTACAATCTTAGTACGAATTGCCCGAAGTATAGGAAAGACCGATGCTGCAATTCCTACAAGCAACGCAGATAAAATTGCAATCACTATCGTAACGGGTTCGAGAATAAATACGGGAAACATTCCTTTAGGAATAACTGCAGCGAATCCTTCAATTAGCGGGAAGGAGATAAGCAGGCCCAAACCCGCTCCAAGGCATGAAATAAAAAGCGATTCGCCAAAGATTAAACCAACCAGATGCTTCGCCGAGAAGCCGAGCGTTTTCATTACTGCATACTCGCGGGTTCTTTCTCTAGCCGCCATTATCATTGTATTTCCGAGAACTAGCAAAATAATTCCGATTATTACGAACGATATAAAATTCATTGACGTAATTATTGCGCTTGAAGCTGAAAGAAATCCTTGCTGAAAAGCGCGTTCCGACTCAGTTTTTGTTTCTGCAATAGAATTCTTAAATAAGTCATCGATTCTCCGGGAAATTTCTGCAGCCTGATTAGGCTCCTTAATTTTTACTGCATACCATCCCACATCGTTTGCCCTTCCAGGCATTTCAACTTTCATTCTTTCATTTATATAATCCCATTGAATCAGCATTTGAGTTGCATCCGTAGTTTTATATTTTGGTTTGTAAATCCCTACTATCTTAAAATCCCAGCTTCCGGGGTAAATATCGCCTTGCAGACTCATCATATCGTCTATTTTAAGGTGATATGTTTTTGCAAGATCATCTCCGATAATACATGAGTTTCTTTGCTTTCTTAAATTATCAAGCTCTTTTTTAGTGATGAGATATTCTGGGTAAACATCAAAAAAAGTTTGAGGATCGATGGCAAAGCGTGCAAAGAACTGGTTTTTATCTATATAAACCCCGCCAAACCAATTGATATAAGTAACTTTTTCGACTCCGGGTACCTGTTCTATTTTATCTTTGTAGGCAAGAGGTAAAGGAAAGATAAATGAAACAGCCTGTCTTACCACCAGCCGGTTTGCTGCAGAAGCTTCGACACCTGAATCCCATGCGGTTACAACTGTCCGCAACAAATTAAATGCAATAACAGCAATTGCGAATCCCAAAATTGTTAAAAAAGTTCTTAGCTTATGTCTTAATGTATTTTTAAAAATCATTTTAAAAACTTTCATCACGGCTCCTTAAATTAATTCGCCCTTTTCAAGATGGCGCTGCAAGTGCGCTTTTTGAGCAGCGTGGGGGTCATGGGTTACCATCAAAATTGTTTTTTTGTATTCTTGATTAAGCCGCTCGAGTAAATTCAAAATTTCTTCTGCCGAATTTTTGTCAAGGTCTCCGGTCGGCTCGTCTGCAACAATAATCACGGGATCGGTAACTAATGCTCGCGCGATAGCAACTCTCTGCTCTTGCCCGCCGGATAATTGTTTGGGATAATGATCCATTCTATCGGCTAACCCGACTAAACTCAAGGCGGTTTCAACATGCTCTTTTCTTTCTTTTTTGGATAGCTTTGTAAGCAGCAGCGGCAGTTCCACATTTTCATAAGCAGTAAGCACTGGAATCAGATTATAAAATTGAAATACAAATCCTACATTGTCTGCCCGCCATTTGGCAAGATTCGATTCACCAAGAGATGCAATATCTGTATTGGCAACAACAATTTTACCTTTTGTGGGTCTGTCAATCCCAGCAATTAAATTTAGCAGGGTAGTTTTACCGGAACCTGAGGGACCCATCAATGCAAGAAATTCCCCTTCTTCTACATTAAATGAGATGTTATTCAAAACAGGAATATCAAAACTGTCTTTTCTATAATTTTTAAATACATTCTGTACTTGAATAATTGCAGCCATTTTTTTCTCCGTTATTACTTTTACAAAATTTTAACTTTCACACCATCTTTAATTTTTTCATTCGGGATTTCAATTACTTTATCTCCATCGGAAATACCGGAAAGAATTTCAACATAACTTCCGCTTATTCTTCCCGTTTTGACTTCAACAGATACTGCTTTATTCTCATTTACCTTATAGATAAACTTTTTCCCGTTTCTATCAACAACTGATGATGCAGGAACAACAAGCATTGGAGTTGCCGCTGCTTTCCCCGAATCACCCAGGAAAAGTACCTTAGCACTCATTTCCGGTAAAACTTTTGAATCATATTTTCTAAATCCTACCTTTACAAGAACCGTTGCCTTGCTTCTATCGGCTGTCGGTACAATTTTGGCTACATAGCCGGGATATTTTAATTGAGGATATGCATCCAAAGTAATTTCGCAGTCTTGATCGGGTTTTATTTTTTGAATATTTGACTCAGAAACATCTGCTTCAACCTGAAGAGACGACATATCTGCAATTGTAACAACAGCCGCTTTGGATGATGCGCTTGCTGCAAAAGGAGCTACGATCTCACCTACATCTGCATTTTTTGTAAGAACAGTTCCGTCAAAAGGTGCACGTATTAATGTATTCTCAAGGTTGACCTCGGCAGTTTTAACCTGAGCATTGGCAACATCAATATTTGCAAGCACTCTCAGGTAGGCGGCTTCGGCTGCATCTACACTTGCCTGTGTTGTTGAGTTGGTTTTTAACAATTCTTTTTGACGGTTAAAATTATTTTCTGCTTCTTTAAGATCTGCTTTAGTCAATTTGAGATTTGCTTTTGCCTGCTCAAGCTGTGCGCGTATATCGTTATCTTCAAGGCGTGCAATAATCTGACCTTTTTTCACCACATCACCCTCCACCACCCCAAGATAAACAAGCTTGCCGGTTCCTTTAGATGCTACAGATGCTTTTCTTTGCGCCACTACATATCCGCTTGCTGTAAGCACAGCCGATGTCTGCGAGGGCGATACATAAGCCGCAGCAGCTAAATTTACTTCCACTTCATCAGAAAAAAGTGATTGGCTGATTGTGTATCCGCCAATTATCAACACTGCGCCTATTATTATTATAATTATTGTCCATACTAATTTTTTTATTCTGGAAGAATTTTCAGCAGCATCTCTGTTAATTCTAAGTGAGGATAAATCCGATCTTTTGCTTTCCATCAAATTTTGCTCCACACGTCTAATTTTTATTTTAATATAATTTTAAAGGGATTATTCAACAACTTCATTGCAAATTCTAAATGCAAAGATAAAACTAAAAAAATTCACTTCACCCCATAAATCGGTAACATACCTATATTAATCGGTGAAATATTTTTTTTAGTCAGTTAAATTTTTTTATGAGGACTTGAACTTATTTAAAATAGATAATTTGTCTTTTAATTCATATTATTAAACAGTCATTTTTTCCCCATGAGCTTTTTCTTAATCGGTTTTTTTATGGATTTTGATTTCCTGCTGCATTTAATACAAACAATTAGAAAGGAGAATACAATATGAATTACAAAAAACTATGGATTAGTCTTGCTATGGTTGTGATTATCTCTTTTCTCGTCTTAGGAATTTTTGGCTCCGATATTTACCGTCAAGCGCCCCCTATTCCCGAGAAGGTTATTTCTGAAAACGGAATGACTTTATTTACTGGAGAAGATATTAAAAACGGACAAAACGTGTGGCAGACAATGGGAGGACAGGAAGTGGGAACAATCTGGGGACACGGTTCGTATGTTGCGCCGGACTGGACGGCAGATTGGATTCACCGCGAAGCTTTATGGATTTTGAATAGATGGTCGAATGAAAAATATTCGAAGGCATACAACGATATTGCAGAACCACAAAAAGCTGAATTAAAAGAAAAGTTAAAAGAAGAACTGCGAAAAAACACTTACAACCAGCAAACCAAAACAATAACATTATCTCAAATTCAAGTCGAGGCGTTCGAAAATATAAGCAGCCACTACACCAAATTGTTTTCCGACGACACTTCTCTGGACAAATTAAGAGAAGCATACGCGATCCCGAAAAACTCAATCAAAGGCAGCGATAGGCTTAAGCTTATCAATTACTTTTTCTGGTGGGCTTCATGGGCTTGTGTAACGGAACGCCCGGGCGAAACTGTAAGTTACACAAACAACTGGCCATCCGAAGAACTCGTTGGGAATAAACCGTCGGGACAGGTTGTTGTTTGGTCTGTAATCAGCTTCGTACTTTTGCTTGCAGGCATAGGTACCCTGGCATGGTATTATGCCTCATCGAAACATAAAGAAGAAGCAGAGCATGAAACACCTGAATTAGATCCGCTGCTTGCTTTAGAACCAACGCCATCGATGAAAGCAACATTAAAATATTTTTGGATTGTCGGTGCTCTGCTTGTAGCACAGATGCTTTTCGGCGCAGTTACCGCACATTACGGCGTAGAAGGTGCCGGATTTTACGGCATCCCTTTAAGCAAATGGATTCCATACTCACTTTCACGAACTTGGCATCAACAGCTTGGAATTTTTTGGATTGCAACAGCATGGCTTGCAACCGGAATTTTTATAGCGCCTGCTGTTTCTGGCTATGAACCAAAATATCAAAGAGCACTTGTTAATTTTTTATTTATAGCTCTCATAATTATTGTCGGCGGTTCAATGATCGGTCAATATCTGGCAATCCATCAGAAACTTGACATTAAAACTAATTTTTGGTTTGGACATCAGGGATACGAATATGTTGACCTTGGAAGATTCTGGCAGTCATTTTTATTAATAGGACTTTTCCTCTGGCTGTTTTCGATGATCCGCGCCATGAAACCGGCTTTACAGAAAAAAGATGAAAACAAACACTTACTGGCATTGTTTATTATTTCGTGTATTGCTATTGCTCTTTTTTACGGCGCAGGCTTTATGTGGGGAAGACAAACAAATCTGGCTATTGCAGAATACTGGCGCTGGTGGGTTGTTCACCTTTGGGTTGAAGGATTTTTTGAAGTATTTGCTACCGTCTCAATCGCTTTTTTATTTACAAGAATGGGCTTGCTTGGAGTCAGTTCTGCTACTTCCGCCGTCTTATTTTCAACCGCAATATTTTTATCCGGTGGAATTATAGGTACGTTTCATCATTTATATTTTACTGGTACTCCGACTGCTGTTATGGCATTAGGTGCAACATTCAGCGCCTTAGAAGTAGTACCGCTTGTACTTATCGGATTCGAAGCTTATAAAAATCTAACATTAAGCAAAGCAAAAAAATGGGTCGCTTCTTACAAATGGCCAATTTACTTCTTTGTTGCAGTTGCATTCTGGAATTTAGTAGGAGCGGGTTTATTTGGATTTTTAATTAATCCTCCAATTGCCCTTTATTACATGCAAGGATTAGAAACAACTCCTGTCCATGGACATGCAGCACTCTTTGGTGTGTACGGAATGCTGGGAATTGGATTCACTTTGTTTTGCCTCCGCGGTTTAACACAAAGATATGAATGGAAATCCGGAATTTTAGCGCTCTCATTCTGGTCAATAAATATTGGTTTATCTTTAATGATTCTGCTAAGCCTTCTTCCTGTGGGTTTACTGCAGACATGGGCAAGTGTTGAGCATGGTATGTGGTACGCGCGTTCGGCGGAATTTAATTCGAGTTCTTTGATTCAGACATTACGCTGGCTTAGAATTATCGGCGATTCAATTTTTGCTTTCGGCATTCTTGTTATGGGATATTTTGTTGTAGGATTGAAAACCGGCTGGTCAATTACAAAAGAAAGGATGTATGTACCTGAAACGAAAAACGTTAATTCAGAAATTTTCTCTCCAAAGGAATCTCGTTGAATCCGCCCGTCCAGTGACTTCGTCATTGATGAAGTCACTGGACGGACTCACGAGACTCCCTTAGAGAGAATTTATTCGTGGAAAGCAAAAATAATTTTCAAT
>DYLN01000072.1 GCA_020722085.1 Melioribacter roseus
TTATTGAGAATTTATTCATAGAAAGCAAAAATAATTTTCAATATTCAATTCTCAATTCTCAACTCTCAATACGCATCCCCTGACAAGAAATGTCGGGGCAAGAGCAATTGAACATTGATTATTGAGTATTGCTTATTGAGAATTTATTCATAGAAAGCAAAAATAATTTTCAATATTCAATTCTCAATTCTCAACTCTCAATACGCATCCCCTGACAAGAAATGTCGGGGCAAGGGCAATTGAACATTGATTATTGAGTATTGCTTATTGAGAATTTATTCATAAAAAGCAAAAATAATTTTCAATATTCAATTTTCAATTCTCAACTCTCAATACGCATCCCCTGACAAGAAATGTCGGGGCAAGAGCAATTGAACATTGATTATTGAGTATTGCTTATTGAGAATTTATTCATAAAAAGCAAAAATAATTTCCCCCAAAGAAGTCCAATGGACAATATCCTCCATAGGAGTCGGGCAGTGCTCAACTTTCAATAATCATGCACACTACATTTTTCCTTCTGCTGCTAAACTCAACGACCTCACAAATCCGCTTATCCTATCAATGTTTTTAGTCTCATTGATTTTTTTAATTACAGCGCTGCCCACAATTACACCGTCGCAGTAAGGTGAAAATGTTTTAATATTTTCAGGATTAGAAATTCCAAAGCCGATCATCATTTTATTCTTTGAGATAATCGAGTAAGTTCTTTTAAGATTTGCGAGAACATTTTCATCAAAGCTTTTTCTCATTCCAGTTGTGCCGGTTACGCTTACGCAATAAACAAAACCTTCACTTTTTTCATCTATTTCTTTTATTCTTTTGTCGGAAGAAGCCGGAGTTGTCAGCAGAATTTTCTCCAGATCATTAAAGTTGCCATTGTAAAAGGATTCATACTCCTCAAGCGGAACATCGGGCACTATTAATCCGGCGGCACCGCTGTTTACAGCATCACGACAGAAATTTTTTATTCCGTATTTAATGATTGGATTTGCATAGCCCATTAATATCAGAGGTTTATTTGTTTTTGCTCTAATCTTTTTGCAGTAGTTAAAAACATCTTTTAAAGTCACTCCGTTTTCGAGGGCATGCTGTGACGATGCCTGGATTATAGGTCCGTCAGCTAACGGGTCGGAAAAGGGAATTCCAATTTCAAGCATATCAGCACCGCTTTCAAGAACCAATAAAGCAATTTCAACAAAATTTTCCTTAGAGGGGAAACCTGCAGTTAAAAATATCGATAATGCTTTTTTTTCAAAATTGTTTATTTTCTTGATATGTTCAGCAATTTTTATCATAAAACATTGTCACCGATTTTATTGATAATTGTATTTAAATCTTTGTCGCCTCTGCCGCTTATGTTAACAACAACAATTTCGTCTTTCTTTGTTTCAGGCATTAATTTATTAAGATAGGCAACTGCATGGGCAGTTTCGAGAGCAGGAAGAATGCCTTCCAGCTTAGAAAGAAGCAGTGTTGCTTCTAAAGCTTCATCATCTGTAACAGAGAAATATTTTACACGTTCTATATCCTTTAACAGGCTGTGTTCGGGTCCTACTCCCGGATAATCGAGTCCGGCAGAGATTGAATGAACTTCGGATACTTGTCCGAATCTATCTTGAAGAAGATAAGTTTTCATTCCCTGAAAAATTCCCGGCTCACCCAAAGTTAAAGTTGCACAGTGCTTGCCGGAATCCAAACCATAACCTGCTGCCTCAACTCCAATTAATTTTACATTTTCATTATTAATAAAGTGGTAAAAGATTCCCATTGCATTTGAGCCGCCGCCAACACAAGCAACTATAAAATCCGGCAGTTTTTTTTCTGCTTGCAGAATTTGAAGCTTTGTTTCTTTCCCGATTACGGATTGAAAATCTCTAACAAGCATTGGATAAGGATGCGGACCGACAACTGAACCGATTATGTAGTGAGTATCCGAAACATTCGTAACCCAATCCCGGATTGCTTCATTGGTTGCATCTTTCAGAGTTCTGCTGCCCGAAGAAACTGGAATTACTTCTGCTCCAAGCATCTTCATTCGAAACACATTTAGTTTTTGCCTTTCGATGTCAACTTCGCCCATATAAACAGCGCATTTTAAACCGAACTTCGCGCACACTGTAGCTGTAGCAACACCGTGCTGTCCGGCACCGGTTTCCGCAATGATTCTTGTTTTGCCTAATTTTTTTGCAAGGAGAATTTGTCCAAGCGCATTATTTAATTTGTGAGCACCTGTGTGGCAGAGGTCTTCACGCTTCAAATAAATTTTTGCTTTCCCGAAATGCTCGGTTAATCTTTTGGCATAAGTCAGCGGCGTAGGTCTTCCATTATATTCTTTTTGAAGTTTGTCGAGTTCAGATAGAAATTCTTCATCCTTTTTTACTTCGAAGTAGAGTTTTTCCAGTTCATCTAAAGCCGAAATCAAAGTTTCCGGCACATACTTGCCGCCGTAAATTCCAAACTTTCCGTTTACATCCGGGAAGTCATAAACTGTTTGTGGTTTCATAAAATTTTAATTCCTTGTTAACAATTGGAGCCAATTCATTTATTTTGTTTAACAACTCTTTAAATTTTTTCGGGGTTAAAGATTGTGCGCCGTCAGATAATGCATTTTCGGGATCGTGATGAACTTCAATCATCAATCCATCTGCACCGCATGCGATTGCTGCTAATGCCATCGGAGAAACTTTATCCCAAATACCCACACCGTGTGAAGGATCGACAATAACGGGGAGATGCGACCACTGTTTTATTACTGGCACAGCATTCAAATCAAGAGTATTTCTTGTGGCTGTTTCAAATGTGCGAATACCTCTTTCACACAAAATAATATTATAATTGTTCTGTGCAGCAATATATTCTGCACTCAAAAGTAAATCTTCTACGGTTGCCGACATACCGCGTTTAAGCAGGACAGGTTTTTGTGCTGCCCCGATTTCTTCGATCAAAGAATAGTTTTGCATGTTACGCGCACCGATTTGAATTATATCGGCAACTTCACAAACACCCGGAAGCGACTGCGAGTTCATCACTTCGGTGACAATTTTCAATCCAAGTTTGGATTTGACATCCGATAAAATTTCAAGTCCTTTTTCTTTTAACCCTTGGAATGTGTAGGGACTTGATCTCGGTTTATAAGCTCCGGCGCGGAAAAAGTTAATTCCCATTTCTTTTAGTTGTCCGGCAATTTCAAATGTCTGTTCGCGGTTTTCTACGGAGCATGGTCCGGCAATTATACACAATTCTTTGCCGCCGATAGAATGGCCGCCGAAATCAATTATGGTATCTTCACTTTTCATCTGCCGGCTTACAAGCTTAAATTTTTTTGTTACGCGGACAACTTCCTGTACCGAGTGCATTATTTGAAAATCTTCTTCTTTAAATAAATGTGTTGGACCTGTAATGCCAATTGCAAGTTTGGAACTGCCCGGAATTTCGTGCGGCATGCAGTTAAGGGAAATTATTTTTTGTTTTACTCGATCTATGTCTTGGCGCGGTGAATTGAGGCCCATAATTATTAGCATTGTCTACTCCGTAATTGGTTAAATTTTGTTAAAAATTCTTTTACTTTTTTATGATCTTTTTTACCCGGTTCAGATTCGAGCGACGATGAGACATCAATTGCTGCAGGTTTTATTTCATTAAAAATTTTATCGAGCTTTTCAATTGTAATTCCTCCCGAAAGGATTATTTTGCTGCGATAATTTTTCGGAATTGAATTCCAGTCGAATGATTTTCCTGTTCCTCCAAGCAGATTTTCGGAATATGAATCCAGCAGAGGGGTGCAATTTTTATAACTATCAATTAAACCCCAATCGAATTTTTCTTTGATACGAAAAGCTTTGAAGACAGGAGAATTAATTTTTCCTATATATTCAGGTGATTCATGACCATGAAGCTGTACTGCTTCTAAGTTTAATTTTGCCGAAGCAAAGTTCACTATATTAAAATCTTCGTTTACAAAAACGCCGACTTTTAATATTGATGATGAAAGCTGCGAGATTATTTTTTCTGCGGTCTTAAAATCAATATACCGTTTGCTTTTTTCGTAGAAAATAAATCCAAGCATATCGGCACCGTTTTCAACACACGCCAAGGCATCTTCGATATTTGTTATTCCACAGACCTTAATTTTCATATTTGCACCAATCGATAAATTCTTTTAAAGCTTCTTCAATTTTTTTTGATTTCATAAAATGCTCGCCGACTAGTACAGCATTTATTTTCAATTCTTTTAGAAAGTTTATGTCGTTTTTTGAATTGATCCCGCTTTCGGCAACGATTAAACATCCTGGAGGAATTTTCTTTGCAAGAAGTTCTGTCGTTTTAATGTTTACCTCAAATGTTGCAAGGTTGCGGTTGTTGATTCCGATAATTCTGTTTACACTGAAATCGATTTTTTCTAATTGTTTTTCCGAATGAATTTCAAGAAGAACTTCGAGATCATTTTCATTCGCCGCTAAGGTTAATTCATTTAATTGATTTTTTGATAATGCTTCGGCAATAAGTAGAACTGCATCTGCACCGGCTGCTTTTGCTTCGAGTATCTGAAATTCATCTATGATAAAATCTTTCCTGAGCAAAGGAACAGTCTTGATTTTTGCAATTTCTTCCATGAAAGAAATATTTCCCTCAAAGAAATTTTCATCTGTTAAAACAGAGATTGCATCGGCACCGCAGCATAAATAGCTTTTTGCAATTTCGAGATGATTAAAATCATTTTTTAAAATTCCCTTCGATGGGCTTTTCTTTTTAATTTCTGCAATCACATTTATCTTTTTGCTATTTTGAATTGCAGATTTAAGACTCAGCCGTTTTTTACCAAACAACGGAAAACTGCTAAAACTTTCTTTTGAGTATTTTCTGCGAAGTCCGGCGGCTTCTTCTTTTTTCACTTCCAATATTTTCTGAAGAATTGTCATTTGTACTTATCACCGAATTCTTTCAATTCACGGAGTTTGTTAAGAGTTTTACCGGATAGGATTGACTCTTCGGCAATTTTTACGCAGTCGCTCAAATCATTGCATAAGCCGGCAGTCTTTAATGCAAGAGCGGCATTTGCGGCAACAACGTAATAAGCCGGAGTTTTTTCTTTTTCTGAAAATACCCGGTGTATTATTTCTGCATTTTCTTTTGCCGAACCACCTCGAATATCTTTCAACTCGAGTTTTGGAAAACCAAAAGACTCGTGTGTAAGCTCGTAAATGTGCATTGAATTTTTTCCCGTTGTTTCAATTACATTTGTTGAGTGTGTTAGACTTACTTCATCAAAAGAATTGTTTGTACAGACGAAACAGACATTCTTCATATCGAGATATTTTACGGCTTCGGACATTAGTTTTGCAGTTTCATAATTAAATGTGCCGATTAGCTGTTTGCGTGTGCCGGCAGGATTGGTAAGCGGTCCCAAAATATTGAAAATAGACCTGAACTCAAGTTCTTTTCTTATTGGTGCAACGTGTTTCATTGCAGGGTGATAAAGAGGAGCAAACAGAAAAGCAATGCCTATTTCGTTCAAAGCTTTTTCGGAAAGATCCGGTGAAAGCTGAACATCAACTCCTAGTTGATGAAGAACATCGGAGCTTCCGCTTTTACTAGAAATTGATCTGTTGCCGTGTTTTGCTACTTTCACGCCCGCCGCTGCGGCAACGAATGCTACGGCAGTTGAAATATTGAATGAACCAGAACCGTCGCCGCCGGTTCCGCATACGTCAATTAAATTCTCGTCATCGCATTTTATTTTGATTACTTTTTCCCGCATTGCTTTGACGAAACCAGCTACTTCTTCCGGGGTTTCTTTTTTCATTCTGAGCGCGGTTAACAGAGAAGCAATTCTAGAATTGTTTTCGTTACCGCTCATTACCGAGTACATAACTTTGTATGCCTCGTCAAATGTGAGGTGGGCTCCCTCGATTATTTTTTCTAAATATTCTTTCATAATGCCAGCCAATTTGTTATTAATTTTTCTCCTTCAGGTGTAAGGACTGATTCTGGATGAAATTGAATTCCTTCAATTGGAAAATTTTTATGGCGCACACCCATAATTATTCCATCTTCGGTCTCGGATGTAATTGTCAGTTCATTAGGAAAATTTTTCCTGTCAATTACAAGAGAATGATATCTGCCCGCTTGAAAATTTTGCGGGAGACCTTTGTAAATAGTTTTTCCGTCGTGCAGTATCATTGATGTTTTGCCGTGCATTAATGAAGGTGCTTTTACAACTTTGCCGCCAAACGAAACACCAATGCCTTGATGACCAAGACAAACACCAAGCACAGGAATTTTTCTGCCGCATTCATTAATTACACTGATTGATACATTTGAATCCTCGGGTCTGCCTGGACCGGGCGATATAACAATTTTATCCGGCTTTAGTGAATTTATTTCTTCAATTGATGTTCTGTCATTTCTTCTTACAATAATTTCACCAGCTAATTTACCAAGAAGCTGTACGAGATTGAAAGTGAAAGAATCGTAATTATCTATTACCATTATTTTCATCCATTACCTCTGCATATTTAAGTGCATTTAACAAAGCGGCGGATTTGTTATTAATTTCTTTTAGTTCTAATTCAGGTTTGCTGTCTGCAACAATGCCGGCTCCTGCCTGCCAGTAAATTTTTCCCCCTTTCGCGAATAATGTTCTGATGGCAATGCACATATCGAGATTTCCCTTAAAATCGATATAACCGACAGCTCCGGCATATACGCTGCGCTGCAAATTTTCGTATTTGTTCAATAATTGGATAGCTCGTATCTTTGGTGCACCGGTAACTGTTCCAGCAGGGAAACTTGCCTTAAGTGCATCAATACAGTTTTTGTTTTCCTCGAGATTTCCTTCAACACGTGAAACGATATGCATTACATGAGAAAATTTATGAATGTTCATAGTTTCGGTGACTTCCACACTGCCGTATTTACAGACTCTTCCCAAATCATTTCGTGCAAGATCGACAAGCATTACGTGTTCCGCTATCTCTTTCGGGTCTGCAAAAAGTTCTTTTTCTATTTCGAGATCTTCTGCTGTGTTTTTCCCCCGTCTTCTTGTGCCTGCAATAGGTAAAATTGTCGCACGTTTGTTTTTTACTTTAAGCAGATCCTCAGGAGAAGTACCTATAATAGATAAATCATTTTTAAATTCCATAAAATACATATAAGGAGAAGGGTTTATAATTCTTAGTGCGCGGTAAACATTTATAAGATCGCCTTTAAAGTTTGCCGAGAATCTTGTAGAAAGGACAATCTGAAAAATATCTCCTTCGAGAATATTCTTCTTGCACTTTTCGACGAATTCGTAAAATTGTTCTGCATTAGATGCATTGTTTATTTTATCCGAAAATTTGAAATGAAGTTTATTTTCGTAAGAAGAGCCGAGTTCGTCTTTCAAATTATGCAGTTCGTTGAGTGCTTCTTTGTATGCAGTTTCAGCATTTATTTTTTCGGAGAGTGTTACATTTTTAATGAGTATGATTTGATGCTTGTAGTGATCAAATGCAATTAAAGTATCGTAGACTCCAAAGATTGAATCCGGAATATCGATTTGCTTTTTGCCTGTAAATTTGATTACGTCTTCAATTAAAGCAACATTTTCATAACCAAGATAACCAACTATACCGCCGGTGAAATCCGGCAGTTCTTCAATTTTCGGATCTTTGTATTTTAATATTTCTTCGGATAGATAATCGAAGATATTTTTTCTTGTTGTGGTAGTTTTGCCGGATTCGATCACGGTCAATTCTTCACCGTGATTCATAAAAATTTTGGATGGATTTTTACTTATGAAAGAGTATCTGGCAAGTCTGCCGATTCCTTCCACAGATTCTAAAAGAAAACAGTTTGAGCCGGTTTCCCTTATCTTTAAATAAGCAAGAACCGGAGTTAAAAGATCGGCAGTAATCTTTTCGTAAACAGGAATTTTATTATATATCTTCGACAATTCTTTGAACTCTGTGAAATCCATTTCCCATTTTTTCCTTTTCGAACAATTTAATGCTGCGTTTAAAACAAAAAACCCTTTCCGGTGAATCCAGAAAGGGTTGTATAATTTTTATTAAATATTACTTCAATTCACCGGGACCTCATGTTTATCCGTATGCCACCACCAAGCCCAGGCTGTTAATAAATTAAAGTAATATATTTTATTTCCCAGTTTCATTGTATGCAAAGATAATTTTCATTATGGGCTAAGTCAAGTACTTTTTAAAAGATTTTTTCCCAAAAAGTTATATAGCAGTAAATAATTTGTCAATTTCTATTTTCAGCCCGGCTAAGGTTTTAGAATTGACTGTACCGGAAATCCTTGCTTTAGAAAAGGGGATGAAGGTATTATTAATATTTTCATAAATCTCGACTGTTTTTCCTTCCGGGTCAACGACCCAGAATTCTTTTACGCCGGTTTCTTCGTAAATATTTTTTTTATGCGTTAAGTCATAGTACGCATTGGAAGGAGAAAGGATTTCAACAACAAGGTCCGGTGCCCCTTTAACGGTTCTTCCTATTATTTTTTTCTGTTCATTGGAAATAAAGATTATATCCGGTTGATAAACTTCATCTTCCTTAAGATAAACGTCTATTGGAGATGCATTGACAACACCTAAATTGTTTGTAACAACAAAATTCTCAAAAATTGTTGCAAGCTTCAAAACTATCCGTTGATGATAAAAACTTGGTGAAGGCGTCATAATTATTTCTCCGTCAATTAATTGTTGGGGCGGACCTTCGGGAAGCTTTTCATATTCAAGTGCTGTCATTTTTCTTTTCACTTCTGTTTGCATAACAAATTCCTTTCTAATAGGCTTTAAACTCTCGTTAATTGATCCTTCACTAAATCGAGGCTTTCTTTTACAAGGTTTAACCAACTACTTTGTGATAATTCTGCAGAAATTTACTAATAGCGGGGTAAAAATACAATATTCAGTAGATGTGAAAATTTTTTCAGAATCGGCGCAGCAAAGGGAATGAGTTAGAAAGATTAAATAATAAATTATTATAAAGCATGACTGCACGAAAGTCCCGTGCAGTCATGCTAAATTAACTTTACTTTTTCTTTTCCATCATCATTGAGCATTTAGGACAATACCATTTGTCCTTCACAATTACCGCATCAGCTAATGATACTTTATGACCCATATCATCAATAATATCTCCATTTTCAAAAACAGTGTGCCACTTCCCATTTTCTTTTATAGAAATTTTCTGGGCATCGATACCATGTTCGTTTTCGTAGATTTTCCCTTCTACAGTTATATTTTTTGCGGGCCACTGTGCAAGAAAAGACTGCGGCACATTTGTTAGGAAATAGAATTTTCCTTCTTTTGTAAATACACCCGGCAGTTCTTCTCGCGTTAAATCGTGGTTTGGTGGGCAAGCCATTCCGTTAATCGCACAATGTGCACCGGAAATTACTCCGGTAACTTTCCCATCCTTGCTGCCTGCAATTACAGTGAAAGCAAGAACGAGAAGTAAAGCGATCGATGAAATTAGTTTATTTAGCATAACTATGCTCCTTTTTATTATTTGTTGATTAATGATTAACTGGTGTAGCATTCCATTACCCCAGCTATTCTAAACTTTAGTTATTGATTGCTTCTTCAATAATCGGCTTTAGAGTTTCTTCTTTTGTATATCCAATAAAATGTTTTATCAATTTTCCGTCCGGAGCAAAAAGATAATTATCTGGCAAACCATAAGTTTCGTAAGCACGTGCAATATTATCATCAATTCCAACTGACCATTGGATATTATATTCTTTCATAAATTCTCGGACATTACTTTCTTTCGTCTGCACTGCAACTCCAACAACATCGAAACCCTTATTTTTATATTTGTTGTAGAGAGTAACAAAACCCGGTGTTTCTAACCGACACGGACCACACCACGGCGCCCATATATTTACAAGAACAACCTCTCCCGAATAATCAGACAGATGGATTGTTTTTCCATCTATGGTGTTTAAAGTGAAATTATATTTACCATAATCTGCTTTTTCTTTATCCGATTTGTGATCTTTAGCAGAAAAGGTATTAACTCCGTCATTTTTATTATTTGTTCCATTGGCAGAAGAATTAAAATTACTTTGAGAATTTTGATTTAATAATGAGCTGTTCTGAAGCAGATATTCGGGATTCATAAAATCAAGGCGCTGAGAAATTACAGCTAAATTGCCAGTGAAGATTAAAAAACCGATTGCAATGAGAATTACTCCACCGGCAATTTCAACCTTACGAAGATGATACTTTATTTTTGAAAAAGCAATAAAGAAACGGTTAAGAAAAACCGCTGACAGCACAAACGGAATTCCGAGCCCTAATGAATAAACGCTAAGTAGTAGTATTCCTTTTGCAGCAGTTTGCTGCACTGCGGCGAGAGCAAGGATACCGGCTAAAATTGGACCGATACAAGGCGACCATCCGAATGCAAAAAAGAATCCTGCAATTAATGAACCGGCATTTCCTGATAACCTTGTTTGTAAATGAATTCTTTTTTCATACAAAAGAAAGGGTATTTGAACCAGACCAACCATATGCAGCCCGAGTATTACAATTACTGCTCCGGCAGCTTTTCCAATAATATCAAGATTCTCTCTTAAAAAATTTCCTACTGCATTTGCAGATGCTCCAAGTAATATGAACACAATAGAAAAGCCGGCAACAAACAAAATACTGTTTATTGTGGCTTTATGAATAACCTTTCTTCTTGATTCCTGTTCGGTTAAATCTTGTAAACTCTGTCCGGTGATAAATGAAAGATAGCCCGGCACAATCGGCAGAACGCAAGGAGAAGCAAACGAAATAATTCCAGCCGCTAATGCTGTTAGTAATCCTATATTAAGTGTATCCATTTTTTACCTTTTTTATTTATAAACTTATTTTTTATCACTGTATGGTCTGACGGAACTTTAGAGAAAAAATATTTTTTATTAAACATACGAAATCTGAACCGGTTTTGTTTTTGCGGTTTGTATACCATCCTAGAATTAATCCGAATAATATATGAGCCAATGTAACGGTAATAGGAAAACCTATTCCAAAATCAGATCCAAACTTACCTACCCCAAGAGCAACTACAACCGGACTCATCATAAACCCTATACCGATTAATATTCCATAAATTACTCCGTGCCATATTTTCCCTTTTCCTACAAGTATAGAATAGATTATTCCGAACGAAGCGCCGTTCCAAAAATGATATGACCACCCGGCAATATTCGACCATGTATCCGGGCCCAAAGCAAACTGGTTCAATAACAAAACTCCCATTAATTTTGGCAAATCACCTGGCATTCCGCCAAGATGAAAACCGGCCTCACGGACAATTTCCAATCCAACAGTTGCAATCATTCCGCCGATTATGCCGTTAATGATTTGTCTGCTTGTATTTTTTTCGTCAATGAAAAAACCGGCTGTAATTATCAGTGCTAAAAGAATAATTGAAGGAATAAGAAAAGTTACCGCAAGATCACTCAGCAAAGCATGTCCAGCTTGCGCCGCGACAAAAAGATTTGGTGAAATGCCGGCAGCAATTAGCGCAAGCAAGCTAAGTATGATTTGTTTATAATTTTTTTTCATAACTAATCTGTGCACAGCTAATTAATTATTTTGCAATCATCCCAGTTAACATTGAAAGTTTCTGATCGAGCATTTGTGCTGTTTTATTAATTTCTTCATTGTTAAATGAAGAAAGCCGGGAGGACGGTTTAACGTAATTCACATAAGTCTTTCCCTCTTTATCTTCATAAATATTTATGCGAATGGGAACGATCAATCCAACCCCACGGTTTTCTGTAAAAAGCTGTTTGCCGACTAGCGGATTACCGACAAACAATGCTATTCCTTTAATTGAAAGACCAGTCATTGATAATATTTTCCCATGGTTCACTTCTGCTAAAACCATCATCCCGTTTTTTGCTACAAGTTGACGCAACTGGCTTTCAGTATCATCAAATGGTAGCTTTGATTGCACTGTTACAACACCATTATCCTGTACGTAAATATTGCCGGAGCCGGTGAAATTGCCGGCAAATAAAAATGTGATTATTGTGAATGCAGTAAGAACAAGATTTCTTGTTTTCATAATTTTCTCTCCATTAAGATTTATTTAAGTATTTGTTAAAATGTAATTACCTGGTATCCTTTATCAATATATTGTTTCAGACTTGGATGTCCTTCAAATTCATCCAATAACTTAACACCGGTTGATATTACAGCATTCTTTACTCCGAATGCATTTGAACAATAGCTGCAAACGCCGGCAATGTTATCTTTCAGTTTTTTATAGCTGTTGTGAAGTTTGTTGTCTTCTTTAGCTAATTGCGGTATCCATTTCACTCCCGCTCCATCGAAGATTATTTTAACCTCGGCATCTGCTTCTTTGAATTCTTTAGCCGTCTCAATTGCATTGGCTAATCTTCCAAGGTCGCCGTGCGATTCCGTATCTGCTAAAATAACTACTGCTGCTTTCGACATATTAACTCCTTTTTTAATGTTATTTTTTTAATTCAAGTTGTAGTGTTTTATCAAATCTTTAACACTTTTTTAAAGAACAACTTGTTTTGCATACTTTATTGCATCTTCAATAGTAAATTCACCGTAGAATGCAAGTTTGCCATTGATGTAAACAGTTGGATAAATCATTACACCAAATTCGGCACACACTTCGGGTTTATTTGTACGGTTAATAACGACCAAATCTCTTAAAAAGCCGTATCTGTATAGAGTTGTAGCTGTTTCCACTACTCTTTCGCAAGATGTGCAATCTGGTTCTATAAAAATCATCATCCTGTTAATACTGTACTTCATTTTTCATCCATTAAATTTTTGTCAATATCATTTGACATATCTGGTCGTGCATGTCTTTCAAATCTTTGTCTACTTTCGAGAAATTCATTTTCTGATCCAGCTTTGGTTTAACTTCTTCCAGAGATTCTTTTGTTGGGTAATCGAATTTATCACCCATTAGCATTTTCATTTGCACTTTTGCGTGATTTTCAACTTCTTCTGGAGTTAAATCCTTCCCTAATATTTTTGCCCCTCTTTTTAATGTTTCGCCGTGTATTGCTACAAAACATCCCAGCAATGCGTTCCTTGCTTCAAGAGCTGAAATTTTTTCGGAATTTTTTGCTTTATCGAGAGCATTAAGTGTTGTTGTCATTGTTTTTTCCCTTAGTTTGTTTTAGTAATTAATGCTGAACTGCAGATTCTGTTGAATGATAAACGTGTTCTACTCCGTATACTCCGCCGACAACGGCGCCGTAGATCAAATGTCCAATTAAACTTCCCATTACCATTAAAAAAGGGGATGGGGTATTGACGGCAAAAATTCCGGCGCCCATCATCGGGTTAACCATAATTTGTGCTGCGAACCACGGCAGCAGTCCGTAAACAGCGCCGCGGATAAAACCATTTCCTTTTAACCGTGAAGCAAAAACATAAACGTAGATTATTGCGAGAACTGTGCCGATCATGAAATGGGCGATCCATCCAAGCACCTCGGGAATTCCCATAAAACCGGCAAGCATTTTACCTATCGGCATCGGCGGCATACCCATTAATGGTGCCATCAGCATTACAATTGTCATTACAAATGTGCCGAGTAAACCGGCAGCGGCTGCTTTACCTATATTCTTTCCCATAGTATTTTTCCTTTTGTTTGTTATTGAAAATTTCTGAAGCAAATTTATGATGTGGTTTAGAGAAGAACTGTCAGCTAAATGACAATTGTTGAAAATTACCGGAAGCTGAATACGAAACAAACTAAGCAAAAAATATTATGATTCGAAAAGTTTCCTTTCTAAAGTAGATTGTCGAATAATCGAAAGGAGTGAGCCTGTTCTTAATTCAAAATGGTTTGGTACAGAAATAGTAATTGTAGAAGTTTCGGTGTGCTTTTGCATTATAATATGGCTTCCATTTTGACGCACTTGAAGAAGCCCATGATTTGATATTTATTTTTCATCGAGCAATTCTGCGGCAACTTTTGTATCAGACGTTGGGAGCTTGCACGCGTAGTTTTCACAGATATACGCTGTAGATTTTCCATCAATCTTTTTTATGCTTTCAATAAAAGGAATATAGGAAGCAAGAATTTTTTGTCCTTTTTTTCCATCAGCTAACATTATTATTTTATTGGGGATGAAGCGGGAATGAACTTCTTTCAACAATTCTTTTGTGTGCGGATCGTTTGCTGTGCCGGCAATAATTATCTGTTTTGGTTTTGATAGGCTGAAATCAACCGCGGTTAAAAACTGCGGCATTGCATACGGGGATTGTTTTATCTGTTCGCCGAAATAAGCCAAGGATTTTTCAGCAATCTCTCTCCATTGTTTATTATCCGTCGTTTGCGAGAGCCGGAGCAAATTTAAAATTGCAATCGAATTGCCGCTCGGTTCAGCGCCGTCATAAAAATCTTTTGTGCGAATAATAATTGTAGAATCCGTTTCACTTACATCAAAAAATCCGCCGTTCTTTCTCGCCTCGTCTTCAGCGAGTCGGAGCGGGCTTGCCTCGCTTCGCTGTCGGAGCGGGCTATCATAAAACAAATTGATTTGCTGTTTTGTTAATTCAATTGCTTTTTCCAGCCAATCAATATTTAAAGATGCTTCATACAGATCCAAAAGTCCCTGTACGAAGAACGCATAATCTTCCAGACTGCCCATGAATTTTGCTTCGCCGTCCCTGTAACGGTGATACAGTTTCTGATTTTTTGAATCATACAAATTTCTTAAAATAAATTTTGCAGCATTTACTGCTGTTAGAAGATATTGGGAGTCATTAAGAATTTCATAAGCTCGGGAGTAAGCAGAAATCATCAATCCATTCCACGAAGTTAAAATCTTATCATCGAGATTTGGTTTTGGTCGTTTCTCTCTCGCAGCAAATATTTTTTTCTTTGCTTCGGAAAGAATTGTCCGTAGGGACTCCTTTGAAGAAGAAATTTTCTCTTCTCGAAGGGACAAGTCAGAAAGATTAAACTTAGCTGCGGCTTCTTTTAGAGAATGCGCGATGAATAAAATATTTTTACCGGCAAATTCACCACGCGGATCGGAAGACGGATTCACATTTCCATTTTCTTTTACTCCATAATAGTAATCAAATACATTAGCTTCTTCCTTATCAAGAATTTTATCAATTTCATTTTTACTCCAAACGTAGTAAGCCCCTTCTGCCTTTACTAATATTTCGGCGGATAGTTTATTTTTCTTCTCCAAATGTTTTGGATCAATAGCGCTTTCTGCATCTTGGGCAGAATAAAATCCGCCGTCTGCGTCAGTCATCTCTCTTTTAACAAAAGCAAGAATATCCTTTGCGATATCAGCATAAAATTTATCGTGCGTAATTTGATATGCTTCGAGATAAGAAATTACAAGCAGTGCTTGGTCGTAAAGCATTTTTTCAAAATGTGGTACGTGCCATTTTTCATCTGTTGAGTAACGATGAAAGCCGCCGCCAATCTGATCATACATTCCGCCTTCTGCCATTTTCTTTAATGTGGTCAAAGACATATCTAATGCTTTTTTGCTGCCGGTTCTTGCATAATATCTGAGCAAAAAATTAAGAGTAACTGGACGCGGGAATTTAGGTGCTTTTCCAAAGCCGCCGTTTTTTTCATCGTAACTTACTTCGAATGATTGATAACCTTTTGTAAGTTCATCCAACCCGATATTAACTGAAGTAGCAGGAAGTGAAAGATTTTTAATATATTCCGTAATCTTTGAGCTGCTTTCAATTATCTCATTTCTTTTTGTCTGCCAGGCTTCGTGGATAGCATTTATTAACTCGACAAATCCCGGTCTTCCGTATTGCGGCTGCGGCGGAATGTAGGTAGCTCCGTAAAATGGTTTTAAATCCAGCGTTAAAAACATAGACATAGGCCAGCCACCGCTGCCGGTCATTGCTTGAAGTGCATTCATATAAACTCTGTCAACATCAGGTCTTTCTTCTCGGTCAACTTTTATTGCAACGACATATTTGTTCATCAAAGCGGCGATGCTGTCGTTCTCAAAAACTTCTCTTTCCATAACGTGACACCAATAACAAGTTGAATAACCGACTGAAAGAAAAATCGGTTTATCTTCTTTGCGTGCTTTTTCAAATGCTTCTTCGCTCCACGGATACCAATCAACCGGATTAAAAGCGTGAAGAAGCAAATAGGGACTTTTTTCCGTTATCAGCCGGTTTGGTTTTTTCCCTTTTGCAAGCTGTCCCTTAACATATTCTGCAACTGTATTATCTTTTATAGAATCTAACATATTAAAATTCGCTGCAAACATAATACTTCCTTTTTTAGTTTTTGAAATATCATCATTAACATTGTTAACAAAAAGAAAAAAAGACACAAGAGCAAGGAAAAATGTAATGGAAATTCCCGGCTTTATTTTCATAACTTTTCCTCAATATCACCTTTAATGAATACTGCGGATATAAAAACGCAAATAAAAAGAGCCGAAACGAAATTCAACCCAAATTACGCAATAGGATTCGAAACTTGTCAGGGTGACTAAAAAGTAATTATTCAACAATAAATTCGTAAATAATTAGTGGAA
>DYLN01000226.1 GCA_020722085.1 Melioribacter roseus
TCTCCTTTCGGGTATTTTACCTCCCGATGTGACAGGTGTCACAATTTTCAATCCACTATATACAGAATTGAACCGACAATTTTCGCCGTTTTTTCCATATCTCGGTAGGACGTTTTTAGTTTTTGAAGATTTTGCAATGTAGAGCAAGACTAAACCTACCCGATAGGCTTTTTAACCGAATTTTTCTGATTTTGAGAGCAAAAAGTTGTCAAAAAACCGCATTTTTTACGATTCTGCCACTGGTTGCACAACCGTTACGTTAAAGTTCTGGTAAACTTCAGAACGGAACTGCTTCAGTTGGTTATCCACAACCCCCAATTGTTATGCAGTTCTAACTTTTTTACAACCTTTCACTTTGTCAAAAGTCCAAATAGAACATGAATTCATTATCTTTTCAAAAATATTACGTTCGATTTAAGCAGGCAGCTCTTCGGCAGAGGGCTACTCTAACATATCTTTCTAATGGAGGTTATATTGCTCAATTCGGAACAGGACCCAGTTTTGCAATTATGAGTGGTTTGCATGGTGACGAGGTTAGCGGTCCCTTAGCCATTCTCGAATGGTTAGAAAATTTGTCGGATAATTACAAACCGCCTAGTAAATTATGGATTGCACCCCTTATTAATGATGATGGGTGGAACAAAAAACAACGTGAATGGCACAACATAGATTTAAATCGGTCTTTTAATGAAAATGCACCAAATTTTCTAAAAGAAATTATGACAAGTTTGAAAATTACAAAGCCTTATTTTTTCCTTGATTTACACGAAGACTCAGATCTTAATTTTTCCTATATATATCAATTTATAAATGATAAGCATTCTTGGACGCAACAACTTGCATCCAGTTTAGATATTCAGATAGAAACTTGGTCGGATTTTGCCAGTTGGGAAACAGCAAGCGAAATTTATATACGTCGACTTGGTTGTGATTACTGTTTTACGCTTGAGGCATCTCCTGCGCTTACTCTTCAAAATCGGATTAAATTGCATATAAATAGCATTGTATGGCTTGAAAATAATATCAAGGTTTTCTTCGATACTGAATAAACCAAAACGCTAATGTCGAAACAACGACAATTACAGTAGTCATCAAAGCAATTGAAGATAACGAACTGTTCGGAATAAGTAAAACAATGAGAGATGTCAGCGATAAACCAATACCAGTAAAGAAAGATGTAAGCGATGACCAGTATGTTGCAATATCTAGAGCAGCGCTGATTGTTGAAACAATAGTTAATATAAAAGCAATCACAGTAAACCAAAAATTTCGTCGTTCGGTACGTCCTTCTTGATTTTGTTCATATAACAATGCGAGAAGGTCAGTTTTACTACCTACAGACTTTTGCCACATTTCTGTCTTCCAAACAGAGTGTATTTGATTTAAAATTTTTATTTCATCTTCTAAGATTGTCCAACGCATTGTATTGCAACTATCGATAATTCGAGCGCAAAATCCACGGAAAATACGGAAATCTTCTGATGATTTAAAATTAGCAGAATGAAAATGTCCTTTTGCTTGTTGTTTGTAGAGTAAATCATAAAGTACTTTGTCTAATAAAATATCTGTAATATGTAACATCTGCCAGACGGCACTAGCAGTTATAAAAACTTTCTCTATTCTTGCTTTGTCAACAGTTGGAGAAATATAAACATTTGCTCTAAACCAATCTATGTCGCTTTTAGCTAATACATCATTAATTTTACCTGAACGTAAATTATCAAAAAAAATTGCATAAATCCAAGGAAAGCCGATTGGTATATAAGAACGATCAACTTCATGAATTTCAGGTATCTTATATTTTTGTATCAATTTTCTATATGTGAGCGAAGACCGCTGAGCTACAGATTCAAAAAGGCCATTATAGGCTTTTTCTTCCCAGTTCCGAAAATCATCTTCGCGTTGTTTAATAGAAGAAACAGAAACTTGTGCCCGTATTACAAGCAACCCAATCCCTGTTGGGTAAAATATAACGCTTGCATCAAAGGGATCTTTGCAAAAAGGAAGCGACTTTATTGCTGTAGCAATATCGTTTTCATATGGATTAAGTTTTAGACATAAAGGTGATCCAAGAGGCGCGCGTAATGTAAAAACATCGGAAAATGCTAACCATACATCACCATTCGGCATTGACGATGAAGATGTAATAATTTTTTTCCAATCTGTCTCTGGTGGCAACAAATAACTATGCCCATGATCAAAAGGAAATAATAGAGTTATAGTTGACATTTATTTTCTCGTAATCTCAAATTAGTTTTTGTGAAAAGTTTCTTATGTCTAATCAAATTGTAAAATGATCAACCCCAAACAGACAAAGAGAACACCTATCAATTTCTGCCAGCTAAAACTCTCCATTCCTGACAAAATTGAAAAAATAAGTGTAATTATTGGATAGCCAGATGTAATTGCGACTGCTATGGATGCAGGTTTTAATTGCAAAGCAAATAACAATA
>DYLN01000227.1 GCA_020722085.1 Melioribacter roseus
TACAAACCCCATTGGTGAAACAATAACAATTAATGGACAGCGCTATTCAGTCGTTGGGGTGATGGAGCCAAAAGGGGAAGTTCTGGGGCAAAATTTAGATATTAACGTATATATCCCGATTACTTCCGCCGAAAGACTTCTTGGTACTACCAAGTTAAATACGATCTACGTGCAGGCTGTCTCTTCTGAGCGGGCGCAGGAAGCAGTTACTGAAATTACCAACCTCTTTGCTGCCAAATTTGGCAAAACAGACTTGGTGCGGATTACCAGTCAGGATCAATTGTTAGGAACGATGAGTTCTTTAACGCAGACTTTAACTTTAATGTTGGGTGCAATTGCCGGGATCTCCTTGTTAGTTGGTGGTATTGGGATTATGAATATTATGTTAGTATCGGTAACCGAACGGACAAGGGAGATTGGAATTAGAAAAGCAATCGGGGCAAAACGGAGAGATATCTTATCACAGTTTTTAGTTGAATCGATTATTTTGAGTATAACAGGCGGAATCCTTGGTATCGTAGTTGGAATCGTCGGAGCCAAATTAGTCTCCCAAGCACTTGGTTGGGAAACGGTAATCTCTTTATGGTCGATTGCTATCTCATTCTCGTTTTCGCTCTTAATTGGGATCTTTTTTGGGATCTATCCAGCCATGAAAGCATCTAAGCTCGATCCGATCGTTGCCTTACGGCATGAGTAGCTAATTAATCTTAACATTTTCTTAACAATTTCTTCGAAAGATTATGATAAAAAATTAGTAAATTGAGCTTAAGTAAATGATTATCTAAATTATGAGAAAGGGGAAAAACTAAATGAAAAAAATTGCAGGTGTGATAATGTTGATTACAATTTTAACAACATCTCTAATCGGTTGTACTTCTTCTACTGACCCGCTTACTGATGCTACTAAGTTCTTTGCCACAATAAGCCGGATCGAAAGAGAAACACCAGGTGGATTAGGTTTAACAAAAGAAGAGGCTACAGAATTATTAAAAATAATTAATCCCGTAGTAGCAGGGATGCCACTAACAGAAGAGCTGGCCAAAGAAATGTTACAAAAAGCTAATTCACTTCTTACAAAAGAACAATTAGCGATGATTAAGGAGAAACAAGCTTCGCTTGGGACACCTTCACAGACAGGTACAGGTACTGGTACAGGTATGGGCAATGGCGGCGGTACCGGAACAGGTACAAGCACAGCAGGAAGTGGAACAAATACCGGGAATATGTTTCTCCGTTTAGATCAACAAATTAATGATAATTATCTGAAATAAATAGAAAATAGCAAAGCGAGATTATTCGAACCTTGCCAAAAAACACTTCTGGTTAATTACCACAAGTGTTTTTTTTTAGTAAAATAACCATTGGCAAAGTGGCAACCGATAGTTTATCATAATTAGAGATAGAGATAAAAAGATGGGATGAGGGAAAATTTTGTTCGATAATCGTAAGTTAATCTTATTTATTTTTACAGTAATCTTCTTGTTCAACAGCTTAATAACCCCTGTTTTCGCCTATTATATGGAAGAAAACGGTATTTTGGGGGAAAATCAGAATTTGGAAGATAAAAAACCTATTTATTATCAAAATCAAGTTGCTGTTTTGATGTATCATCATATTGATCCTGAATTTAAAAGCGATGTTACAATTACACCACAATTATTTCAAAAGCAAATTGCCTACTTAAAGGAACTTAATTATAATTTTATCACACTTAATGAATTGGAAAATTTTTTGTACCATGAAGGAACTATTCCAGTTAATAGTATCTTAATAACTTTTGATGATGGCTATAAAAGCTATGAGAAATATGCGTTGCCAATTTTGGCTGAGCATCATATCCCTTCAGTTTTGTTTCACATTGTGGTTCTCAATGGCAAGATTCCGCGTTTTAGCTCGAAAGAGATTAAAAATTTAGCAAAAAATCGATTAGTAAATATTCAAAGCCACACTTACTCCCAACATAAGAAATGGCAAACTGGTAAAGAGCAAGTACCATACCTAATCAGTAAGATTGCTGTTAATGGCAGAGTAGAAACCGAAAAAGAGTATGAGGCTCGCCTTTATAATGATTTTTGGTTAAGTAAAGTAACTTTAGAGAAATTAACAGGGAGTAGAATATATGCTCTTGCCTATCCATTTGGTAAATATAACAAAACAACTAAATCGATACTTAAAAAGACAGGCTTTAAGTTAGCATTTACAATCGAACCAGGTATGGTAACAAAAAAAAGTAATCCTTATCAATTACCACGATTTAATGCTGGAAGTCCTTATATAACACCTGAGAAATTACATCGGACAATCTTACAATCTATCTTCGAAAAAAACTAGAAATAATCGTGCTTTGAACAAAGAACTGCCTAACAAAATCTCTGAAAGATATCAGCTGTTCC
>DYLN01000073.1 GCA_020722085.1 Melioribacter roseus
AATGAATTGTTTTCAAATCGATTCCCCGTTATAAAAAATAATTTGGACAGTACTGCAAAAAATAAGTAGAAAAATAAGAAACATATTTTTATATATTTGCAAGGTTATTTTGTGGGAATAATATGATAGAAGAAAAACTGAAAGAACTGGGGATAGAAATACAGGAACCGCCTAAACCTCTAGCCGCATATATACCTGCCAAACGAATTGATAATCTCGTTTACACTGCCGGGCAATTGCCTTTAAAAAACGGAAAACTGCTTCACACTGGAAAAGTAGGTTACGAAGTCACAGAGGAAAATGCTGTTGAGTGTGCGAAACTGGGCGCATTAAATTGTTTGGCTGCTATTAAATCGGTAATTGGAAATCTTGATAAAATTGAAACAATAGTAAAAGTTACTGTTTTTGTCAGCTCTACTGTAGGTTATACAGGACAACCGAAGGTTGCCAATGGTGCTTCCGAATTTTTGGGGAATCTTTTCGGTGAAAACGGAAAACATGCCAGAAGTGCGGTTGGTGTTAGTGAATTGCCGATGAATTCTCCTGTTGAAGTAGAGATGATTGTAAAAGTTGCCGACTGAATACTTACAGAAATGACTTGATTTAATAGTGATTTAGTTTTAAAATGCTGTTAGAAAAATTTGAAACAAACATCCAACTGTGTTTGTAAAAAAGATATTTTTCAAGGGTCGGAGAAATGAAAAAGTTATTAATTATTTCAGCATTATTAGTTTTCAGTGTTTCGATAACAAATGCACAATTTAAAAATGATCCTACTGTATCTCCCGATATAAAATCGAGCGTGCTTAACAACAGCTCATCTGGTTTATTATTCGGATGGTTTAATCCAGCGAATTTTCAGATGCATCATTCATTTAACTTATCATACTCTGCTTTCGGCAGCGGCGGATTGGCTTTGAGCACATATACGAACAGCATGTTTTATAAGTTTAACGATAAACTTAATGTACAGGCAGATATCAGTATAGTAAATTCTCCGTATAATACTTTCGGTACACAATTTTCAAAACAGATAAACGGAATTTATCTGAGCCGTGCTGCTCTAAATTATATGCCGATGAAAAATATGTCGATTACTGTTGAATATAATCAGCTTCCTTTCGGTTACTATAACCCTTATTACAGTTATGATCCATTTTTCAGAAATAATTTTTTCAGCGGCTCGCCTAACGAGAAATAATTGTAGAAATTCTGTAATTTAAATGACCGGGTTTTGCCCGGTTATTTTTTTATTAGTCGGCTGATAAAGTTTTGGACAACTCACTTCAAAAAAATAAAAAAGCAAACCAGGTTGACCTTAAAACTTCAACGATAAACTTGTTACTGAACATTGCTATTTTTTTGCTGATAACTGTAATTATTTATATGTCTTTTTCCTTATACGTTAAATTGCACGGTGTAAACAAAAATTATTCGAGTGCTTTAACCGAGCAGGTACCTTCTGATATTATTCAGGTTGAGGTCTTAAACGGATGTGGCGTCAGCGGAGCTGCCGACAGGTTTACAGATTATTTAAGAGACAATAATTTCGATGTGGTAAATGTTAGCAATTATATCTCTTTTGATGTTACTAATTCAATGGTAATTGATAGAATTGGAAATATGGCAAACGCTTATAAAGTTGCCAAGTCTCTTGGAATAAAAAATGAAAATGTAATTCAGCAGCTTAATAAAGATTATTTCTTGGATGTCTCGGTTATAATTGGCAGAGATTATTATAATTTGAATCCCCTAAAGTGAGGCAAATTTGGAACCATTAAAATTTTGTTACATTATTACTGATTTAATTAAATCAAAGAAAGGCTACGACATTAAAATTCTCGATCTCAGGAAGCTGTCGTCTATTGCCGACTATTTCGTAATCTGTTCTGCAGATTCGGATAGGCAGGTAAAAGCAATCGCAGATGAAATAGATAAAAAATTGAGCGAACAGGGTATTAAGAGCTTTCATAAAGAAGGTTATGAAGCATTAAACTGGATTTTGCTCGATTATTTTGATGTAGTTGTTCACATATTCAAAGTTGAATCGAGGCTCTATTATAATTTAGAAAGACTCTGGGGTGACGCACCGCAAATTTTAGTTGACAGTGAAGATCAACACCAATTAGTCGGCACTTCAACTGGAAAAAAATTAGTTAGAAAAAAGTAGAAAAATTTAATTTGTTCAATGGGAATTAAAGGAGTTTTTTGAAGAAATACTTACTCGAAATATTTGATGAATTGTCATATAAACTGACCTATTTAAAAGAGACGGATTTAATATTTACTGTCCCAGCTCAATCTAATCACGGAGATTATTCTACGAATGCAGCAATGATGCTGGCAAGAGCATTGAAAAGAAAACCAATTGAAATTGCCAATGAAATTGTTTCTCATCTTCAGTACGATAAATCAAAAATAGAAAAAATTGAAATTGCCGGACCAGGCTTCATTAATTTTTATTTTAGTAAGAATTTTGTTACAAAGATAGTTGCCGAAATACATTCACAGGGAAAAAACTTCGGAAAATCATCTAAATTTGCCGGTAAAAGAGCAAACGTAGAATTTGTCTCGGCAAACCCTACAGGACCGTTGACTGTCGGTCACGGAAGAAATGCCGTAGTCGGAGATACAATTGCAAATATGCTTGAATGGATCGGCTACAATGTTGACAGGGAGTACTATTTCAATAATGCGGGCAGACAAATGCGTGTGCTGGGTGATTCGGTTCGTCTGCGTTATCTCGAAATTCTTGGCGAAAATATAGAGTTCCCTCAGGATTATTATCAAGGAGAATATATTAAAGATATTGCGCGTAAAATTTTTGAAGAAAGCGGCGATAAATACAAAAATGAACCGGAAGATGGAATTTTCAAACAGCGGGCTGAAAAAGAGATATTCGACGATATTAAAAAGACGATGAAAAATATCGGCATTGAGATGAATATCTTTTATAACGAGCACAGCCTTTATGAAGACGGTAAGATTAATAAATTATTAGAGTTATATAAAACAAAAAATCTTTCTTATGAAAAAGAAGGAGCTGTTTGGTTGAAACTCACCGAATTGGGTAATGAGCAGGATAAAGTAATTGTAAAATCTTCGGGCGAACCGACATACCGGCTGCCGGATATTGCTTATCACATAACCAAATTTGAAAGAGGTTATGATTTGATTGTTGACTTATTCGGTTCCGATCATAATGCTACTTACCCCGACGTGTTAGCCGGAATTCGTGTACTTGGCTATGATACGGAAAAAATAAAAGTGCTGATACATCAGTTTGTTACGATAATGAGCGGCGGTGAAGTTGTAAAAATGTCGACACGAAAGGCAAACTATGTAACACTTGATGAGTTGATTGACGAAACCGGTTCCGATGTAGTGCGTTACTTTTTCAACATGAGAAGTATTTCAAGCCACCTGAATTTTGATCTTGACGTTGCAAAAAAACAGTCGGACGAAAATCCGGTTTTTTACCTTCAATATGCCCATGCCAGAATTTGTTCAATTATTCGTATGGCGGAAGAGCAAAATCTTAAAAGCTCGCTTGAAAATCTTAAACTGCTTCAAAAAGATGAAGAGCAAAATCTTTTGAAGAAATTGTATGAATTTCCTGATGAAATTCTTTACAGCACAGAATTATTTGAACCACACAGAATTGCAAATTACCTGGAAAGCCTTGCCGCACTGTTTCATAAATTTTACACCGAATGCAGGATAATTGGCAGCGAAAAAAAACTTGCCGAAGCAAGATTAGCATTAATTGAAGCAGTGAAAATTGTTCTGAGAAACGGGCTGTCTATTCTTGGAGTTTCTGCGCCCGAAAGGATGTAAATTGTTAGGCGAGTCCGACTGAAACGGCAAATACTTTTTCTGCACCTGCTTTCAGCAATTCTTTTCCGCACTCTGTTACGGTGGCACCTGTTGTAATTACGTCATCCACAATTAGAATTCTTTTGCCGGCAATAATTCCATTCTTCTTGAGAGCAAAGGCATTTGATACGTTGCTTTTTCTCTCTGCAAAATTTAAGGCTGTTTGTGTTTTAGTATATCTTTCCCTTTTAAGTAAATTTGTTTTAACCTCTATATTTAATCTCTTCCCGATTCCCTTGGCAATGTAATAAGATTGATTATAACCGCGTTCTGCTTTCCTTAGTTTATGAATTGGAACCGGCAAAATTAAATTTGGTTTGTACGACAAAAGTTTATGTTTTAGATTTTCTGCGATAAGTTTACCCAAATAAATTCCAAGTGAAAATTTTTTCGAATACTTTAACTCGTGAATTACTTTTTGAAGTGCCCCATCGCTTTCAAATAAAAAAAGGGAAGCGAAATCGGTAATTATTTTTTCGGCTTCAAATTTTTTTTGGAATTCACTTTTTAATAGTGAATCCGGGACATGCTTTAATGTGGAAAAACAAACGGTACACAGAATATTTTCTTCAATAGTAAGTTTTAGATTGCACGACGAACAAAATCGCGGCAGAAAAAAATCGTACAATTCTTTCGTTATCTGCATGGAATCTTTTTGAGTTGGGTTTAACTAATACCTTTTTCTGCTAAATATTCGCCGCACTTTTTGTCGTTTAAATCCAGATGGTTGTAAAACCATCTTTTCAGGGAATTCAAATCGTCAACTGACAAATCAAGCTCGCCGGATTTATTCTTTTCGGCTGTGCTTAATATTTTTTTGTAAATACGGTCGTGTTCAAGTTTGTGAGAAATGTAGCCAGGATAGTTATACATTTTCATCAAATTTTCTTCATTCTCGAAGTGAATTTCAAGATGTTCAATCAGTTCATCTAAGTAGGTTATGATTTTTTCTTTATCTTTCTCATTAAATGAATAAAATAATTTGTTAAGTATCTCAACAAATTTTTTATGCTGGTAGTCAATTGAGTTAACGTGGACAAGATCATTTTCTGAAAATTCGATGAAGTTCATTTATTACCTTTTATTTGTTAGATCATTCCTGCTCTCTTTCTCAAAAACCATTCTATTGCAAATAAAAGAATAACTAAAAACAAAATCCATTTATTTGACCATAAAACTATTTCTACAGAGGATACTTTGTCTTTTGTGTAATTCGAATTTATACTGCCGACTTCTTCAATTAAACTATCTACTTTGGTAATGTTAAAGTATTTTCCCCAAGTTTCACGGGCTAAAGCTTTTAAAAAATTATCGTTTCTTCTGGTGTTTAGTTTTTCTATTTCGACTTCTCCAATATTGAATTTCTCCGTATCGCTTGTAAGACGAACATTGTTGTAATTAGCCGTGGCCGTAAATTCATAATCGCCGGGATTATCTGCCGTGAAGCTGCCAGAATATATTCCAATACCTGAATTATAGGGAATTATTTCCCGAGTATTTCCGCCGGATTTTGCTGCCGAATCTTTTTTCAATAAGTATACTTTTACTTCGGCATTTTCTACCGGCGAAAAAGTCTGGTCGTAAACTTCGGCTGTGAAATCTACACTTTCCCCAATTGAATAATTTTTTTTGGATGTACGGATGATCAATTGCTTTTGCTTGTTTTGGTTGTACAGCCACTTTACAGATGAGTTTATAAAATTATCAAAAAGCAGCAGTCCTTTATCAGCAGTTAATAATTTCCATTTCCAGATATTGCCAGCTAACACTGCAATTGATTTTTGAGCTCCGATATTTCTTGCCGTAATTAAGGGTGCATTCAACGGCACATTATTCACTTTTGCAGATGCAAGCTCAATCGTACCGGGTTTGGGAATAAACTCAGAATTGTTTTTTAGAACCGGAGGGAGGTTATCCCATTGACTTATGTTCTCATCTTTTGAAAAAATCATTCCAAAATTAGGTTCGTTAATAGCCGGCTGAACATTAGATGTCTCGCTTGAGATTCTTCCTATTCTAAAAGGCAGAACCCCTTCTAATTCTTTTAACCGCCGAATGCTTGTTTGAGCAGTTACAACAATAAAATAAGGTTTATTTTTATTTTGAATAAGACTGGTTATTTGTGTAATGAACTGTGAAGATGAATTTTCATCGGGGAAGTTTACTAAAATAACAACATCTGCGCTGTCATCGGGAAATGAGTTTTGAGGATTAATTAAAAATTTGCCGGGTGATATTTCCACATAAGATTTTACGGTTAAATTCTCGTCAGAACTTAAGCTTTGATGAATAATTGAAACATCCGCCGAAGGTGATCCCGCTGCTATTAAAATTTTTAGCTTGTCGTTTAATACCTTGGCATAAAAAATATGCTTGTTATTCTCCGTTGTTGCTTCATCCGGCATATTCTGCACAACAACAGATAATTTCTTTTCGCCTGCATTTTTTGGTGTGTAATCAAATTTAACTTTGTTTACACCGTTATCGTTAAAAACAATTTCTTTTGTTTCAATAGGAACGTTGTTTTCGTACAAAATTACTTTTGCATTTTTCGATTCGAATCCGTTGTTAATTATTACAGCCTCAATTGTTGTTGTTCTATTTGCATAGATGAACTGATTGAACAAAACATTTTTAACAGCGGCGTCTTTTTGAATTGACGAATCGCCAACAGCAGCGGTGAAAATGGGAATACCTAATTTTTGTGCTGAATAAGTTGGGTCCGAGCCGCCAGTCATTATTCCGTCGCTTACAATAACAATAGAGGAATAGTTTTGACGAGAATTTGTCATTTTGTGATCGGACTCTTTTAAAAATGACATGATTGAAGAAAAATTCGTCTCGGGTTCCGTAAATTTTAAATAGGCAATGCTGTCGGGATTAACTTTTTCCGGTCTGCTTCCGAAAGAATAAATATCTAGTTTATTCCCCAGTTTATCGGAAAATTCACTCGACAATTTTTTAATTTCATTTACCCTTTGCAGACTATCCTTGAACGAAATTGATTTTGAATTATCAATAAACAAAGCAGCTTTTGGTTCAAGTTTATCAACATACTTTAACTTAACCTGCGGCTCGAAAATCAAAAGCAGAATCAAAATTAATGCGAGCAGCCGGAGAACAATCAAAACAATTTTCAGCAGCTTCGGGAGCGGCGGGATTGTAGTTTTGTACGAAAAATATATAAGAAAAGCCAAAAAAATTATGCCGAGAAAAGCTAGGAAAAGACTGCCGTTAAATGATATGTTGAAAGTTTGTAAGCGGGTCATTCGAAAAATTTATTTGACATGTTTGTTCGAGTTTTTGAAATATTCGGGAATATTCCAGCTTTTCATTGTCTCAAAAGTTTTATAATCGGTCAAATCAAAATGTATTGGTGTAATAGTGGCATATTTATTTTTAATTGCGAAGTGGTCGGTAATCAAATCGTTGTCAACCTCAACCAAGTCGCCGGTCAACCAATAATATTTTTTACCGTAAGGGTCTTCTCTTTCTTCGTAAATATCATCCCATTTGGATTTTCCCTGTTGGGTTAATAAGACCCCTCTTATTTCTTCTTCAGGAAGATCCGGCACATTAACGTTTAGCAAAGTACCTTTTTGCAAATTATTTCGCACAACCAGATATGCTAATTCTTTAGCAATTTTATTTGCATATTCGAAATGTTTTGCTTCATGGTTTGCAACGGAAATTGCAATTGCGGGAATATCCATTATAGCAGCTTCACGCGCTGCGGAGACTGTCCCGGAGTAAATTATATTAATAGCCGTATTGGAGCCATGGTTTATGCCGGAGAAAACAATATCCGGCGGTTTCTTCATAATATTTCGAATGCCGATTTTAATACAGTCCGCCGGAGTCCCGTCAATGGCATAGCCGAAAAAAGTGCTGTCCTTATAATATTCAGTCACACGTAACGGAATTTTCATTGTGATTGCGTGTCCAACTGCGCTTTGCTCCGTTCTTGGCGCAACTACAGTTACATTACCAATTTCTTTCAAAGTTGCGGCTAAAGATGCAATGCCGCGGGAATCGATTCCGTCGTCGTTCGATATTAGTATGTTCACATTTTACACTTTTATTTTAGGAACAAATATACACAAAAACATTTTTTGTATTGAGGGCATTTAATCGTATTTTGGAGAAGAGACTTCATCAATTTTTCCGAATCAAATTAAATGACAAGAAAAAAAATTGTTTCTATCTTTTTATTTTTCTTTTCTCACTTGATTACTGCACAGTCAGATTCATTAAAAAATAATATTGAAGTTTATTTAATCGATTCTTATGTCACTCCGGAAATACCGCATCTATTTGTACTCTCATTTTTTACAAGCGACAGTTGTAAATCTGTTGTCGTACTCAATAACAAATATGAATTTGTTGTGTCCGCCGAATTTACCGATAACCATAAAGTAAAAATTGATCTTGAAAATCTGAGTTTCGATTCACTTTCTATCCCGTACAAAATTAGATTAACTGATAAAAACGGTATGGTAACTTATTCTGAAAATTATGAAGTAAAAATTCCTTCAGGTTCAATCCTTAAACCCAAAGAGCAGCCAAGCATTTTAACTGTGTGCTGTTTTGGCGGGATAATTTTCGGATTGCCTTCGCCGACTTATGTATCAAAAGGTGGAAAAGGTTATTTCAGTTTGACAAAAGAAATTCCGATTTTCTCATTTTATTCTACGGGCTATAATTATCCTTTCGGGTATATCGGCGTTGAGTATTCGTATGTTTTTTCACGTAGCAACGAATTTTCGAAAGGCAAACGGCAGCATTTTATAAGATTTGGTTATAAACAGATGTTTCAAATTCCTAAACTGGAATATATTTCCGCCGGCATAAATTATTTCTCTGACTTAAACGGTTTTAACGGTTTGAGTCCGGAAGTATCTGTCGGCATTGTAAGAATTTATAATGTGTTTACTCTGTTTATAAGATACAGATACAACTTCCAACCCGGCAGAAGCGGAACGGATTTTCATGAAGCAGCAGTAGGACTTTATTCCAACTTTTTTTCAATTAATTTTTAATTATATGACAGATCAACATGAAAAACATCTTGTTCATGATGAGAAAAAGAAGTTTGACTGGAACAACAAGCTGAATGATTTGTCGGGCAAAGAGTGGATTAAGTTTACTAAATCGTGGTTTATTCACAAGCCGCCGAGAAGGAAAGAAGACGAGATACTCCACCCGGCAAAATTTCCCGAAACTCTTGTTGAAGAATTCATCTCTTTTTTTACAAAGAATGGCGGCTGGGTATTCGATCCTTTTCTCGGTACGGGAAGTACATTGTTGGCTGCCGGCAAATTAGGCAGAAATGCCGCCGGTATAGAATTAAATAAAAATTATTTTAATACCTCGAAAAGGAGAATTAAGAAAAATAATTTTAGCACCAGATTGATTCCCATTTGTGGTGATTCAAACAAACTTGATCTGTTGCTTAAAAACAATGATTTGCAAAATATTAAATTTGATTACACAATTACTTCTCCCCCATACTGGAATCAATTGAAACGAAATTCAATGAGGCAAAAAGAAAGAAAAGATAAAGGGCTTGATACTGAATATTCTTCTCTAAAAAAAGATATCGGGAATATTTCCGATTATAAAGATTTTATTGAAGCTCAATCATTAATTTTTGATAAGGTATTTGATGTTATGAAAATAGGCGGCTATTTAACTGTTATAACAAATAATGTTTATTCAGAAGGGAAATTGTACCCCCTTGCATTCGATACTGCAATATCATTGACCGAAAGGGGATCTAAAAGCTGGGTTTTGAAAGATGAAAAAATCTGGTTGCAAGATGATAAAAAACTTATTGCACTTGGAATTTATAATGCATGGGTAGGAAACAGACACCATCAATATTGTTTAATATTTCGTAAAGAAAATGAGTAAAGAAGAAAACATACTTTCTGTAAGTGAATTAACCGGCTTAATTAAAACAGTTTTAGAAGAAAGTTTTGACGAGGTTTTCGTAGTCGGTGAGATTTCTAATTTTAAAGCTCATGTTTCAGGGCATTGGTATTTCACTTTAAAAGACGCCAACGCACAAATTAGCTGTGCAATGTGGCGGGGATTAAACAATTATGTATTTTTTACTCCCCAAGATGGAATGAAAGTTATCGTAAAAGGGAAATTAACTGTTTATCCGCCGCGTGGTTCATATCAAATTGATGTTCGTTCCATGCAGCCTGCCGGAGAGGGCGAACTTCAAGCAGCATTTGAAAAATTAAAAAGGAAGCTTGCCGAAGAAGGCTTATTTGATGAAAAGTACAAAAAGCCCATTCCAAAATTTCCTGTAAAGATCGGCATTGTAACTGCAATTGACGGTGCAGCTTTCAGAGATATGATTAGTATAGCAAAAAGAAGATATCCATTGGTTGAATTGATTATTGCTGCAAGTAAAGTACAAGGCGAAGGAGCTGCAAACGAAATTGCTGCATCTATAAAACTATTGAACAAACGTGGCGATATTGACGTAATAATTGTCGGAAGGGGAGGTGGTTCACTGGAAGATTTGTGGGCTTTCAATGAAGAGATTGTAGCACGCGAAATCTTTGCGTCTAAAATTCCAATAATAAGCGGTGTCGGTCACGAGATTGATTTTACAATTTCAGATTTTGTTGCCGATTTACGCGCTCCAACTCCTTCCGCAGCGATGGAATTAGCAACTCCGAACAGCGAACAGCTTTTTGCCTTTATTGATGAATTTTTATATTATATTAATAATAGAATTTTTGAGATTACCTCTAATTACAAGGATAAAATCGAACATTTAATCAAATCTTACGGATTTCGACTTCCTCAAGATTTAATTAAAAATAAAATCCAATTTCTGGATAGCTTATTGTACCGTTTTCAAAACGGTATAGAAAGTAAATTTAATTTTGAAAGTAACAAAGTGGCACTTCTTGCTCATAAAATAGAAAGTTTTAATTTGGAAAAAACGCTTAAACGCGGATTCACTTTAATTAAGCAAAATGATAAATACATTCCTAGGTTAAAAAACTTCTCTAAAGGAATTCCTGTATCAATAAAATTCTTTGACGGTGAAATAAAAATTTAATATGGCTAAAAAGAACGACAAAAATTTCGAGCAATCGATAAAAAGACTCGAGGAAATTTCAAACCAATTGGATAAGGAAGATATTGGTCTGGATGAATCCATTAAGTTATATGAAGAAGGAATCAAACTGGCTAAATACTGTTATGATACATTGAAAGAAGCGGAATTAAAAATTACCGAACTGAAAAAAGAAGTTGAAAACAGCATTCGGGAAGATTAAAGTGACAAAGGGATTTTTTAGTTATGGATGAAAATTCGGATTATAAAATTTTATTTAAAGTAGACAAACCGGCTGACATTAGAAATTTAACACTGCCGGAATTGAAAACCCTCTGTTCAGAGATTCGTCAATACATGGTTGATGTAATTTCGCAAATTGGCGGTCATTTTGGAGGAGGACTTGGCTCAGTTGAATTGACTGTTGCACTTCACAAAGTTTTTAACACACCGGAAGACCTTTTGATCTGGGATACCGGTCATCAGGCTTATCCACATAAAATTTTAACTGGAAGAAGAGACCAGCTTCGTACAATCAGACAACTAAACGGTTTAAGCGGGTTTTTGAAAAGAACCGAAAGTGAATATGATGTTTTTGGTGCAGGACATGCTTCTACCTCGATTTCGGCCGCTCTCGGTATTGCTGTCGCAAGAGATTTTAAAAAAGAAAATAGAAAAGTAATTGCTGTTATTGGAGATGGTGCAATGACAGGCGGCATGGCATACGAAGCTATGAACAACTCAGGTCTTATTAAAACAAATTTAATTGTTGTCTTAAACGATAACCGAATGTCAATAGCACCAAATAAGTGGGCACTCTCAAATTATTTTACCGAGATGATTACTCATCCGGAATACAATAAATTCAAAGGCGCTATCTGGGATTTAACAGGCAAACTTGATGATTTCGGCGATAGAATAAGAAAAGTAGCAGCAAGAGTGCAAACCGGAATTAAATCAATTATTACGCCGGGAATGTTGTTTGAGGCTCTTGGCTTTAGGTATTTCGGACCGGTTAACGGACACAATCTTAACCAATTAATAAAAATATTTGAGCATGTCCGTGATATGCAGGGTCCGATACTTATTCATACTATAAGTGAAAAAGGCAAAGGTTACAAACCTGCTGAAGGACACGAACAAAAGTTTCATGCAGCCACTCCTTTCGATAAATTGACTGGAAAGGTTTATAAAAAAGAAGGTGCTGCAAAATCGTATACAAAAATTTTTGGCGAAGCCCTTGTTGAAATCGCCAAAATGAACCCTAAAGTAGTCGGTATTACTGCAGCGATGCCAGACGGAACTGGATTAGATCATTTGCAGGCAGCGTTTCCGGAAAGATTTTTTGATGTTGGAATTGCAGAAGAGCATGCGGTTACTTTTTCGGCTGGATTGGCTACTCAGGGTATGATTCCGGTTACGGCAATTTATTCCACATTTCTGCAAAGAGCTTTTGATCAGATAATTCACGACGTTGCCCTTCAGAAACTTCACGTTGTGTTTGTCCTGGATAGAGCAGGATTGGTCGGTGCAGACGGTCCAACTCATCACGGTGCATTCGATTTGACTTATTTAAGATTGATTCCTGGAATGGTAATAATGTCTCCTAAAGATGAATCGGAATTAAGAGATATGCTCTTTACGGCAGTTAATTACGGCAAGGGTCCGATTGCGATCAGATATCCCAGAGGTTCTGCACTTGGGGTAAGACTGAAAGAGAAATTTGAGAACATTACAATTGGCGAAAGCGAACTTTTGGTTAAAGGCAACGATGCTGCTCTGCTTGCTGTTGGAAACATGGTGGATTATGCACTGAAAGCATCTCAAAAATTATTGGTTGATGGAATAAGCTGTGAAGTAATAAATATGAGATTTATAAAACCTCTTGATACAAAGAGACTTGATGAAATTGCTGCCAAATTTGAAAAGGTAATTACTCTTGAAGAAAACACACTTGTCGGGGGTTTTGGAACCGGGGTGCTGGAATATTTTGCCGAGAAAAAATATAAAAACGATGTTCTTAGAATCGGACTGCCGGATAGGTTTGTCGATCACGGCACACAGCAGCAGCTTCATAGAATTTTAGAAATTGATGCTGATGGCATTGTTGAAAAAGTCAAGAAATTTTGCCGCATCAGCAAACTCCGCAAAGAGGTATCCATTTGAGTTCACTTAGGACGAATGTAGCAATAATTGGATTAGGAGGTATAGCGCAGCTTGTTCATTTACCTGTTCTGTCTAAAATTAGCGATGTTAATATTCTTGCAGTTTCGGAAATTAATAAGAGCCGGTTAAATGCAATCTCTGATAAATTCGGCATCGAAAAAAGATTTGTCGATTACAGAGAAATGCTTGGCATCAGCGAGATTGATGCGGTGATAATAGCAACGCCAACCGATACTCATTTTGAAATTATTCAGGAATGTATAAAAGCAAAAAAACACATTCTCGTTGAAAAACCGATGGTACGTAATTTCGAAGAAGCTGAAATAATTTACCGAAATGTAGAAGGCAGCAATCTTATTTTTATGGTTGGTATGAATCTTCGTTACCGCCCCGATGTCATGCTTTTGAAAAGTTTGATAAACAGCGGTGAACTCGGTGATTTATTCTTCATCAAATGCGGCTGGTTTCGTAAGCAGAGCAGCGATCAAAATTGGTTTATAAATAAAAGTAAATCTGGCGGAGGAGTAATAATCGATCTGGGAATTGTACTAATTGATTTGGCTATGTGGTTGAATAATTTTGAACCTGTAAAAAGCGTTTCTGTTCAATCTTTTCATCACCATACAACCGACGTTGAAGATTCGGCTGTGGGTTTTATAAGATTGGGAAATTCTTCTGTTATTACTTTTGAAATTAGCTGGGCACTTCGTTCTGAAGCAGAGAGTTTTAATTTTGCTGTATATGGAACAAAAGGTTCTGCACAGTTAAATCCTTTTAAAGCATTCAGACAAATTGAATCTGCAGAAATTGATTATACCCCTGCAAAAACTTTGAATTCTCAGAGCCTTTTTAAAAAATCATACGAGAATGAATTAAAACATTTTATTGGTGCCATAAAGGGCAACAATCCGGTTTATTCAACTGTTAAAGACTCTCTTTCGAGAATGAAATTATTGAAGTTACTTTATGAGTCTGCAGAGAAAAACCAAGAAATAAATTATTTATAAGTATGAGTACAAAAATTTTATTAGTAGACGACGAAAAAGATATTATCGAATTCCTTACCTATAACCTGGAACAGGAAGGCTTTGAAGTTATTCCAGCATACGACGGCAAAGAAGCTCTCGATAAAATTTCAGCATTGACTGCTTTGCAAAAAGAAAAACCAGAATTGATAATTCTGGATGTTTTAATGCCTAAAATGAACGGCTACGAAGTTTGTGAAAAAATCAGACAAATTGACGAATACAAAAATATACCGATTATTTTTCTTACAGCGAAATCATCGGAGACAGATGAAATCCACGGATTGAACATAGGCGCTGATGACTTCATTCAGAAACCAATTTCACCTAAAAAGTTGATTGCCAGAGTTAAATCGAATCTGAGAAAATTGGATACATCATTAACACCCGGAAGTAGTGTTGTATCAATCGGTCCTCTGGAAATTGATAAAGAAAAATTTATAGTGAAAGTGGACGGCGAGCAAATTATTTTTCCTAAAAAAGAATTTGAAGTGCTTGCTTATTTTGCTTCCAATCCCGGAAAAGTTTTTAACCGCGATAAAATTCTTTCAGATGTATGGGGGAATGATGTTTTTGTAGTTGAAAGAACAATCGACGTCCATGTTAGGAAAATCAGAGAGAAGCTTGGCAAATATTCTGATTTAATTGAAACTATAAAAGGTGTCGGCTATCGTTTCAAGAGTATTTAATAATCTCAAAGGGAATATTTCTCATTCGCTTTATCACCTGCCGGAAATTTTGCTTACTGAAGCAGCAGTTATTATTCTTACAGTAATTGCTTTTAACCACTACTTAAATGCTGTATTTGCCTTATTTTTATTTGCTGCGGTTAATGTTTTGATACTGAACTTGTACGGCAAAAAAAGAAAATCAGAAATAGACAAAATCAAATCTGTAATTAATAATATTAGACAAAATAAAATTACCTCACCCGCAGAAATAAAATTGGGCAGCCAGCTTACCGTACTTGAAGACGAGATTAAATCAATGTTTTTTAAGATGCAGGTTGATATTGCCAATATGAAGAAACTGGAGCAGGTAAGGACGGAATTTTTAGGCAATGTTTCTCACGAATTACGAACACCGATTTTTGCGATTCAAGGCTTTATCGAAACTCTTTTGAATGGAGCAATTAATGACAAAAAAGTAAACCGGCAGTTTCTTCAGAAAGCAAACCAGCATACGATTAATTTAAATAATCTTCTCAATGATTTGATTGACATATCGATGATTGAATCCGGACAGATGAAAATGAGTTTCAGATATTTCAATGTGAAAGATTACCTCGAAGGAATTGTTAACGAATTAAAGCCGCATGCCGTCAAGAAAAACCTTGAATTAGTGCTGAATGATGTCCCTGAAAATTATCAGTTATTCGGCGATAAGGATAAATTAAAGCAGGTAATGACAAATTTGATTATGAATGCAGTCAGATACACTGAAACCGGCAGGATAGAAATCTCGGTAATTGACGAAGACAAAAAAGGACGAATAATTGTAAAAGATACCGGTATAGGTATAGCTAAAGATTCACTCGAAAGAATATTTGAGCGTTTTTACAGAGTTGATAAAGACAGATCACGTTCGCAAGGGGGAACAGGTTTGGGACTGGCAATTGTGAAGCATATCGTTGAAGCACACGGATCTAAGGTTGAAGTTAAAAGCGAAATTGGGAAGGGTAGCGAATTTTCATTTACTTTGAAAAAATGACCTCGGTTAAATTGCATGAGAGGTTGGAATTTATAATGTTATATTTAATGAAGAAACGTTATCAAATTTCAAAAATTATAATACTCTTTATATAATGCCTGCAATGAAAACTTTTCAAGTGCCATGCTTAAGAATGGGGAGAGAGCATATCTGTCCAAAATAAACATTTAGGGATACGGCTCACATTAAAAGAAATTCGTTAAAA
>DYLN01000228.1 GCA_020722085.1 Melioribacter roseus
AACCCGTTTATTATCACATTATCAGGGCAAAATGGCAAGTTAATCAGTGGTTATAGTGCTTAAACAATGCGGGGTGATTAAAATGAGCAAAGATCAAATCCAAATCGGTCAAGCTCAAGCTTGTTGGAATGTTTCTGGAACACGTATATTGAAATATACAGTTGAGATGTATCATAAAGGACTAAATGAGCACAAAATAATTTCTGCACCAGAAACCGATATATTGGAAAACAAAGCAAATTTACAAGCACAGAAATGGACTGAGAAATGGGAAAGCATTGAATCAAAACGCCGCGTTGCTTCGGAAAAAGAATCTAACCTTGAAGAAGCGAATTCGAGAACAGAAGAAGCGGTCAAATCCCTAAATCAAATTGACAGCCTTCTCACCCATACTTTATCAATCGACGATAGAGTTGATTGGGAAAACTTAAAGAAAAAAGGAAATTATCAAGAAAAATCACCAGTTAAACCAACTAAAAAAAGAAAAAAAGAATATCCACCAAAACCAGAAAAACAATCCGCTGAATTTACCCCTGTTTTAACTTTCTTTGAAAAATTATTTAAATCAAAAAAAGAAAGAAAAATTCAAGAATTTGAAAATAAATATTCAACGGCTGTTTCAGAATGGGAAAAACAAAAATCCACAATTGATAAGTCCAATAAACAGTTGGATAAAGATTTCGAAGATGAAATGAAAAAATGGGAGAGTGATGTCGTTGAATGGGAGAAGCGAAAGAATAACTTCTTACAGGAGCAAGCTGATTTTAATGCGAAAATAGATCAAATGAAAGAATTATATTTAAGCCAGAATAACGATTCAATAATTGAATACTGTGAAATGGTTTTGAATAATTCAGAATATCCAGATTCTTTCCCCAATAACTTTGAATTGGAATATAACCCTGATAACAAAATATTAATTTTAGAATATGAATTACCAGCAATAGAATGCTTTCCCAAAGTAAAAGAAGTAAAATATATAGCATCTAGGAAGGAGCTAAAAGAATCCTATATTTCGGAATCCCAAATAAATAAGATGTTTGATGAGGCCATGTACAAAATAACTCTTCGGACAATTCACGAATTATTCGAAGCAGATGTTGCTAATGCAATCGAAGCTATTTCTTTTAATGGCTGGGTGAAAGCAATTAACAAAGCTACCGGCAAGGAGGAAAATAATTGTATTCTAAGCATACAAATAAAGAAAAGCGAATTCATAGAAATTGATTTATCAAATGTTGATCCCAAAACTTGCTTTAAAAATTTGAAAGGTGTTGCAAGTAGCAAACTAAGTAGTTTAACTCCCGTACAACCAATTTTACAAATCAGTAGAGTCGATAAACGATTCGTTGAAAGCTATACTGTTGCAAATCAAATTGATAATACAACCAATTTAGCAGCAATGGATTGGGAGGATTTTGAGCATCTAATTAGAGAATTGTTTGAGAAAGAATTTCAAACTAGTGGTGGTGAAGTTAAAGTAACTCAAGCAAGCAGAGATGGTGGTGTTGATGCAATTGCATTTGATCCTGATCCTATTCGAGGAGGTAAAATCGTTATTCAAGCAAAAAGATATACTAATACTGTAGGGGTTTCTGCAGTGAGGGATTTATACGGTACTGTAGTCAACGAAGGTGCAACAAAAGGTATATTAGTTTCAACAGCAGATTATGGTCCAGATGCTTATGAATTTGCAAAAGGAAAACCGTTGACATTATTAAATGGCTCAAATCTTTTACACCTTTTAGGAAAACATGGACATCACGCCAAAATTGATTTGAGAGAAGCAAAGAGAATTTTAGCAGAAAAAGAGAAGTAGCACTATAACAAGGCGCTGCACCTGACATTTTTCCGCTGGCGCTCCAAAATGCAGGTGAGCTTAACCGTTAGGCGTCAGCTCCGCAGGAGGTCGAAACTATGGGTGAATCAAGAGAACGAGAAGGGTTCTTTGGCAAATACACAGAACACTTCGACGACGACGGTAACAAGATTGGTGAGTCTCGCGAAAGAGATGGTTTCTTTGGCAAATACACTGAGCATACCGACACTGCTGGCAATAAGACTGGAGAGTCACGCGAACGAGAAGGATTTTTCGGGAATTACACTGAACATACGGACTCATCAGGAACCAAACTTGGAGAATCGAGAGACCGGGATGGATTCTTTGGCCACTACACAGAACACACCAATGCTCAAGGTAACAAAGTTGGCGAGTCCCGAGAAAGAGATGGTTTTTTTGGTAAGTACACTGAACACACAGGTACAGGTTGGTTCGGAAAACTGGCAAACAAAAGTTGCCTCCTCGACGTTTCGAGTGGATTTGGAGTTTAATGGGCTCCAATCCACACGAAACGGAGGAAAGTGATGA
>DYLN01000074.1 GCA_020722085.1 Melioribacter roseus
TCGGCTATATCTTCTGTTAAGATTGTACCGTTTAAGATTTCTTCTGTTGTTACTGCACCTGTGGCAATATCAGCAGCAACAATTGTTTCATTCTGAATCTTTGCACTTGTTACAGCATCGTCTGCAATCTTCGGTGTTGTTATCTGTTCATTGGCTATATCTTCTGTTAAGATTGTTCCGTTTTCAATTTCCCATGTTCCAATACCGCCCTCTTTGATTGTCAAAGGACTTGTTGGTGTACCAACGTTAGTTGTGAACTGATTCTGGTCTGTGAAAACTTTTAAAAGAGCAATTGGCTGTGCAGGAGTACCGTTACCGGTAATAGTAATCTGGTCAGTTGAAACCTGAGCAAAAGGATATGCCCATTCCATCAATCCATAAGAATCATTCCAAGTAAGAGCCATACCATCGCTGGCCAGACCTACCGTATTGATTGTATTTAAATTCTGAGGTGTAATCTTGTTAGCAACCCAGTTACCTGAACCGGGCATACCCTGGAACCAAAGAACTGAACCACTGCCTTCGGGAAGGAAAGCACCGCTATCATCGATTTTCAATGGATTAACTGCGACACCATTATCAAAACCATTACCAACAATCGGTCCGACAGTTGCAATTTGTTTTGCATGCCACATTCCATCATCATAGAAATACATATCGCCTGTGTTTGCCGGAGGACCTTCGAGAGGAACGTTCAACCATGCGCCGACTGTTAATGAGTCATAAGGACCTGTAACGTCACCGGCTGCTTGAGCAATAATCCATTGATTTGTCAACTCGCGATACATATAAATATCGCCCTGTTTTGTCGGCTGGTCTAATAAAGGAACATTCCAGAATTTTCTAACAGTGTCGGCATTGTAAGGACCAACAACATCACCAGCTAATGTAGTAGCGACCCATTCGCCATTGTCAAACATATAGACCTGACCCTGAGTTGCTGCAGTAGCATCGATAGGAACATTTCTCAAACCGCCAACCTGCGGGTTGGGATAAGTACCGTATAAGTCACCGCCAGCGATATCACCTACATTAATAAAGTAATCTTCAACTTCCTGGTTGAAATCTTCGAGCTTAATTGTTCCGTTCAAAATTTTATCGGTTGTAACGGCATCCGGACCTAATTTTTCATTAGTAACTGCATAATCTGCAATCTTCGGAGTTGTAACTGCACCGTCGGCAATTTTGATAGTTGTAACTGCACCATTATATATACGGTCTGTCTTGACTGCACCCGGAGCAATTAACGGGTCGGGATAGACGCCTGTTAAATCGCCACTTGCGGGACCGCAAGGTGTAACACAAATATTAGGAGCAAGTTTATCCTGTGTAATGCTTCCCGGAGGAATATTACGGATAACTGCGGCAGGATTTAATGTCGGATTTGGATATGTTCCGGCAAGGTCGCCACCGGCAGGACCCCAAGGAAATGCCGATACATTTGGTGCCAATTTTTCTTGTGTAATTGCACCGTCAACAACAGTTACTGCCACCATTGCTGTGTCTGCAGTAATTGCCTGCACAGCATTGAATGATGTAGGTACAGTGGTTAATGGCGATCTTGGGAACGGCTCTCCGTTACCGACTTTTATCTCTAACCACAACTGTTTGTTGAAATTCAAATTAATAGGTGTTCTTGAACCGAGATATAAGTTAACGAAACCATTTTTTACGGTTACGTCTTGAATCTCAACCCAGAGAGGTGAACCGCCAAACTCTTGCTCATAAATAGCAAAAGTACCGACGTAGGAACCGTCTTTCAACGGATTATCTAATGCATCGCGAAGGCTTGCTTGATAATTTACAACCTTCGGGATTTCCGATGTAGCACTTTCGGTGAAGACCATCACCATTAATGCTAAAATGCTGAGAAGTAATAACTTCTTCATAAAAAACTCCTTTACGGTAATACAAAAAACATTTTAATTAAATATAATATTCTAATTTGTTTACTTTACTACAGCCATGACTTTACGTAATGTAAAGGGTTGGAATGAACCAAACCCGGCCATTTGAGCTGGACTAACTGATAATTCATAAAGATAAGAACCGGAAGCGACATCTTCGCCATTCTGGTCTTTTACGTTCCAACTAACTTCCTTTATTCCTGCATCCTGAATCTCGTCAACCAAAACTTTAATTAAGTGGCCCGCTACATCATATATTCTTAATGTAACATTTGCAGTACCGGGAAGGCTATACTTAATATTCGTATAATACGAAACCGGATTCGGATAGTTCAACAACTGATGTTCATCAACCGTTTCATTCGGCGTCTCAATGTCAGTTGTTATTCCTGACGGCACCCAAAATCCTTGCCAAACTGCAAGATCACGACCATTGTAGGTACCGGCTATTTTTTCGATAGCAAACTGACCCACGATGCCCGACATCTGCATATTGGAAGAGTTTGTGGCTGCAACCATACCTCCTGCACCTATCACAGATCTTTCCAGCTTGACCTGTTGTGCGGAGAGCTTACCCACACCAATAGAAATAAACATCCCTATGAGTAGTGTGTAGACTATGCATTTTTTCATAAAAAACTCCTCAAAATAAACATTTATAAACTTTTTAATTATTTCCATTTTTATTTAACAAAGTTTAAAAGGCAAAAATAATGCCAATTTAATTCATATTACGACATTTTTTGATTGCTTGGTCTAAAACCGTTTTGGGGTCTTGCCCTAAAATTTTTAATAACTTTTTGCTTAAATCCACTTATAATCCCTGTCCCCTCCATTTCAATATTTAATAACTATATAATTTTATTATATTATATTTTGTCCATTTTGTTTCGCTCAAAATCTCTGAAACCTCCGTTCAGCAGCCCTTTCACTCTATTTTTTATATTTTTTAAAATATACAAATAAAAACTTAATTTTTAAAACCCTCAAATCAAGTTTTGTAAATTTATGAGAGTTTCTTTATATATCCAAACTTTTTTTCTAAAAAACATTATAACGAATGCAAAATAAAAAAAAAATTATTAATAAAAAATACCGTTTTATACTTAAAAATGAATTAAAATTTTAATATTAACATTATATAATAGGTACTTTTTTGTTAACAAAATTGCTTTATTTATTGAAATTATTGTAACTTTGTCAGGTTTTTCTTACACAAAAACGCTATTACTATGGAATTATTTTCACTATTTGGACATATTGCAGAATTATACAGAATAATCAATAAATCGTCGCAACCACCGGACAATTTAACAAGAGAATATTTAAAATCAAAGAAATATTTAGGTTCACACGATAGGAAATTCATTTCTTCGTTACTTTTTACTATACTGAGAATAAAATCCCTGCCTGAATACTTTCTCGAATTTGACATTGTCAAACACTTTACGGACCGCTACATCAGCGACCCAAAGGAGCAAGAAAAATTTACTTCTATATTGAATATCTCCCTCGGTATTATTATTGCCAATATTTTAAATATAGAATTCAAAGAAATTGACATACTGCCCGATAATGACTATTTACCATTTGTAGATGCCACTGCTCTCACTATATCAAAAAAATATAATATTCAACAAGAAGAAGTTCTGCTATTATTAACTACACTGATTTCTTTCTGCAAAAAATTTATATCCGATGTCAGCAAAATTGACATTAATAATGAAATAAACTCAGACGAGCTGAAAGCTCTATCCATAAGATACGCCCAACAGGAATGGGTGTTCAAACTTTTTCTTGACAGTGGCAAATATTCCCCTGCTCAGTTAACAGAATTATTTGAATCACTCTTTTATCCGGCAACTCTTACCCTACGTATTAATGCAGCAAGCGAAAGACGCCGGTCAATATTAGATGAGTGCAAAAAAACCGACCCGAAAGCCGAACCAAGCCGTTTTTCACCTTTTGGGATTTACTTGAGCAAACGACTTGATTTAAACACTTTCCCGCTATATAAACAAGGATTGGTCGAAATTCAGGACGAAGGAAGTCAGCTGATTACTATTGCATTGCAGCCTGAGGAAAACGATACTATTCTCGATGCTTGTGCTGGTGCCGGAGGCAAAACATTGCATGTTGCATCAATAACAAACAACAACGGCAGGATTATCGCTTCGGATGTCGAATTGAAAAAATTAAAAGAATTAAATAAACGAATAAGACGCTCACAATTCACATCCGTAACAACTTATTTATCCAAACATCTCAATAAAAGCGGTATAAGACTATATGATAAAGTCTTGATTGACTCGCCTTGTTCCGGAATGGGCACAGTAAGACGGAATCCAATGCTCAAATGGAGATTGCTCCCTTCACTGCTTGAAAAATATAATCGCAAGCAATATAAAATTCTCGAACAATACGCAGAATACCTTAAGCCGGGCGGTGTTTTGCTATATTCCACTTGCTCATTATTGCCCCAAGAAAATGAAATGATTGTTGAAAAATTTCTCAATGAACATCCCGAGTTCTCGCCTATGCCGTTGAAACCCTCCTTCGACAAATATAAAGTAGATTTACCCGAGTTGGGAAACGAAGATTTTCAATATCAACTGCTTCCTTCCGTTCATGGTACTGATGGTTTTTTTATTGCTAAGTTAACGAGAATATAATTTATGATTAAAGATAAAATACAACATTTATTATTCGATTTCGGTGGTGTTCTATATCAAATTGACCAGACGAGAACACTTACTCTGTTCAAACAATATTTTGATAATTCAATCAAATTATCAAGTCTAAATTTAAACGATTTTTTGGCTATGCCTTTCTTCCGTGATTATGAAACCGGCAAGATTGATTCACATCAATTTAGAAATGAAGTAAGGCAATTTTTCAACATTCAAATTTCCGACTTGGAATTTGATGGAATATGGAATGCTACTTTAATTGCACCATTCGACGACACATACGACATGCTGAAAAGATTAAAACCACACTATAAGATTAATTTGCTCAGCAATACCAATGAAATTCATTTTAACCATTTCTTCCCTGAATGTAAGGAATGCTTCTCGCTTTTTGATAAGACTTTTTATTCACATAAAATCGGATATATGAAACCCTCTACCAAAGCATTTTTATTCGTTTTGGAACAACTGAAAACAGAATCCGAGAATGTTTTATTTATTGACGATTTGGAAAGAAATATTGCAGGTGCAAAACAAATTGGATTACAAACTTTTCACTTCGATTACAACAAAAACAAGAAAATTCTTTTGGACTTCTTACTCTCTGAATAATTCAAATTACTTATCTTGCATCTGACACAATTTAACAAAATAAAAAATTGAAGATTTTTAAGTAGTGAGTTCAATCTGGGAAATACCTTTCATTGTTGTTGATGTTGAAACAAGTGGTTCAAACAGCATAGAAAACAGAGTAATGGAAATTGCATGCGTAACAACTATTGGCGGTGAAATTACAAATGTTTTCTCATCACTCATCAATCCTCATGAACGAATTCCCCCTTTTATCGCAAACATGACCGGTATTACTGACACAATGACCAATAATGCGCCGGAAGCACATGACGTAATTCCTCGTGTAGAAGAAATTTTTAATCAGAAGGATGCAATTTTTGTCGCTCATAATGCTCGATTCGACTGGTCTTTTGTCGTTGAATCCTTCAACCTTGCTGGGCTCCCAAAGCCCCAAATACCGCGACTATGCACATTAAAATTCGCTCGTCGTCTGCTGCCTAAAGCGATAAAAAAAAATCTGGGAGATTTGGCTACCTATTTTAACATAACAATCAAAGACCGCCACAGAGCCACCGGTGATGCCGTTGCTACGGCACATATCCTAAACGAAATGCTGGAAATTGCAGAACAAGAACACGATATAAAAAACATATATGATTTGCTGAAATTTCAAAATAAAACAATTCGAAATTTCCGCGCTCCGGCGTATCAAATTAAAAAATTTGAGCAAAGCCTTGAACAATTGCCGGAAACACCGGGTGTATTTCAATTTCAAGACTCCAACAAAAATACATTATACATTGGCAGAGCCGCTTCATTGAAAGAAAAAGTGAACTTGTTTTTTAATAATGAAATTATGCTATCAAAAAAGCTTGGCATAATGATTAGAAATGCCGAATTTTTACAATGGTACGAAAACGACAGCAACATTTCGGCTATTTTGTTTGAAGCTAAATTGATAAATAAATATAACCCACCTTATAACACAGCTGAAAAAATTTTTAGGAATTATCCTTACATTAAACTAACAGTTGACGACAGTTTCCCCTATGTCGAAATATGTTTCAAAATCGAGGACAACAAGAATGAGTATTATGGTCCATTTAAAAATGTAGCTGTCGCACATCAAATAATTAAATTAATTGAGAACAAAACAAAAATTAGAAAGTGCAACATCAATTTGCAAAAAGGAGAAAAAATTGAATCCTGCTATTTCTATCGAACGGGCAAATGCGCTGCACCTTGCGAAAATATTATTTCAAAAGATGACTATATCCAAGAAGTTAATGCTGCACGTGCAATTTTGAACAATTACGCTGACGACCCTGTCAATAAATTGGAACAACAATTGGACTTGTTGGCTGCATCCGTTGAAAAGACAAAGATTGACAGTTTGAGAACAGAAATTAATCTATTAAGGAACAAACCCCAATATTTACTGTTAAAGAATAACCGGAATAATGACGCCGTATTGATTAACCCTGTTTCTGAACGCGAGAAAATTATTGAACTGATTATAATCAAACAAGGTGAATTTATTCATAGTGAACTCATCGGGAAACGCAGTAACCTGCAACATGTTCTTAAAATCATATCAAAAGAATTTTATTCAAACGGCAGCGACTCATCCAAAGAAAATCATAGCGATAGCCGGACATTACGGACTATTAATCTTTACTTGAATAAAAATAAAGACTATGGCAAATTGATTTACAAAACTGACAAAACCGAAGCTGAATTTATTAATGAAATCATTTCGCAAATTCATAATATTAAATATAAACAAAGCACATAAACTATATTTATTATAGTTTTTTTATAACAAATTAACTTCCTCATCGTATTATCATTTTAGTATATATAAAAACTATTAACATGTTAGTAAAAATTGTGTAATTCATTTATTAAGCTTTTGCTATAAAAAAATTTGATAAAAATAATAATATACATAGTTGTCATTTTCATAAGCACACTGAGCATAAGTGCAATGCCACCAAAACAGCAGGCTGACAAATGCAGTGTCAGTGGGTTTATTAAGGATTCAACAAATCTTGAACCCCTTATTGGCGCAACAGTATATTTAAAAAAAACAAAGTACGGCACATATACAAATAAAATGGGGTTTTTCTCGCTTACAAACTTAGAGCCCGGTGAATATATAATTGTTAGTTCTTTTATTGGCTATAATGTATATGAGAAAAAAATAAATCTAAAACCAAATCAAATACTAAGAATTAACATTATACTCAATCCCACTAATGTAACAACACAAGAAGTTGAAGTTTCGGCTGAGAAAGAAATAGAAAAGCGTGAAATATCCATTTCAAAAATTGATGTCCCTGTAAAGCAAATTAAAAATCTCAGATTGGGTGGTGAATCTGACGTATTCCGCTCTTTACAATACTTGCCCGGCGTTCTGACCTCATCACAACTATCAAGCGGACTGTTCGTCCGCGGCGGTTCACCCGACCAAAACCTTGTATTGATTGACGGTTCTATTGTATATAATCCATCACATCTTTTTGGCTTCATCTCAACATTTAATGCCGACGCAATTAAAGACGTTAAACTTATCAAAGGCGGCTTCCCGGCAGAATACGGGGGCAGATTGTCTGCTATGCTGGATTTAACACAAAAAGACGGCAACAGAAAAAAAATTCAAGGTGCCGCCTCTATAGGTGCTATTTCCTCTCGCCTTTCTTTGGAGGGTCCTTTGGGCAACGGCTCTTGGTTCATCGGTGGGCGCAGGACATATCTCGAACTGATAAAAGCCCTGCTTCCACAATCAATTAATAAAGACATTCCCAACTTTAATTTCTATGATTTGAACGCAAAGTTAACACAGTTCTTCGGCGATAACGACAAACTTTCAGCCAGTGGTTTTATGAGTAGTGATGTTCTCGGTTTTGATAACTACGGCTCCATTTTGAATATGGATTTAAAAAATCAATCTTTTAGTATGAGATGGAACCATATTTTTTCCGAGGAACTGTTCTCCGAAATCATTGCCGGCAGGGGTTACTATAAGAACGGATTTGTCGGCGAACAATCCGGATATGGCTTTTCAATTAAAAATACTATAAGAGATTATACTCTCAAAGGCTCGTTAGATTGGTTTGTTAATGATAAAACTACAATGAAATCCGGCTTTGAAATAAATAATTATGATTTTTTATATTATTCAAATTTTACGGGCAACCTCGACACTAATATTGCATCAGGAACAAACTCCCCGGGATTGATGAACATTAACTTGAATGACTGGAATTACGCTGTTTATTCTCAGATGAATTTTAATTTCTCCGACCTATTATCATTGCAAGCCGGTTTGAGATTAAACTATCTGGAACTGAGCGACAATCTGAAACTTGACCCAAGAGTTTCATTAAAATACATTGTTGCGGAGAATCTTAGTATAAAAGCTGCATGGGGAATTTATACACAAGACTTGAAGCTTGCCTCCCAGCCTGACTTTTCATTTTTTGACACATGGCTGCCAACCGACAAATCGTTGCCGGTTTCAACAGCATCGCATTATATTTTGAGTATGGAATCAAATATCTTTAAACAATTAGACCTTAATTTTGATGTTTATTACAAAAAAATGAAAAACATCAGCGAACTGAATTTAAAGACTTTGACCATAGACAATATATCATCGCTATTTTATGTCGGCGATGCCGATGCATACGGTGCAGAAATTTTTATTCAAAAGAAATTCGGCAAAATCTCCGGATGGGCAGGTTATGCACTCGGATTTATCGAAGCCCGTTTCGACAGTATCAATAGCGGCAATCCATTCCGACCGAAATATGACCGCCGCCATGATTTTAAAATTGTTGCTCAATATCAGCTGAATGACCACTGGGCTTTTAATGCTTCTTTTATGTTTCAGACGGGACAATCCTACACAGGTGCATCTTCTCAATTTCAGGTGCATCTGCCCGGCGATAATATCGGCCGAGGCAAAATTGTTCCTACGCAAAGATACGGACTCCGATTGCCTTCGTCACACCAATTGAATCTTTCGTTTATTTATTCTTTCAAAATGTGGAGTGCAGATGCCAAACTAATTTTGGATGTCTATAACGTTTACAACCACAGGGACATTTGGTTCAGATATTACGATACTTCACAATCTGTTACTGTCGTACGCGATGTTCTGCTTTTACCGATTATTCCTACATTTGCTTTCGAGGTGAAATTCTGATATGAAGAAAAAAATCAACATATTATCTTTGTCGTTAATTACTATCATTCTTTTCGGATGTCAAGACTTGCCTCCATCTGTTTACGAACCGAAAGTATATGTTGAATCATATTTAATCGTTGACCATCCTATTGAACATATTAGAATTATGACTACTCAATCTTTAACGGATTCATTTAATTTGGAAAAGTCATTTATAAGAGACGCAGATGTTTTTATCCATTATAATAAAAGAACTCTTAAACTTGTCTGCGATGCCAACAGTATTGACGGCTACTATTACCCCGATACCACTATTAAAGTATTGCCAAAAACAGAATATGAATTGGAAATAAGACTGAAGAACGGCTCCAAAATTACGGGAAAGACATTTACACCCGACAGATTTAATTGGATTAATATACCGTCAACTACCATACATTATCCAAAAGACACTATAAATTTCAGCGATGCAACTGACACAATGAAAGTATCCTGGGAAAGAGTGCAGAATGCCATTTATTACTTAATCCGTATCACCTGCCTTGATACTGCACTTTACGGTAAATATCTAACGCCTCCAACGGCTGATTCTAATCGTCGTGTGTACAAACCATTTGCCAATACCCAAAGCCCCTCTTACCGAAGCAATCAAATATGGGGTTTTGTTCCAATAAACGAAGTGCCTATTGTCTGGAGATTTTTCAAATGGTATGGTAAACACAGAATTTCTATTCTTGTGCCCGACTACAATTTCTTGAAATGGTCTTTGCAATACTTCCAAGCAGAACAATATGACCCTCTTCTCGGAAATATAAAAGGAGACGGTATTGGTGTATTCGGCTCTGCGTCTGAAGTAGATGCGGATTTCTTCTTGTTTTGGTCTGAGCCCTAATTATTACAATTCATCATCTAATCAGCCATCTTGATAAATTTTTTCACGATAAATTTACCTGTATTCAATCTGATTTTGATAAAATACACACCCGTTTTTAATTTACTGGTGTTTATATGATAATAATTATCTCTAATAGTATTGGATAAATTTAATTTCTGGCCAAGATAATCAAACACTGCAATGTCCCGGACTTTTATCTCCCGCAAACTGCTTAAATCAATATTGATAAAACCTGAAGCAGGATTGGGATAGATAACTATTTTATCTGCATCGCTTTGTTGATAAACGCCCGTCGCCTTACCAAAAGCCAAATCATCAATATACCAGCCGTCATTTTGTCTTATAGCATTAGTTTTTAAACGGAACCGAAAATAGACAGAACTACTTATATTCTTTATGGAATAAGATGCATATAACCAATCGTTGTCATCCTTCACACCATCGCCCCAAGGAGCATATTTTGATTTGTCGAAATAATCCAGTTTAGACCAAGTCTTCATACTATCTTGCGAATATTCAACAATAGCAGAATCACCATTCTCTACAAATGCAGCTTGCCAAAATGAGAATATAACACTGTCGCCTACACCTTCATAAGGGAATATCGTTATTATTTTATCATTTAAAGGTGCATAATCTTGACCGGGACTGTCCGTCAATGACTGCCCGTTACGAGCAAATGATGCTGAAAGCCCCCAACTGTCTTCGTTCAGATATTTACGAAGTTGAGACTCATTAAAATCATCACTATAATTATTCAATCTATCACCGGCATAAATATTAACTTCTTCACTCGCCGGACTTTCATTCCCAAAACTATCGCTTACCTTTGCTGTATAAACATAAAACCCGTTTCCGGGAACAGTATCCTTGACTTCCAATGTACCGCCAACATCCTCAATTCCAATTTCGTAGGAATTTATTGGCACACCCGAACGATACAGTTTAAACTCGGAAGGATTTACAAACGGTGTTACTCCGTCAAGCCTATTGCTTGGAATAATATATTTGATTTGCAGTTTGTCGTTATCCCTTGCTGATGAAACAAACTCGGGTACTCCCGGTTCCTTAGAACCACCTGCCCATGCCGAATCTTCCACAGCAATACTTGTATCACCATCGGCAACAGCGCGAATAGAATAATGATACAAATGGAACTTGGTCAACGATATATCCTGATACTCAAAAGTATTGCCGTCAAGCTCGGCAATCCGTTCGCCATCACGTTGCAAAAGAAATTTTACGGATTCGACATCAATCGGCTGGCCGAATGCTCTTTCGCTAAGTTTATCCCACTCCAAATGTATCTCACTCGGCTTATCGGGAATTGTCTGTGCATCGAAATTTTTCACCTGTGCCGGCTTATTAATATTAATGTATGCAGTATAAACATCGGAATCATATATATTTTGCTCTGCCGCACACATATCAACCCAAGACGGATATATTAACCCATCATTAAATGCACAACCATTATAATCGCCGGCGAAAACATTGTCCTTAAACGGATTTTTCCGTAAATCACTTGATATATCTGCCGCACATCTGTCTATCCAAGTAGTACCTCCGTCAGATGAATAACTGACATAGGCTGCCGTTAATATATTTGAACTGTCGTCACGGCTATCCAAATACATTACCGCTATATCGCCTGTGCTTCTATCCAAAGCAATCCACTGCCAAAGCTGGTCGTTCTTTGTAACGGAATGGACAATAACAGGCTCAGACCAGGTTTCACCCTTATCCGTCGAACGGGAAAAATAAATATTTGGGACACTGTCTGCCGCCCATGTCAAATAGAGCCAACCTTTGCGTTGTCCATTTGTAATATCCACAGCAAGAGATGGATATGCCTCTGCACGTACCCTGCCTTTTACAACATGCCGCCAAATTCCCGGTTCAATCTCTTTTGATTTCCCAAAAATATTATAATACTTCACCAAACGTGCAGACGTCCAAGTATTGCCTCCATCAGTCGAACGAGAAAAACCAATTGCATGCTCAATCCCGTTGTTCCACACCAGATATATTTCCCCGTTCGGTCCCGTTACAGCTAAAGGAAAACTCTGACCATAAGTTGTATCCTCTGATGTCCCCGGCAGCCGAGGGCTTACTGCTACAGGTTGCGTCCAAGTATTTCCTTTGTCCGTTGATTTTGATATCACAATTTGTGTAGCTGAATCTTTTGCCCATACACGCTTCCAAGGAATATAAAGATTACCTTGATATGGCGATGTCTCGGAATTATCTACCGATATATAATATTTGTCCTCAAATGTTGAATCTAAGGTCTGTTCACCCGTATGCTCAATCACAGAAATATGTTTCGTCCATGTTTTTCCTTCATCAGATGAACGCAACAGATAAACACCATTCTCAACTGCCTGTCCCTGCAAGCCATTTGACCTTTTACCGAATGCACCAATAACAAGATAAGCATTACCCTCCAAATCAAAAGCAACAGACGGGTCATTAGATGCAGACCAACCTTCATGCGGCCTCCCGAGTTTTAAATTTACCCATGACATACCGGCATCATGCGAAACATAAACCCATGTAGCAGAGGTATCGCGATAATCTACTGCCGAGCCGACGAGATTTGCAGAATTAATAGGATTAACGGCAATGGAAGACTCATTCTGCATTTTAAATGTTCCGCTCTCATTGACCGTCACCTCTATATTTAAAAAATTCGACAAACCACTCCCCTGAGGCATCAAGGGTAAGAGCATATCATCATTTTTTAAATTCTCCAATGGTGTGGGATGCGCCGATTTGATTTGTCTCAGGAAAAATTCATTTGCCCTTTGATTATTCTCATCAACCTGAGCAACAAGCGAATTGAACAATATCCCTGAAGTAAAAACAATTGTTAAAAATAAAAATAATTTTTTCATTTTTTATTTCTCTAATTGATTTATTAATAGAAAACAACATTAAAATAATTAAGTTAGCAGAATAATAAAAATATTTTTTGAAAAAAGACGAGGAAATTATTAATAAATGAATGTGGAAATAAAAAAAATCAGGCAAATACCTGATTTTTCCATTTTTTTTCTTAATTTGTGACTCCAACGGGATTTGAACCCGTACTGCCACCGTGAAAGGGTGGTGACCTATCCATTAGTCGATGGAGCCAATGGTTTTAAAAAAGAATACAAAAATACGAAGGTAAGGACGTAAATCCAAAAAAATATTTGAAATTATGGAAAATAATAAAAAAAAATCTATCTGCATCGGTATTACGGGAGGATTTGCTTCCGGTAAAACTACTGTTGCCAAAATTATTGAAGGGCAAGGATTGCCGGTTATTTATACAGATGACTTAGCCAAGGAATTAATGGAAAATAATGAAAAAATTAAAAAAAGAATAAAAGTTCGTTTTGGTGATGACGTTTTTAATCAAGACGGTTCCATAAACAATCAGAAACTCGCAAAGATTGTATTTGGAAACACAAAAGAATCACAAAAAAAATTACAATCACTTAACGTCATTATTCATCCTGCTGTCATTGATGAAATGTCGAAGCTTGTGGATAAATATGAAGCCGCCGGTGAGCCGCTAATTTTCGTTGAAAGTGCACTTATTTTTGAGCTGGGGCTCGACGAAGGTTTCGATTATGTTATTTCTGTTTACGCTGATGATGATGTTATGATAGAACGTGCAAGTCAGCGCGGATTTAGCAAAGAGCAAGTTATGCAAAGGCTTTCTCAACAGCTGCCCGCAAAGCAAAAGCTCGAATGGGGCGATTTTACAATTAAAAATAATGGTTCACTCGTGGAACTGAGAGAAGCTACTATCTCTCTGTTGAATATTTTAAAAGCTATATAAGCTTTTTGAATTTTTCCTTTAATCGTGCTGCAACAAATGGCGATACAAACTCGCTTACATCCTGATGTAAACGTGCCAATTCTCTTATAATACTGGAATTCAGATAAGTGTATTTTTCATGCGGCATAAGAAAAACAGTATTAACATCTTTATCTAATTTCCTGTTCATCAAAGCTATTTGAAATTCATATTCAAAATCCGAAATAGCCCTGACACCGCGAATCAAAGCAATTGCATCTTTTGCCTTTGCATAGTCAACTGTTAATCCTTTGTGAATATCAACTGTGGCATTTGTAATATTTTTAATTGCTTCCTTTGCCATTTCTGCACGCTCTTCAACCGAGAAAAGACTATCTTTTTTGGAATTAATGGAAATAAGCACGATTACATTATCGAACAACTTCGCTGCCCGCTCAATAACGTCAACGTGACCATTTGTAATCGGGTCAAAGGTACCCGGATAAATTGCAATTTTTTTACTCATATCTCACCTTATAACCAATTGCTTCAACATCTTTTTGTAATTTATCAACATCAAATTCTCCCTCGACAAAAGCGGCATGCTCGGCTAAACTTACCTCAACTGAATTCACGCCGGGTATTGCCTCAATTGTTTTTGTTACATTCATAACACAATGATTGCAGGTCATTCCCTCGATATTTATTTTTTTGTTATTATTTTTCACAACCAACTCCTTTCTAAATCTCGGTTGAATAAACTTTCTGTACATTGACATAATTAGCAAAATAAACAAAATTCCACTTACTATCGACTGAAAAATTCCAAAATGGTTCATATTGTGCACTTCCACTGTTGCAATTTGACTTAGCGGGTCAATATTTAAAAACGAAAAAATCCAATCGAGCAACAAACCGAAAACTATCGACATAACAGCAATCAAAACGACGAAATATGTAGTTATTTTCTTGCCAAGTACTTTGGAAATTACAGATAAAGATGCTGCATTAGTCGCAGGTCCGGCGGCAAGAAAAACAAAGGCAACACCGGGAGAAAATCCTTTCAGCATCAAACTTACTGCAATAGGTATAGAAGCCGTTGCACATACATACATAGGAATACTTATCAGCAGCAACACCAACATTCCAAGCAATCCGTTGCTTATCATACTTTTGCTGAAAAAATTCTCCGGTATCAAAAATGTTATCAAGCCCGCTATGAACAATCCGACAATAAATTGAGATGAAATATCATCAAGAAATTCGACAAAAGGATATACAAAGAACTTCTGAAAATAATATTTAATATCTTTTTGCGGATTCTGATTGTAATTATAAGAATCTGTGGATATTCTATTGTCAGATTGTAATTCGGTATCCCTAATATTACCTAATCTCGTTAAAATTCCGTTTATAATTCCCATCAATAAAGCGGCAATAGGTCTGAAAACAGCTATTACAGGTCCCATCATACCATAAGTAGCAAAAATACTGTCAATCCCGGTTTGGGGGGTTGCCGTCAAAAACGATACAACAGAAGGTTTCGATGCCCCGTTCTTCACCATATATACTGAAGTCGGAATTACGCCACAAGAGCAAAGTGGTAAAGGTATTCCAAATAAGGCAGCTTTGAAAACCGACTTAAAGCTGTTGTCACCTATATGCTTGGCTATTAAATCTTTAGTGATAAACAAATTCAGAATGCCCACAAAAAGAAAACCGAGCATCAAATACGGAGCCATCTCAATAAATAGATATAACGTTGCTTTTAATATTCCCCAAATAAACATAATCTGCTTTCATCAATAAAACAAATACATTAGTATTTGAAGAAAAAATATACTAAATATTGTAAATTTTTGTTATTGTTTAATAATTAATGTCTCTTCCCGAGTTCTTTTGCCTTCTTCA
>DYLN01000229.1:0-705 GCA_020722085.1 Melioribacter roseus
TCTGCTCCCAAAGCGAATCCACGCCCGCCCACACGCAGGTAACGCAAACCGTTAGCCGCTGGCGCGAAAATACAAAACCCGCTTTCGTCAATTTGTTTTGTAAGTTGAGTTTGTTTTTTATCGGTCATCTTTTTCCCCGTTCTCGTTCTCGTTTTCATCTTTTATCGGCTTGAGTCTTCTTTTCAATTTGCGGTTTGTAAGTTTGGCTCTTTCGTTTGTCAGCGTTTCTTTGGTCAGCAAAAGTTCAGTTTCATTTTGTCGAGTCGCTAAAATCGGCTTCAAGGTTTTCAATTCAGGTTTTGGTCAGCGTAAGTTTTGATTGGCTTTGTTTCGTGGCTTCGGCTCTGTTCATGGTTGGTTGTGTAGGTTTTCAAAATCGGCGTGTTTTCTTTTTGCAAAGTTTCAGGTAAGTTGAGTTTGTAAAATTGTGTCGCTTTCATTGGCTTTGTCGGTTTTCGGTCAAAGTCAGGTTTTCCAAAATTAGCGTTTATGTTCGTCTTTGGCTTTGATTTGCAAAACTCATTTTTTTACAGCAGGCGTTTCGGTTTATTGTGTCTCATTGGGTTTTGGTAAAAAGCAAAGTTCGTTGTAAAATTCAGTCAAGTTTGCGAGCAGGTCTTTTACAGTCAGCGAGTCTTCAAGTTCAAACGCGGCTAACAAAGCGTGCACCTGACGTGTGGGATTCTGCGGCATTTTCGAGCATTT
>DYLN01000229.1:730-2333 GCA_020722085.1 Melioribacter roseus
TCCCAAACAGAATCCACGCCCGCCCACACGCAGGTAACGCAAACCGTTGGGCAGTTCCTTGCATAACATAGTCAATAATGAAAACAAAAACGGTTATCACCATTTTGCTTGTCGCTTTTATCTTGGCTTCTTGTGCGCCAGCGGCTAAAGTCGTTTCAACAGAAACGGCTGTGCCTACATCAACTTTTACGCCAATTCCAGTAACGCCCACAATTACACTAACTCCAATTATCTACATTGACGGGTTGACCAATGTTCTCAAGCCAGATGATAACTTTATCAAGCAAGTTATAAATGAAAACTATTTAAACGCAATGGGCATAACCCGTGAAAAAGTTGAATTAACCTATACCGAACAGAAAAGCATTGACGGACAATCGTTTGTAATCATGCTTGATAAGTCAATGGGCATACCAAGAGCCATATATACCCAAAGCGCAGGATGGGAAAATCTCGATTATTCCATACGACGATTAACAGACGCAAAAAATATAGAGTTTGGGTCACAGGTTGTTCATTACATGCTTACAGATGGTACATATAGCAAAATAGTTCAAGGCAACTTCAATTTATTTACATCTTCTGGCGAACTCGATTTTGAAACATGGAAATCATTAAAGCCTGATTTAACCCAAACCGACCCAGCCTTAAGATATGGGAAATTTGACCTTTCCAGAGCAGATAAAGTTATTCAATTTGCATCTGACAACGGCGCAAAGGTTCAGATATATCATTTAGTGGACGCCGTAAAAGAATATAAAACAAGAGATTACAGCAATGATTTATCACAATGGATAGTTGAAGGGAATTTTTCACGAGATGAATATATAGCCATTATGCAAAATCGCATTCGGCAGGTTATGGAGCATTTCAAAGAAAAATATCCAAAAGTGCCGATTACTTATGTTGTCGTGAATGAAACCTTTGATTGGAATAAACTGGCTGGATTTTGGTATGACAAAATTGGGGCAGACTACATTGATATTGCTTTTGATACCGCTCGTAGCGTAAATCCAAACGTGAAACTGCTATACAACGATGTAAATGTTTTCTATGACGGCAAAATAGACGACCACGACAAGGCTGTTTATGCTCTTGTAAAAAGATTAAAAGCAAAAAGTGTTATTGATGGAGTTGGGTTTCAAATGCACCTCGAAGCATCTACCGCCCCTTCAAAAGAATTAGTCATGCAATATATGAAAATGTATCAAAATATTGGTGTCAATGTTTATGTGACTGAGTTTGATGTTGATATGACCACTGCCACAGGCTCACCTGATGAAAAAGCCAAACTTAAAGCACAGATATATCAGGATATGCTTGAAGCCTGTTTAGAATCTGAAAACTGTGTTAATTTTGCCATGTTCGGTTTTACACCTGCCGTTTCTTGGAAACCAGACGCCGATTCGCACATTTACGATAAAAATTACAAACCAGAATTGGCTTTCTATCAGGTATTAAAAACGTTATACAATGCACAGAGTCGAGTCCGTTAAAGTCAAAAACTGCCCAACAAAGCGTGCAGCGGACGGGTGGGATTCTGCGGCATTTTCGAGCATTTTCCACGCTTTGAGTTTTTTCTGCTCTCGGAGTTTTCTCTCGT
>DYLN01000075.1 GCA_020722085.1 Melioribacter roseus
AATTAAAAGCTGGTTGTAAAATTAAAAGTAAGACTTGAAGGCAATGTCGGTTTCTGATCAACTCCGAAAGAAACGTTCCAAGAAGTTTCATTTTCTAAACTACTGTTATACCTCGAAACCGCCCGCACTGCACTTATTGCGCTGATTAATCGATTCAATATAAGTGCGCCAACTACAAAACGAACATTGTTGTATGCATTTTCACTTGACGACCACATCTCCCGGTATTTTTTCCGCTGTTCATTTGTATTCCATTTCCAGTAATACCTGTTAACATCGTACACTTTGTCAAAATCACGGTTTAATTCCTGTTCACGATTGTATATATAAATATCCTGATAAATCCCTATCGTTGCAAAATAAGCGGAGTTCTTTCCTTCCGGATTCACGTAGCCGTCCGATTGAGCATACGAGCGGTAATTATTTCTCTGCCAATTTCCGTAAAGATTAAAGCCGGTAAAAATTCCCCACAAAGTGCCGTCGGCAATTGTAAAATATTTTCCGGTTTCATAAGAACCCGCATACAACTCTCCCATTCCCGGAAGAAGTAAAGAATATAAAACAGCTAAACCTGGATTTTTTTTACTGGCAATGTTTTCTTCATTCGCATAAGCGAAAGGCTGCTTGTTAAAAGGGTTCAAGTCTCTAACAGATTGAAGCGGTGTTTGTTTTAGCCGGCTGAGAAGCTCATAGCTGTTCTTCGTTTGAGCAAAAACCAGCGAGGCAAAAAGTACAACGAAAAAAATAATCTTTTTCATGATTAACCCGTTATTAGTTCTTTGTAAGATTTTTTCGATCCGGCTACGTTAAACTTCGCCGTGCTCTTCGATTTCCGTTGTACAAATATTCCCTTTCACCTCAGAGATTTTAACTTTCACAAATTTATTAATTAATTCCGAATTATACTTGGTCTGTACCCTAATATAATTTGAAGTGAACCCTTTTATCAAACCGTTATCTTCTTCATATTCGAATAAGACGGTAAATACTTTTCCCATAAATTTTCTGTAAAATTCATTTCGTTTTTTCTCACTTAAAATTCTCAGCATGTTATTTCTTCTTTTGCGCTCATGCACATCGACTGCTCCATCGAAAGCTGCCGCTTTCGTATCGGGTCTTTCAGAATATGTAAAAACATGTAGATAAGAAACCGGCAGTTCTTTAATAAAATCGTACGTTTGAAGAAAATCTTCCTCAGTTTCACCCGGAAAGCCAACAATAACATCAACGCCGATTCCCAAATCGGGGATTTTATTTACAGCTTTCGAAATTAACGTTTGATAATCTTCAGCTTTATATCTGCGCTGCATCAATCGTAAAATTTTAGGACTGCCGCTTTGAAGAGGTATGTGAAAATGATTACAGAGTTTTTCTTCACCGGCAGCCAGATTCACAATTTCATCGGTCAAAAGATTCGGTTCAATCGAACTGATTCTAATTCTGAATTCACCCGGAATTTTAACAAGGTCTTTAAGCAAAGACGTTAAATTTTTCTCGAAAGCTTTGCCGTAATCGCCGACGTTTACACCGGTTAAAATAATTTCCTTAAATCCGGAATCTATAATTTTTTTGAACTGCGTTTTAACTTCTTCCGGATCCAAACTTCTGCTTTTGCCGCGCGCTAAAGGAATAGTGCAAAATGAACATTTATAATTGCAGCCGTCCTGAATTTTGAAAAACGCCCTTGTTCTGCTGTCCTCTTCTACCGTAAATGCAGAATGGAAAGAATTCAAATTTTCCGAAGGAGAAACATAAATACACGAAGGCTGATTTTTATCAAAGGAATTTATTTTATCGAATATCTCAAATTTTTCATTGCTGCCTAAAACAGCATTAACACCCTCAATAGCTGAAATCTCTTCGGGTCGGAGCTGGGCATAACATCCGGTTACAATTACATAAGCACTGGGGTTATTTCTTAAAGCACGCCTAACCATCTGCCTGCAGTCTTTCTCGGCATTTTCTGTGACAGTACACGTATTTATAACGTATACTTCCGCCCGGTCGTTATAATCAACTACCTCGAAACCTTTTTCCAGAAACTGTTTGCTTATAGTTGAAGTTTCGGAATAATTCAATTTACAACCAAGCGTATAAAATGCTACTGTCGGCATATTAATAAGTACTTTCTTAAACAATTGACATTGATGAGTGACAAAATATAAAACGGGCTGCATTCAAATTCAATTTAAGAAATGATTGAATTAAATACAGCCCAATCACAAAGTGATGACTTTTTCTTTTCGCTGCCGGCTGTTTATTCTGGTTTATTTTCTTCTTTCTTTTCTTCTTCTTCTTTACTTTCTTCAGAAACAGACTTCGCACGAAGAGATGTATTTTCATCTTCATCCTTCAGTTTTTCTTGTTCAGCTGAAGAAACTTCGGGAGGCTGCTTGTCATCGTACAAATTAAAATCAGACGAATCGAATTTACCTGCATCAGCCCGTCTAACGTCGCTGATAGAAACTTTTTCAAGCTTATGGTCATTTATGTACTGCAGAATTTCCTCATCCGGTTTTTCTTTAAGGACCGCAAGAGCGCTGAGAACAATCTTTTTGTTCTCTTTATCAAATTCTACAACTCTTAAATTCAGTTTAGTGCCCACAGGAAAACAATACGAAAGATTTTTAATCTTTGCAGTTGACAATTGAGTAGCCGGAATAAACCCGTCAACGCCGAGCGGCAGTTCGGCAATCAAACCTTTTTCAATAATTCTCACAATCTTACCTTCGGTTTGAACTCCCACAGCATATTCTTTCTCAAAGTTATCCCAAGGATTAGGGTTAATTTGTTTATGTCCAAGTGAAATTTTTCTCTGTTCCGTATCTACAGAAAGAACAATCACATCTATTTTTTCACCCTTCTTCACAACTTCACCGGGGTGCCTTATTTTTTTTGTCCATGAGAGGTCCGAAATGTGAACCAATCCGTCAATGCCGGGTTCAAGTTCTACAAATACACCAAAATTGGTAAGATTTCGTGCAACCCCGGAATGATTTGAACCAACAGGGTATTTCTTCAAAATCTCCTGCCATGGGTCCGGAGTCAGCTGTTTCATACCAAGGGAAATTTTCTTTTCATTTTTATCGAGACTTAATATAATGGCATCAACAACTTGTCCCATAGAAACAAATTGAGAAGGATGACTTATATGCTGTGTCCAGCTCATTTCAGAAATATGAATCAAACCTTCTATTCCTTTTTCAATCTCGATAAATGCACCGTAGTCTGTCAATGAAACAACGCGTCCGGAAACTTTATCACCGATTTTATATTTCTCATTTATATTTTCCCACGGATGAGGCAGTAATTGTTTCAGGCTGAGCGATATTCTTTTTTTCTCTTTATCAAAGTCAGTTACAACAACTTTAATTTTCTCATCGAGTTTAACGACTTCGCTCGGATGATTAATTCTGCCCCAGCTTAGATCGGTTATATGAACTAATCCGTCTACACCGCCAAGATCCACAAACACACCAAAATCCGTAATTGCTTTAACAACACCTTCGAGTATCTGTCCTTTTTCCAGTTTGTCAAGAATTTCTTTGCGTTGATCGGCAATTGTTTCTTCAATCAAAACTTTATGGGATACAACAATATTTTCTGTGGGTATATTAACTTTAACAATTTTGAAATCCATTGTTTGTCCTACAAAAGCGTCAAAGTCGCGTACCGGGCGGATATCGATCTGGGAGCCAGGAAGGAATGCTTCAATTCCCATAAGGTCAACAACCATTCCGCCTTTAATTCTTTTTAGGATTTTTCCGGGAAGTACTTTATCATGCTCATGAGCTTCCATAACTTTCGACCAAATCTTCAGAAAATCCGCTCTTTTTTTACTGAGCACAAGATTTCCCTCTTCATCTTCGACACTTTCAATAACTACATCAACGTCATCGCCGATTTTGATCTCTTCGGTTGCAGCAAATTCGGTTCTAGAAATTGTGCCGTCAGATTTAAAACCCACATCAATTACAACATTATCAGCATTGACGCCGACAATTCTGCCTTTAAGAATTTCCCCCTCTTTGATATCACGGAAGGATTCTGAATATAATTTGGAAAGAGTTTTTAATTCCTCTTCGGAATATTCCTCAGCGTTTATATAACGTCCACTATCAGTAAACTGTCCAGCGTGTGTCTTAAGATTAGCTTCTTTTTCCTTATCCAACATTTAACCTCCAAAAATTTCTCTGCCTTAAACTTCCCTGCCACCACAGAAAGCTAAAGCAGTAAAAAATTAATTTAACATTTGTTGTTTAACGATGGCTTAAAATTATTTTGCTGCAGCATTAATTTTCTTTAAAAGAATTTCTATTTCATCTGCAATTGAGGTATGTGTATTATCAAACACAATTGCATCATCGGCTTTTTTTAACGGACTTACTTCTCTTTCGCTGTCCATTTTGTCCCGCTTTTCCAAATTTGCTTTTACTTCTTCAAGACTGATTTGCACTCCTTTTTCTACGAACTCTTTGTATCTTCGTCTTGCTCTTTCATCAATTGAAGCCGTCAAAAAAATTTTTAAATCTGCATCCGGAAAAACGACTGTTGTTGTATCCCTTCCTTCAGCTATCAAATTTCCTTCTTCGCCAAGTTTTCTCTGAATCTTTACCAATTCGGCCCTTACTTCGGGAATTTTGCTAATGCCGCTTACTTTCTCATTCACTTCAGACGTGCGTATTTTTTCGGTTACTTCTTCTCCGTTAACAAAAACACGCGTCAACCCGTCGACAAATTTCAATCTGATTTTTATACTTTTAGCTAGTTCAATTACTGCTTTTTCATCATCGGCAATCCCTTTTCGAATTGCTGCGTAAGTTATAGCCCGGTACATAGCCCCTGTATCAACGTATACCAATCCTAATCGCTCGGCTAAATTTTTAGCCGCGGTACTTTTTCCTGAACCTGCTGGACCATCAATAGCTATAACTATTTTTTTTGACATAGTCTGTAAAAATATATATTCCTGCTTCTATTGGCAAATAATTTCGATTTAAAATAAATTAGGCTGAAATTCAGCAAACCAATTTCGCACGATGCTGCAAAAAGACTTAAAATTCTGCTTATTTGTGAAAAAGCAGTTCTGTTTTACTCAGAACGTTTTAAGATTTCCAGCATTGAATTATGAACACGACCGTTAGAAGCGAGAATTTGATTCGAAAAAATGTCGATTTTTTTTCCGCTGAAATCGGTTACCAAACCACCCGCTTCTTCAATAATAAGTTTCCCAGCCGCCATATCCCATGAATTCAAATACACTTCCCAAAAACCGTCAAACACACCAGAAGCAACGTAACACATATCAATCGCCGCAGAGCCGAGTCTTCTTATTGCACGCGCAGCTTTCAAAAAAGAAACAAATTTTTCAATCGCTTTATGAGGATTCTTTGAAATGTCGTAGGGAAAACCGGTTACCAAAACACTTTCTTCAAGATTAGAATTTCTGCTTACAGAAAGTTTGTCGGAATTCTTAAAAGAACCGCTTCCTTTTTCAGCCGAATAAACAACATCGTTCATAACGTCATAAACCACACCGCAAATTATTTCATCTCCTTTCAATACACCAATTGAAACAGAAAAAATAGGAAGTCCGTGAGTAAAATTCGTAGTTCCGTCAAGCGGATCGACAACCCAGGTATAATCGGAAATATTTTGGTGTCTGCCTGTTTCTTCCGCAATTACTGTGTGAGATGGAAATTCTTTCTTTATAAAATTTATAATTGTCTGTTCCGATTTTTTGTCAATATCCGTAACAAGGTTTGCAGAATTGGTTTTATATTCAACACCGAAATTTTTACCAAATCCTTCACGAATTATTTGCCCAGCTTCTTTCGAAATTTGAATTACTTTATCAACCATAAGTATCTCAAAAATTTTTCAAATAAAATATAATTAATTATGTGAGAGCATGCATACAGACAGCAACAAAACTTGAGTGTATATAAATTATTCTGTATTGCTCACTCTGCATTCCAAATTCTTGTCCTTGATACCCCTTATATTATTTGGTATTTTTGAAATAAAAATAAAAGTGAAGTAAATGGGAGAAAGTGCACCGAAATATTTAAATGGAGTTTCAACTTTAGAAGAAATTCCTCGAATTCTGCCGGTTCTGCCTTTAAGAGACAATGTAATTTTCCCTTACATGATTTTTCCGGTACTGGTAGGAAGAGAACAATCAATTAAAGCTGCAAATTATGCGCTTGACACTTCGAAGTATATATTTCTTACGGCTCAAAAGAAATCAAACATCGAAGAACCCACAAAAGAAGATATTTTTCTCGAAGGAACAATAGCAAAAATTATTCAGATACTTAAGCTGCCCAATGGTCTTTTAAAAATTTTAGTTGACGGTATAATCCAGGGAAGAATTGTAAGGTTTACTAACCAGCAGGTTTTCCTGGAAGCTGAAATTGAAGTTATTTTCCCTATCGAAGAAGACCGGAAAGAAATGAGTGCGTTGATTAGACAAATGTCGAATCTTTTTAAGGAATATGTAAAGATTAATAAATCAATCCCCCCGGAAGCAATAAATGCATTTGACAATATAGAAGAGGCGGATAGAAAATTATTTTACGTTGCTGCCAATATCAGCCAGACTATTGAAATCAAACAATCAATACTGCAAAAATATTCGCTTAAGGAACAACTCTACGAAGTAATTAAAATTCTTCACTCTGAAATAGACATTTTAAAAGTAGAAAAGGAAATTGAGAGCAAAGTACAGGAAAACATTGCAAAGACCCAGAGAAAATTTATTATACAGGAACAAATAAGAATACTTCAAGATGAATTGGGTGAAGATGATGAAGGATCGCCGGAATTTGTAAAGTTGAAGGAAAAAATTCACAAAGCCAAAATGCCTCCCGAAGTTAATGAGAAAGCAATTGAAGAATTAAATAAACTAAAGAAAACTCCTCCAAGTTCTCCGGAAGCTACTGTAATCCGTAATTATTTAGACTGGCTGATCGATGTGCCGTGGTATGAAAAAACCAAAGATAATCTTGATATCAAAAATGTCCGCAAAATTTTAGACGAAGACCATTACGGTTTAGAAAAACCAAAAGAAAGAATCGTAGAACATATTGCTGTCCTTAATCTTGTCAAAGATATGCGGGGACAAATATTATGTTTTGTGGGCCCTCCCGGCGTTGGAAAAACTTCACTCGGAAAATCCATTGCGCGAGCTATCGGAAGAAATTTTGTAAGGATTAGTCTCGGCGGAGTAAGAGACGAAGCAGAAATACGCGGTCATCGCAGAACTTACATAGGCTCGATGCCTGGGAAAATAATCCAATCGATGAAACGTGCTAAAACCGTAAACCCCGTAATGCTATTGGATGAAATTGACAAAATGAGCATGGATTTTCGCGGTGATCCGTCTTCGGCAATGCTTGAAGTCCTGGATCCCGAACAAAATCATACGTTCAACGACCATTATCTTGACGTAGATTACGACCTTTCGCAGGTAATGTTCATAACAACGGCAAATGTAAGATATAACATCCCGCTTCCTCTTCAGGATAGAATGGAAATTATAGAACTTTCGGGTTACTTAGAACACGAAAAAGTACAAATTGCAAAACGGCATATCATCCCGAAACAGATAAAACTTCACGGACTGGAAAAATATTCAATCGATTTTTCCGATGAAGCAATCATAAAAATAATTAACGAATACACACGTGAAGCCGGCGTGAGAAATCTTGAACGCGAAATTGCATCGGTTCTCAGAAAAACCGCACGCGAAATTGTAGTAATCAAATCTCAAAACGGGAAAAAGCATTCACTCAAAAATTATAAAATTGATCCTGATAAAATTGAAAAATTTTTGGGCGTTTCTAAATTTAGAACACAAAAAGCCGAAAAAGAATTGCGCGTTGGAAGCGTTATCGGATTGGCGTGGACGAGTGTTGGCGGCGAAATTTTACAGGTCGATGCAACAATAATGGAAGGAAGCGAAAAACTTACACTAACGGGACAAATAGGAAATGTGATGAAAGAATCGGCTCAGGCTGCACTGAGTTATCTGCGCTCCAATGCGAAAGAATTTCATCTTCCAAATAATTTTTCAAAAGGGAAAGAAATACATATACATCTGCCGGAAGGAGCTATTCCAAAAGACGGTCCTTCTGCCGGAATCACACTTGCAATGGCAATGTATTCTGCGGTAAGCAATAAGCCTGCACGTACAGATATTGCTATGACCGGCGAAATAACTTTGAGAGGGAAAGTACTTCCAATCGGGGGATTAAATGAAAAATTATTGGCAGCAAAAAGAACGGGAATTACAACAGTTCTCATTCCAAAAGAAAATGAAAAAGACCTTTCGGAGATAAAAGCTGAAGTAAAAGAAGGATTAAAAATCATCCCTATAAGTACAATTAAAGAAGCAATACCTTATGTCTTTGAATCAAAAGATGGTCAAATTCGACTTAAGAAAAAAAGAAAATAGAATTATATGGCAGAAACAATAACAATTAATAAATCACTCTCTGAAGAAGAAATTTATAAGTCGCTTCTGCCGCAAATTGAAAGTCTGTTAAATCATAACGAGCCGCTGATTTCAAATTTTGCAAATGTAACTGCAGCATTGAAGGAAGCATTTGATAAAATAAGCTGGGTCGGGTTTTATTTTTTGAAAGACAATACTCTTTTTATTGGTCCTTTCCAAGGTAAAACAGCTTGTACAGCAATTCAAATGGGAAAAGGTGTCTGCGGAACCTCCGCAAAAAACAAAGAAACAATTGTTGTTGAAGATGTTGATAAATTTCCCGGACATATTGCCTGCGATGCCGACTCAAAATCCGAAATTGTAGTCCCGCTGATAAAAAATGAAAAAGTAATTGGTGTGCTCGATATTGACAGCTATGAATATGCCGCCTTCGGTCAGATAGATAAAAAATATCTTGAAAAATTATTGCAGATTATTACGGGCAAACTTTCTTTTTCCTGCCCTGTACTATAAGTAGTTAAAATATTATTGTGCTGCTTAAGGCAGATTTTTTTCTGTTTTTATGTTTTTCCACATATTCCATAAAATTCTGAATACGGGGGACAGTTTCCTGCTTCAACAGAGGTTTAAGGATATAATCAAAAACTTTCAACTCAACTAACTGCATAATTACTTCTTTCGATGCAACTCCGGATATCATCATAGTAGGAAGGTCCTTCAGCTTCTCATCATGTCTTATCGCTTCCAAAACTTCTATGCCGTTCATTACCGGCATTGAAATATCGAGGAACATACAGTCAATAGGTTCCTTTTCCAGTGTTTTCAAACCCTGCAGCCCGTTCTCGGCATATAACACGGTGCACTCCTACTGTGAGACTAACAATCGTTTTAGAAAAACATACGCCGGATAATCATCCTCAACAACTAAAATTCTAAACATTGTTAATCTGCCGGAATTATTTTAAAAACGTTAAAAACATACACTTAAATATATTGCCCTAACCTATTATCGAAATAAAACGGGAAATGTTTAACAGACTAAAAGAGAGGATGGATTACCGCTTAATTATCCGGCAGGTTGTAAAACATGTGTGGTCAGAAGTCGGACTTTGCCGCATCTTCAATAACTGTGATCAATTCTTCTTTATCATTTACAAAAAAATCAAATTCATCTTGACTCAAACTTTTTTCGTTATCGGTATTCAAACCGATTATGGTTATCTTATCATTTTTTTTAGATGAATTCTCGGTGTGTATTTTTTTTAATTTTCTTGCAATAAGTTTTTCATTCATCAAAGATAAGCCGTTATCTAATATTATGATATCGGGATGGTCGGTTAAAAAATATTCTATCCCATCGGGCGCTGAAGTAAAAATACTGATTATAAATTTTCTTTTTAACTTATCTTTCAAAAAATCCCATTCATTATTCTTCTGAGAAATAATCATAATTTTTTTGCATTTGATGTCATAGTGTGAAGCGTCTTTGGCAGATTTTACTTGCTCAATAAATTCCAAAAACTTTTTAATTCGCAAGTATGTTTGTCTTAACAGGAGTGGACGAATAATATAATCAAAAACATTCAGGCGCAAAGCTTTTTCAAGCTGCCCGCGCATATTAAAAGTAGATATCATAATTACCGGCAAATTTTTTAGCTTTGTTTCTTTTCTTATCGTGCTTAAAATCTCAAGTCCATCCTTTCTGGGTGTAGCAATATCAATAAAAACGCCGTCTATACGTTCATTTTCAATCAGATAAATCCCTTCAAGACCGTTTTCAGCGCGTAAAATAGTGCACTTACAGAGAGACAATATCAATCTCCGCAAAAAAAGGTAAGTGGGATTATCGTTTTCAATGATCAAAAAGTTGTACATAACCTTTTATTTCTCATAATTTTTGTAAAAGATTTTAGATGCATAATAAGCTTAGTTTCATCCACTTCTATTATCGTAAAAAAAACTCATTACTAAATAACCAGGCTCATCATTATAAAATCTAAATTTTACACAAAATATATCCGTAAAAATGCTTATTATTGCATAAATATTCTTTGAATAAATCACTTTAATAAAGTTAATTATGGATTATATAGTATCTGCAAGAAAGTACAGACCGAAAACATTCGATGAAGTTGTCGGGCAGGAACATATAACTAAGACACTTAAAAATGCTTTAACAAACAATAGAATAGCACATGCCTATATTTTTTCCGGGCCGCGAGGTGTCGGCAAAACTACAACTGCAAGAATTTTAGCAAAAAGTCTAAACTGCCTGCATCCAAAAGGCGGTGAGCCTTGTAATGAATGTGAAATGTGCAAAACCTTTGCAGCCTCACAGTCGCTCGATGTAATAGAAATTGACGGGGCATCCAACAGAAGAATTGAAGAAGTACGACAGTTAAGAGAATCTGTAAAATATGCACCTACAAAAGGAAATTACAAAGTTTACATTATAGATGAAGTTCACATGCTGACAACAGAGTCTTTTAATGCACTTTTAAAGACATTGGAAGAACCGCCCCAGCATACGATATTTATTTTTGCTACTACAGACATTCATAAGGTTCCGCTTACAATTATCTCGCGCTGTCAGAGGTTCGACTTCAGAAGAATTGATCTGGCTACAATAAAAAAAGTGCTGAAAGGTATTGCCGATTCTGAAGGAATAAATATTGATGATATGTCTCTGACATTAATTGCCAAAAAAGCTGATGGAGCACTAAGAGATGCTCTAAGTTTGTTCGACCAAATTATTTCTTTCAGCGGAAAACAAATTGATGCTTCTATTGTATCCCGTATGTTTAATCTTATTGATGAGGAAATTTATTTTACTATTTCTGACTCAATTTTAGCTAAAGATTTTCAATCCGCATTCGAAACCTCTCAAAAACTTTATGAGAACGGCTGGGATTTTATCGATTTCATTAATGGTCTGACAGAACATTTTAGAAATATAATGACGGTTGTTATCAAAAAAGATAACAGTCTTATTGAAACTGCTGATTCTTACAAGGAAAAATATTTAGCTTACATAGATAAATTTTCCGAAGGAGACCTTCTTAGAATACTTGCGTTTCTTAACAAAACACTTTGGGAGTTAAAATCATCTGCGAATCAAAAAATAAAAATAGAAATATCGCTCGCACACTTAATCGGTCTGGAAAAATCTTCAACCATTTCCGAAATTATCAATAAAATAGACAGCGGTGAAATAAAGACTAATCCGCTGCCTCGGCAGACTCAGCCACCCGCTTTCGATTCAAAAAAAAAATTTAATTCTGCAACAAACGTAACTCCAGCAAAAAAAGAAGATATAAAAATTCCTCATGTAAGCGAATTTATTTCACCCAGAGCAGGAAACGATGCTGATTTTCAATCGGTAATAAACAAGTGGAATGAGTTCGTTGAACAGGTAAAAACCGAAAAAATATTTTTTGGTTCCGTACTTGTAAACTCCAAACCTCTCGAATTGTACAACAATAAGCTTTCCATCGAAGTTGAACATCCGGATGACGGCGGAATAATCGAAGAAAACAAGCCATATCTTGACAAAAAAACAAAAGAAATTTTCGGCAAAAAAATAGAGTTGCATGTAACGCTCGACAATAAATCCAAATTTAACAGCGATGAAAAAGCTGTAGGAAAACCTGGTGAAGAGAACCCTATTGTTAAAGCAATAATAAATGAACTTGGAGGCAAAGAATTAAAATAGCCAATGCATAAAAGAAATAAGCAATGGAAATTAGACACACAGAAGCATTTGATCTCGCTTATCGTTTCGTTACTGAAACAAATCAGAATATTTTTCTTACCGGAAAAGCCGGAACGGGAAAGACTACCTTTTTAAGATATCTTCGGGAGAATTCGATAAAGAATATTGTTGTAGCTGCACCAACAGGGGTAGCTGCTGTAAACGCTCACGGTGTTACACTTCATTCTTTATTCCAGCTTCCTCTTGGCGTTATTCTGCCCGAACCGCTTCCTATGCTAGAAAATAACGAAACATTAAAAAGCCACCCACTTCTTTCTAAGATACATTATCAAAAAGAAAAATTAAACCTGCTCCGTAGTATGGAATTGCTGGTAATAGACGAAGCAAGCATGCTGCCTTCTTATATCGTTGATGCCATAGATTCAATTTTACGTTATATTAGAAGAAGACCTCACCAGCCCTTTGGAGGCGTACAGATTTTATTTATTGGAGATCTACATCAGCTCCCCCCAGTAGTGAAAAAAGAAGACAGAGAATCTTTACAGAATTATTATTCTTCTCCTTTTTTCTTTGACAGCCTTGTTTTACTCGATAATATCCCAGTTATAATAGAACTTAAGGAAATCTTCCGCCAGAGAGATGATAAATTTATAGAAATACTCAACGGCATCAGAAACAACAATATTACCGAAGAAAATTTCAGGTTATTGAACAGCCGGCTCAACAGATATTTTACACCTCATGATAAGGACGGTTACATTGTTCTTACTACTCACAACTATCAATCCGATGAAATCAACAAAAGTAAATTAAATAATCTCCCGGCTTCAGCACATATTTTTCATTGTGAAGTTAAAGGTGAATTCCCCGAACATAATTTTCCAGCCGAAAAAGAACTAAGGCTGAAACGAGGTGCTCAGGTAATGTTCGTAAAAAACGACACTGAAGGGAAACAATATTTTAACGGAAAGATCGGTACTATAACATACATTGACAGCGAGATGATCAAAGTTAAATGCAAAGATGATTCGCACGAAATCGAAGTAAATAAATGTGAATGGCAAAATATCAGATACAAAGTAAACCCCGATACAAAAGAAATTTCCGAAGAGGTTTTGGGAACATTTACACAGTACCCGCTGCGCCTTGCCTGGGCAATTACAATTCATAAAAGCCAGGGCTTAACTTTTGACAAAGTAATAATTGATGCAGAAAAAGCTTTTGCAACCGGACAGGTGTATGTTGCATTAAGCCGGTGTACTTCGTTAGAAGGACTTATTCTTAAAAGTCCAATCAACATAAATTTCCTTGGTGCTCATGAGGAATTAAAGGAATGGGAAAATAAAAATTCGGTAAAAGACCTTTCCCTGAAGTTCACAGAAGCAAGAGAGGACTTTATTCTTCAAGAACTGCAAAATATTTTTACATGGAAAGAGTGGTATTACGCGCTTAAAGAATTAAATGATTTTCTTCTTGAAAATCGAATAAAAATTCCAAATGAAACGATTCAATGGATAAGTGGGCTAATGGAAAAACAAAAAGAGCTTTATAAAACTTCTGAAAAATTTAAGGAAACTATTCGCCGGCTAAGCAAGGGAAGCGCATTAATTGAAAAAAATGTTGTTTTACAGCAGCGAATTAAAGAGGGTGCAAATTATTTTTACAACGAGATAAACAAATGGAAGGAACAATTTTTCAATCATAATATAACAGTAGGAACAAAAAAATTAGCCGGCGAAATAGACAATTCGATTGAGGAAATCAGCGGTACTTTAGATGAGATTTTGAAGAAGATCAATTATTGCAAAAATGGCTTTGTACTCAATGATTATTTAAAACGTCGAAGATACTTTCCTGGAACTGCCACACAAATAAAAAGTACCCACACAAAAAGTAAAGTTCTAAAAACAGATACCGTTGAAGAAACTATAAATCTCTTTCGTGAGGGGAAAAGCATTAAGCAGATTGCGGCACAAAGGAATCTTGTAATCAGTACAATTGAAAACCACGTTTCGCAGGCAATTAGAAAAAATTTAATTCAAATTGAAGAAGTAATGCCGATAGATGAAGCGAGAGAAATCAGCAAATATTTTCCAAAAGATTTAAGTAAGGTGGGATTATCCGAAATTAAAGAGAAAGCACCGGCAAAAATTACCTACGGTAAACTGAGAATGGTTCTAGCATGGCTGCAGAGCGGTAAAGGTTAAATTTCTTTTTTCATCTATGGCCCGACTCCAATGATATAGTAATCACTATGTAAAAAGGAAATTTTTCAGAATCAAGTATCCGGCAGCAAGCAATCAGAAACTATTCTAGACTCTTAAGCACTTCCCCGAATTTTTTTAATTTAGAATAGAGCTGTGAAGAAGTAACTAATCCAAAAGTATCGAAATCATAGCCCGCAGCGTGCAAAGCTTCTGCCGCCCATGTGTTGCATGTTTTTATATAACAGTAGCTGTGTACTGACTTGAAAAAAATTATCGGCTTCTTATCATCTTTCAGCGAGATTATTATTTCATTTTTCTTATTGTATTGAAAAGACCGGTTGATAAATTCACAAAGCTTTAGATATTGATCAATAGAAAGAGTGAACATTATAGCAAATTCTCTCCATTCAATAACTTTCTCGATCTTGAACTTATAACCGTCGATTCTGATAACGCTTGGGGTTGGAATTAATATTGCTTTAGCTGCAAGATAGAGATCGAATCCTGGTGTTTGATAAAAATCCTCATCGCCCCAGCCGATATCGACATATTCGAAGCCGTCAAAATAGTTTATTACAGGTAAAGTTTGTTTTGTAAAATCATTGACCGGGATCATTAATCCCGTGTGCCAGCCTTCTTTTACCAAATAAATTTTAATCGAGTCCGGATTTATATCCTGTGAAAAACCGGAAGAAACAAAACAAGTTAGTATACAAGTAATCCAGCAAATAATATTGTTTCTCATAATATTGAATTAACGATAATTCTATTTGGCATGTTAGTAAAAAAGCTTTTTACCTGGATTCTTATTTTCATCAATATGCCGAGGTTTCAATAAAAAAACCCAATCGAAATGCGATTGGGTTCTAATTTTTAATCCTGGCAGCTACCTACTCTTCCGCGCAGTTGCCCGCGTAGTACCATCGGCGTTTAGAGGCTTAACTTCTCTGTTCGGGATGGGAAGAGGTGTTTCCCTCTAGCTATAGCCACCAGAAAAATTCTCTCACGGCATAATGGCTCTAGCGCCACGAAAGCCGGATAAATTTTCAAATCAATAAAAGAAAAAAAAGAAAGAGTGAAGAGTCAAAAAAAGCACGGTTATCTTTTGACAAAATTAATATGGCTAAGTCGCACGACCTATTAGTACTGCTCGGCTGAGTATGTTACCACACTTACACCTGCAGCCTATCAACCTCGTCATCTCCGAGGAGTCTTGAGTTCCTTACGGAAGGGATACCTAATCTTGAAGTGTGCTTCGCACTTAGATGCTTTCAGCGCTTATCACAACCGTACATAGCTACCCAGCCATGCCGCTGGCGCGACAACTGGTACACTAGAGGTACGTTCACTTCGGTCCTCTCGTACTAGAAGCGACTCTTCTCAAGTATCCTGCGCCCGCATAG
>DYLN01000076.1 GCA_020722085.1 Melioribacter roseus
TTAATCGATTTGTCATTAGTGTTTTTCTAATGACGAATTTGGGATTAACATTCTGCGTAATGTGGGTTATAAAATTTCCTTTACACTGTAAGCAAAATATTATCAATCAGCCTTGTTGCGCCAATTCTGCATGCAATTAAAAAATAATAACTTTTCCCCTCTTCAATTTTATCAACTAGGGAAAATGTATTTGACTCCACTACGTCAATATAATCGAGCTTTGCGGAAACGGCAGAATTAATTATCATCTTCATCTCGGAAATAATTCTTTCCTTATCTCTCTCTCCTCTCTTAATCAATTCTTCGGCATAACGTAAAGAATTGTAAAGTACCAAAGCATCTTTTCTTTCACTCTCGTTGAGAAAAATATTTCTGGAACTCATTGCAAGTCCGTCACTTTCTCTCACTATTGGCTGAACTGAAATTTCAATATCCATTTTAAGGTCGTTTACCATTTGTTTAATTACAGCAGCCTGCTGTGCGTCTTTTTGTCCGAAAAATGCAATGTCGGGCTTTACAGAATTAAAAAGGATATTGACAATTGTTGTAACGCCTTCAAAATGAGTAGGACGAAAAACACCCTCCAATATTTGTGTTACATCTTTTACTGAAACATAAGTTTGAAAATTTTCCGGGTAAATTTCATCTGAAAGAGGATAAAAAATAACATCCACTTCTTCTTTTTCCAGCAATCTTTTGTCTCTTTCAAAATCACGCGGGTACTTATCAAAATCTTCACTTGGAGCAAATTGAGTTGGATTAACAAAGATCGAGACGACTGTTACATCGGCATTTTTTTTGGACGCTCTTACTAAAGAAAGATGACCTTCATGCAGATAACCCATTGTAGGCACGAGTCCAATTTTTTTCTTTTCGCTTTTTACTGCATTGGAAAACTCATGCATTTCTTTTATCGAACTAATGACGCGGACGGACATTTTATTCAAGAAAGATAATTAATCAATAAGGAAAGTTGTTCTTTAAGCTGCTTACGGTTAACAATAAAATCTATGAAACCGTTTTCAAGGAGAAATTCTGATCTCTGAAAACCTTCGGGCAAATCTTTCCCGATTGTTTGTTTAATTACGCGGGGACCGGCAAAACCAATCAGTGCTTTTGGCTCGGCAATAATTACATCGCCTAACATTGCGTAACTTGCTGTCACTCCTCCTGTTGTCGGATCGGCTAAAACAGAAATATAAGGAATTTTAGCCTCGGCTAATCTTGCAAGGCGTGTACTTGTTTTAGCCATTTGCATCAAAGAGTAAGCCCCCTCCATCATCCTTGCGCCGCCGCTTTGGCTAATTATGACTAAAGGAATTTTACTTTTATAAGCCTCGTCTATTGCCCGGGAAATTTTCTCGCCTACTACAGAACCCATACTTCCGCCGATAAAATTAAAATCCATACAACAAAAAACAACTTTCTTACCGTTAATTTTTCCCACTCCGGTTTTAACAGCGTCGTATAAATTAGATTTTTTTATGGTAGCAGAAATACGTTCCGAATATTTTTTTGTATCTTCAAATGCAAGCGGATCGTCTGAAATCATTTTTTTATTTAATTCTTTGAATGAATTTTTATCCAAAACAATTGAAATATACTGGTCACTTCCGATTCTAAAATGATAATTACATTTAGAACACGTCCATAAATTTAATTCAAGCTGTTTGTTGTGAATTATTTCTCCGCACTCTTCACATTTAGACCATTGACCGTCGGGTATATCAGTCTTTTTGCTGTGGGGTGAAATATTCTGTTTTGATCTTTTAAACCATGCCATCTAATTTCAGCTCTTTTGAATATTCACGAACAAGGTAATAGTCTGGTTTGGAGTTGAAGGATCATTCGTATACAATGTAACCGTGCGGGTCAATTTGCCTTCACGGTTTGAGGTATCGAGTTCAATTCGAATACTTCCCTTTTCGCCCGGCTTCAAGTTTTTGCTGCTTAATAAAGCTGCTGTACAGCCACATGATGTTCTAACATCAATAATTTTCAGATCACCTTCACCGGTATTTTTGAAATCAATTATAGCAGTTACAATTTTACCTTCTTTAACATTTCCGAAGTCATATTGATTTTTATCAAGAACCAAACGAGGCATTTTTTGATCTTTAAGCTCAGGAGAATTTTTCGGAACTACAACGGCAGTAAAAGAAAGTCTTAGCTCGGGAGTTTTGGGGTCATTTGAAAAAACGTAGACGTACTTTTGCTGTAAACCGGAGCGTCCGGAAGAATTAAACTCTACATTTACTGTTGTCTGTTCACCGGGCTTCAATTTTTTCTTTGCCGGTGCTGCCGCCGTACAACCACAGGACGCTCTTACTTTATCAATTATTAAATCTGCTGTTCCTTCATTTTTAACAATAAAACTTTCTTTGGCAATTTGTCCTTCTACAAGAGTGCCGAGGTCTTCAACCGGATTAACTGCTTTTATTTTGGGAGAATTACTTTGCGGGTATGCAATACAATAAGCTGCAAGAAAAATAAATGTGAACACTCTCTTTTGTGCTAAGAATGTCTTACTCATAATTTCACCTTTGTGACAAATTTTTTAAGGTAATAAGGTTCCAGATAATCATAATCAAAAGTTAATAAATCTTTGCCAAATAAATAAGCCCAATTAGCCGTCTGCTCTGCAGTTGCACAGCCTATTTTCGAATCACTGTAATCACCGAATAACAATTCGTCAGCCGCTAAATTCTTTTCAAGTTCTTCTTTTTTAATAAGGTGAATTTCTTTTAAAATTTTATACCCGCCACCAAATTTCTGAAATTTCGCAAAATATAATTCTTCTGTGTTCACTGAATTGGCAATAGAAAATCTCGTACCCTCAGGCAAATACCTGCACAAGCTTAAAGCCAGAGCTTCTAAAGTCGGAACGGGAATTATAGGCAGATTAGCACCAACTGCAATTCCTTTGACTGCTGCTAAACCGATCCTCAAACCGGTAAACGATCCGGGTCCTATTGAAACCGCAATACTACTAAGATCTTTTAGATCAATATTCAAGGAATCCAGAACATGTTGAATCATTGGAAGAAGCATTTGAGAATGAACATGCTTCTTCTTCAAATTTATTTCAGAAACAACATTTTCGTCAGCCATCAAAGCTGTGCTGCATAGTTCGGAACTCGTTTCAACTGCTAAGATTGGAAAAAGGCTATTCATTTTTTTTAATAAAGATTTCTCTTTTTGTTTCATTAATGTAATTAAATTGTATAGTATAACATTTTTTGGGCAAAACTTCCGGAACTAATTCCGCCCATTCAATAAAAATAATTGCTTCTCTATCTTTCATATAATCTTCAAACCCGATGTCAAACAATTCGACAGTTTTTTTTATTCTGTAAAAATCGAAATGGTAGATTTTCTTTTGACCGGTGTATTCATTTACAATTGAAAATGTAGGGCTGGTAACGGTATCAATACCGTACTTTACACAGACATTTTTAACGAAAAAAGTTTTGCCGGTTCCAAGATCGCCATTTAAAAGAACTTTATCGCCTTCTTTCAATAACAAAGCAAACTTTTCAGCAATTCTTTTCGTTTCAATTTCGTTATTAACAATAACTTGTAACGGAAGGTCCACTTAAATTTTGCTCTCCATAGTAATTACTGGCAGAATAATTTCTTCCATCGAAATTCCGCCGTGCTGAAAACTATCCTTGTAATAACTTAAATATTTATGATAGTCGGTCGGATAAACAAAATAATAATCTTCTTTGGCGATTATGTAGCTTATTGTAATTCCCCTTTTGGGCAGTTTATAATCAGCGGGATTTTTAATAAAGATTGCATGTTTGTCATCAACTTTAAGGTTTCTGCCGAATTTAAATCTCAGGTTAGTCGAAGCTTCCTTATCACCCAATACTTTTGAGCCGCGGAGTGTTCTTATGCTTCCATGGTCGGTCGTAACAACAACTTTAGCATTCGGGATTGTAGCTATAGCTTTAAAAGTGCCGAACAAGGAAGAATGCTGAAACCAACTGTTTGTTAACGAGCGGTAGGCAGATTCATCTGGTGCAATTTCTTTAAGTATATCGGAATCGGATCTGCCGTGAGCAATCATATCAAGAAAATTTACAACAATGGCAAACAAGTGTGTTTTCTTATGCGAAAGAACATTCTGTTCAAAAGCTCTGCCAATTTCGGGATCGATAATTTTCATGTACTTCAGTTCACTGTTGAGAGAGATTTTTTTTCTATCCAGCAGCAATTGCAGAAGTTCCTTTTCGTATTTATTCATACTTTTTTCGTCATCAGTTCCGGATGCCCAGAGATCGGGATAATACTTTTCAATTTCGGAAGGATAAAGTCCGCTGAACAAAGAATTTCTTGCATACGGTGTAGCAGTTGGCAGAATCGAAAAGTAGTAAGATTTATCTATTGTAAAATAATCGAGAAGATGTTTTTCCATAATTAGCCATTGATCCAAACGCAGGCAGTCAATTACAATATAAAACAATGGCCCATCGGAATTTTTCAGCCAAGAGAGCACATACTTTTCGGTTATTTGAGGAGTAAGATCGGGTTTATCTTCAACTTCGTTGTTGACCCATAATTTGTAATTTTTTTCGATATACTTTGAAAATTCTTTGTTGCATTCTTTTGTCTGCTCGGCGAGAGTCTGTTTCAAATCCACTTCAGGGTGAACATCGAGTTCCATTCCCCAGTTGACTAATTTCAGATATATTTCGAGCCAGTCATCGTAATCGGGATCCATGTATAATTTTCTCGATATTTCATTAAAATCCTGCAGATAATCTTTAGCAACATATTCAACAGAAATCTTTTTGCTTTCCAGAAATTTTTTACAGACCATTAATATTTGAGAAGGATGAACAGGCTTAATCAGATAATCACTTATTTTGCTGCCTATTGCATCGTGCATTAATGTTTCTTCTTCGCTTTTGGTAACCATTACCACCGGGACGGCGGGATCAATTTCTTTAATTTGAGCAAGTGTTTCCAACCCACCTAAGCCCGCCATCATTTCATCAAGAAAAATTAAATCACAGGGTGCCCGTTTCAATTCTGCAATTGCGTCTTCACCGTTAGTAGCCGTTTGAACTTCATACCCTTTTTCATTTAGAAAAATGATATGTGCTCTAAGCAGTTCTATTTCATCATCGACCCATAGTATTTTATTTTTCTTCGCCAATAAATTTCACTCCATTTTTATTTTTATTGAATTGAAATATGCACATCCACTCCGGCTTCGTTTGTAGTTGTTGGCGGAATTCTCGATGCGCCTTCTGGTTCCACGGTTGTTCTTTTATAGAAAATTGTCATGGTTACTCTCGAACTCATAACATATTTTATTTGAGGCTGGATAGTTGTCCTTGTTGTTCCATCCTGTGGTATTCCGTTTTCCTTAAAATTATCCATCTCATAAATAACACTTGAATTCCTGCCGCTGGTATAACTCAAAGAAATTTCTATATCATTTTTTAATGCTATGCCAAACAGCGGCAATTCGAACCCCGCTTTATTATAGCTCGCAGTCAGGTTAATATCTTTGCTTAATGATTCCGTAATGTTTCTATTGGAAACACCAAGTGAATAAGAATTCTTAATTGTATATCTAAAATTGCCGGTAATAGTTCCACCCAATATTTTATCCAACTGGAAAGATACACCTAATAAAGGAGAAAATCCGTAGTCAACTCTTTGACTTTGAATTTCTTTTAATCCATCCGGATTAATTTTCCAATTCTCATTGTAAGTTGATGTATATGCATGCTGAACGGTTATTCTTCTTGCAAAATCCAGGAAGGGAAATTTTTCCAGACCGCTCCACGAAAAACTCCAGTTAGGCCTAGGAATATATTTCAAAAATTGAGTCAGGAACGGAACCTTGGAAAGAACAGAGAATGATTCAAATCCTTCCACAAAAGCATCTGACAAGCTTTGGTTTCGGTTTGCAGCACCTCTATCGTAAAGTTCATCGACTTTTTTAATGCCGCTGTTAAAGAACAAGAACGGAGGAAAACTTAAGAAACTTCTGGTTATTGATCCAGTAGATGTAAGGTTGTTAATTGTAATATTACCGAGTGAATCTGTAGAAAGAGATGTTACTTTGTTAATTCCCCATCCTACATTCCAGCTTATATCGAGTTGTGCACCTTCCCATAACTGGCGTGATGTTTTCATATCAAACTGGTTTTTGTATGTAAAATTATCCTGTAAATTTCCGTTCGGTGCTCTTGGACCGATATCGTTTGATAAACCTAACATAAATAATCTTGGCGGACCTTCATAACTATTTTCTTTTATCCCCCAGAAATTTTTAAATCCGTTTCCAACACCTGCAATGCCACTCCCGCTTAAACTGCTTGTGTTGCTGAAGTTCAGGCTAATTTGATCATAATCTAACAAAATCCATTTTATTGCCAGTTTTAAATATTCGAGCGGTTTAAGGAAATCGATGCCGCCGCCTTCTTCAACTGCTGTAGTGTCACTTTCAATTTCGGGTTTTTCTACGCCTTCGTCTATAAGTTTTTTCTCTGGATTTAAATTTCGATCTACTTCCTTTCCCTCTCCAGTTGGTCTTGGAGCACCTCTTCTGCCAGTTCTTCTTCCACCCGCAGGCTGTGAAACTCCCGGCTGTTTGGTCTGTGAAACTTCTTCTCTGAACAAAGGTGCAAAAATTGATTTTAATCTGACTGTAATACCAGCAGATGCTCTGCTTGAATAACCGGCACTTCTGCCTAAATCACCTTGTTGGAAGTTATTCTGCCAGGCATAAGTGACATTATAACTGGAATTAAATGTAACATATCTGTTTAAGTCAAACAAGGATGGAAGACGCGGAGTAGATTTCAAATCAAATGTTTGTCTGTAATTATAATCGTTGCCGAAGAATGCGCCGGCAAATATATCATGCCAGATGTCGCTTTCGGGTCTTTGATGACCGTCTCTGCTTAGTAAATAAGTTAAAGAAGAAGAAACATCAAAGTTATAATTCATTGCAAGATTTAATAAACCTCCTTCGGTAAAAATCCAGCTAAAACCTGCAGACCGGGTTGTTGTAAAATCCGGAGTATCATTCGGCTTATTCATTAACGTTCTTGTCAAGGAATAATCTCTTCTTCTCGTTGCAGTAAAGCCGGCATTAAGTGAAGACGGTGCAAAATAAACTTTCAGATTTTTATAATCCGAGAAAATTGAAAGCAGATCACCTATCAACGGAATCTTAGCGGGCTCAAAATATAAATCCCTGCTTAAGTTGACGGAATAATTCATGTTGGCACTCCAGACCCATTTTTCGCTGTTGGCAATAGTAGGTGCTCTTCCGTAAATCCTGTTATAATTAAATCCGAAAGAAAGATTATTAAAAGTATCCCTTACGTACCAGAGGTCGGTTGGAATTTTAATTCTGACATTGGAGAGACTCCACGTTTCTGAGACACTAATAGTTTGAGAAATTGCTTTAATGTTATCTACCGCAGCTTTAATTTCTGCAGGGTCGGCATTTTTTTCTTTCAGATCTCTCTGTATCTGATTTTGAGCTTCGATTACACTGATGTCTGTGCCCGGAATATACAACGGATTTGTAGTCTGCTCATTTCTCTGATAACTGAGTTGAAGGTTGCTTCCGGGGAGGTTAAAAGGAATCAGTTTTAGCAAATCCAGATTTATTGCCAATCCCCAGCTCCGGGTGTCCAATCTGGTACCAAACCTATCGGGCAAATTATGGAAGTACGGGTCTTTCTGACTGATATTGAAATTGACACTCATCAGATCAGCCATTTTAAATGAAGCGCTGGCAGTGTAAGCCATACCCGGAGTGTCATCTGCACCTAATACTCTTAATTCATTAATCCAGATACTGCCGGAGACTCTTTCACCCGGTGTTCCCTTGTTGGATGGATTTATAATCCCAATGGTAAAATATGAAATCCGTGTCAAAGTAGGATTGCCTCTCACTCCGTAAAAATGTCCCTCTTCTCCCGGTACAGGAACGAGATATTCCCTTGTAATTTGTAAACTATCACGGGCTTGTTTAATTGCAGTTAGTTCAGAAAATTTCAAGCTAACTTCATTCCAATCGGCTCTAACCGGCTGCCTGTACTCATAATAATTTGCGGAGTCGGAACCAAACCTTAGGTATACTTCCGAATTATAATCATCTGCATTATTATAATGCGAAACAGAACCCACACCGTCATTTAAATCGCCGTGAATAAACAATTTCATTTCTTTATAACTAAATACATCGAGAGATTTATATAAATACCTGACAACTTCCCGTTTATCGCCGTCGTCGAGATTTTTGATTATTAAATCGAGTGCTTGTTCATTTTTATAAATATTTTGCTCTGTTTGCGTTCTATCGAGCTCTCTAAAGACTCCCGGTGGTGAATAATACTCAGGGTTATCCTCAATGCTCACAGTAGAAACGGTTAGGACTGTATCTTCAGTAGTAACTTTATTGGGAATAAGAACTTTCTGCCACTGATTGCCTACAAGATTCATTTCCGCAATTCTTACATGGACGGGCGATTCAGCACCCTGAATATAAAATCTCATTGTTTCAATTATAGAGAAAGTGGGGTCGCCTATTTTTTTGACATAATCTTTTAAGGGGATTCTGATCAAATACCAGCCGTCATTATCTCCACCTCCCTGTATGAAGGGATTTTCCGTCCTATTTGTATCTAACGGAATTTCATAACGGAAAAAGCTGTTGACTAAATCAGGAGTAAAGTTATGATTCAAATCTTCAGAATCAGGAATTCTTCCTTGATCTGTCGAATTACCATTTCCTTCCGAACCGTTTACATAAGAATAATCTGTATTTTGCGGATTGGAAGAGAGGGAAAAACGAAAATTATCCCCGCTGGGATCAGGATTATTTACAGGGTCATAACCCGGTTCGTCCTGGTCTGCCAAACCATCAATGCCTGTGTCTTCTCCTACATCTAGAAGGTCATTTGAATTCTTATCTTCTGTATCCAACTTTTTGTTTGGTATTACATCTTCACTTATTTGTCCAAGATCAATATTCAGTTTCGTACCCTTTTCTGCTTCAGAGATGTGCATCCAGAACTCAATAAATTCGATATTTTCTTCTGTAAGATTATTAGCTGTAGATGACAAAAGCGTCATCATACCCCCCCAATTTTTACTTTTATCCGCAATATCAGGGTACCAATTATACATTCCTTTTTGATCGGGCAAATAAACAAGGTCTAATGTAGTAATTCTATCCTGGTCGCGAGTAGTCTTTTTTCGATCTCTGTATATATTATACGTAGTAACATCGGGTGGTGTCCTGTTAAACCAGTAAGCCTTAGCCTTATAATTTATCTGCTGACTCTCCGGTAAATCTCCAATTAACTGCATTTTTGCCGGCACACTGATATCATGCCAATTAGTATAGTTAAGCCCGATAGGAATTATTTTCTTTGCTCCTTCAAAATCGTCTATATATGCAATGCTCTGCCCGCCGTCACTGGTAATAGTACTCTTTTTTGTGTTTGGGTCTGGAAGCATGTAAGCCCATTCACCTTTTAATGTAAGGTTTGACATTGCACTGGTAGAAAACAAATAATCCAGCCCCTTTGTTAAGAACGGCAGGTCTATGCTTGTTTGAAGATCTACACCAAAAATTGAATTATTAATCGGTTCTTCACCAATTCTCACTTTGTCACTTAAGGTCTGCTGGTTTAAGTTCAGGAAAGAAAATCCTAGCGAGGTTTCTTTATTAAATTGATATAAGCCTCTAAATCCAAGTAAAGTTTTCGAAGCGAGTTGAAAAAGGTCATTTTGTTCATAAGTAATTTTCAAATCGGCGCCAGGCACCAAAGCTTCGGGTTTGCGAACTATAACCTGTCCTACATTATAATCAACAGAATAGTCCTGCCCTTCTTGAAGTTGATTTCCTCCAAGATAGACCTTAACGGAATTTTCCACAACATTAAAACCAATATTAAAAGTAGATGAAACAGAGGCAGAGTATTCGCCTGTTATTATAAATTTATCTTTAGTAACATCTTGTTTTGCAAAAGTAAGGAGTGTATCGTAAATCGATTGATATTTCAGAGATGTATCCGCTATTTCGGTCGGGAAATCTTTACCAAAAGGCTGAAGAACCGGGAAAACGATTTCACCTGTAGAAGGAAATATTGTTCTGCCGGGAACAAAATCAAAACTACCGTCAGGTCTTCCTGTACCGCTCGCATCGGTTTTATCAAGCCCAAAAGCCTGGATTAATTTTACACCGTTATAATCGCTGCGAGCTTCCTGCCCGGGAAGTCTATATTGAATATCAAGTTTAAAACCGTCTTCCTTAACATCCCTGCCACCAATTGGATATATATTTCTTAATTGGAGACTCCACGCATCTTTAAACTTTGGCTGTAAGTTTGGCGGTTTAACCAATTGTAAAACAAGCCTTGCAGTTGTATCAGAACCTACATCCTGGAGAAATTCACCATAATAAACATCGTCGCTGGAAGAATTTGTCGGTCCCTGCATCTGGAACGCAACCGCAATTGCATCCTGATCTTGTATCTGGCTTTTGAAACTGATAAAACCTGTGTATGGATGTATTTCATAATCAACACCTTCTTGAAGGAGTACCCATCGGCGATTAATTTCTTGAATTCCAGGTATCGACTCGAGTGTACTGTCTCTCAAAGAACCATCATATAACTGTCCCGCCTTCCTTCTTGGCAAATTGATAAAAGCATTTCCCTTCCTTTCTTGTCCAATATTAATTAATCCCGTCGTAGTTTTCCAAACCTCAATATTCTTTATGTAAACGGAATCAACAGGTACCGGTACGGCGTTGTTATAATATTTACTAAAAATATCCAATTGCGGGTCGGTATAAAGTTTGTGAATGAAGAAATGATTAGGCGAGTAATCATACGCATGTAGTTCAAAAGTTTGTGATTTAGCACCGCCGCTGACCGATACTTCCTGCACTTCACTTTTCTTTTGCGATGCAAGTGCCGTAAGCGTGAAAGGACCCATTTTAAACAATGCCTTTACACCGAACAGGGCTTCACTTCCTCCTACCAACGGTGAGGTTTGCAGCGATACATTTCCTGCTTCTACGCTTTGAACAATTTCATCTTCGTATCCTGTGTATTTTAATTTCAACTGGTTTTCATATTGGAATTGCCTTTCTGTATTCCAATCGGCAGATAAGTTTAATTTATCACCAATCGTTCCGCTCAAATTAATTTGCACCTGCTGTTTAAAGTCGGGTTCGTTTCTTGTATTCCCCAGTAAAGAAGTAGTAATTCCGCTTGTTGTTTCGTTTCGCCAGGCACCGTGAATATCTACCGCACCGTTAATTCTTAGATTAATTTTCGGCGGACCAAAAATGCTGAGGAAAGATGTGCTCGGCAGCGGTATGTCTATATTGGTAATGTTAGTAATAAACTGACTTAATTCCTGCTTTTCGCTCTTTAACTCATATTGATAACCCAGGTTTTGCCAAAGGTTGCGGTTTACCGCATTCATCTGCATTTCAATATATTGAGAAAGCGGTATTACCAGAGGAGGTTTTATTTTTTCGCCTGCAATCAATTCGGTAATTACAACATTGCTGCCTGTGGAATCCAGTTCGACCTTTCTTTGAAAAACCGACTGCGACGGATAGACGAGAAAGCTTGACGGTTTTTTAGGATTGAAAATTATGTTGGGATAATCCTCTCTGTAATAGTGAAAATATTTTATTCTGGCAGTCGAATCTGTTGACAGAGAATCTACCCGCAAAATGGAATCCCTCTGAGCCTTTGTCATATTTTTCATTAATGAATCAGCGAACACTTTTTTGGCAGTATCCTGAATTGTAGTATCTGCTTTAGTTGCATTCTGGCTTTGGGGTGTAAGTAACAGCTGCTGTGCTACTAATTTTTCATCGCCGGTAGAATCGGCACTCAAAGGAATCGGCAGATATTCGCTGGATACATTTGCCGGATCAGACAAGGCTTTTTGTTCTTCATTTAATTTAGAAAGAAAATTAAAACAAGCTTTGAAAAGCAAGGTATCGTGAGTCTTTGAACTTACCAGGTGAGTAAACCCGAACGACAGCGCTATGAAAACAATAAAAAAGGGAAACAAAACAATTTTGATTCCCATCGCTATTATATTTAGAAATTTAGAGAAAATGGTAAACCTAAATATTTAGTTAGAACAAACTAGTAAAGTTACTCTTTATAACCTCCTTTTTTAAAGTCGCCGAAAATTATCACATTATAAAATATTTTTCAAATAAAAATAATTGAGAAAAAAATCTTTACATCGCAAAAGCCAAGATTCACTTTTCCTCAAAATCATATTATATCTTTTATATTGGTTTTTTCCTCCAGAGTATCAATTATTTTATTTTCGTGGACGATAACCGCACTTAATTTATTACCGACGCAAGCACCTGTATCGATATAAACGGCATCTGATTCTTCAACATAAGTTATATCAGGTTGTTTTGTGTGCCCTACTATTTGAAGTTTCCCAATATTCAGCAGCGGATCTCTTGTCCATAAAATACCTCTTTCATTTTTTAAATCATTCTCAATGAAAGGCTTAAGTATTTCCGGATTCCTCCTGAAAGAACTAGGCAGCATATTTTCATACATTTGAGATATACCCGCATGGCAAATAAAACAATCGTCAAGATTAAAATAAAGCGGAGCCGATTTAATCACTTCTATATGTTCAAATATTTGATTCTCGTCTTTCTCGTAAGACTGCAACGTCGTTTCGTTGCCGTTAAAAAACCATGACTTAGCAAAAATGCTTGTAGGTTCTTTAAAAAAATGAAAAAACATATAATCATGATTTCCAGGCGTGAAGGGAATTTTCTGCTCAATAATAAAATTCACAACTTCTCTGCTGTAGTTTCCGCGGTCAACCAGATCACCTACACAATAAACCGGAATTCTGGGATAATTATTAATTATTCTTTTATATAAAGCCTCAAGAGTATAATAACACCCGTGAATATCGCCAATTACAGCTATCATTAAATAAGTTTAAATATGATAAGTTTTTTTCGCGAATTCAGTTAATTCATCACGGAAAAGCGGATGAGCAATTTCAATTAGGGCTCGCGCTCTTTCCTGAACAGATTTGCCGAACAAATTTGCAATTCCGTATTCCGTTACAACATAGTGCACATCTCCGCGCGAGGTAACAACGCCTGCGCCCGATTTAAGCATGGACACTATCCTAGAGAACTTCAAATCCTTTGTTGTTGAAGGCAGTGCTATTATTGGTTTACCGCCTTCCGAGCGAGCAGCGCCTCTTATAAAATCCACCTGACCTCCAATACCAGAATAAAATTTTGTACCGATTGTATCCGCACATACCTGTCCAGTTAAATCTATTTCAATAGCAGAATTAATCGCAACCATATTATTGTTCTGTGCAATAACAAACGGATCATTCACATACTCCTGCGGATGAAATTCAATAATAGGATTATTATCGATAAAATTATACAATTTTTTTGTACCCAGACAAAAACCGGCTATGATTTTTCCTCTATGCAGAGTTTTCTTCTCACCGTTGATTATCCCTTCTTCAACAAGTTCAACTATTCCGTCGCTGAACATTTCTGTATGAACGCCGAGGTCGTTTTTGTTTTTTAAATATTTCAAAACAGAATCGGGTATTGCTCCAATTCCCATTTGCAATGTAGCCCCGTCATTAATCATTCCAGCAACATTGCGTCCTATTTTATCATAAATTTCCAAAATTTCTGGGGAAGCATCTGGATCAACTTGAGGCAGTTCCATTAATGGAACATCTGCTTCAACTATGAAATCAATTTTATTAACATGAATAAAACTATTACCCAAACCTCGGGGCATATTTTTATTTACCTGCGCTATTACACATTTAGCTTTCTCTGAAGGGGTCTTAATGTTGCCTACATCAATCCCAAAGCTGCAAAAACCATGTTCGTCAGGAGGTGAAACATGGATTAGAGCAACATCGGCATTCAATATTCCTTTTTTAAATAGCATAGTTACTTCGGAAAGAAAAATCGGAATAAATTCGGCTCTTCCTTCATTAACAGCTTGTCTCGTATTACTGCCCATGAAAAAAGCTTTATGTCTGAAATGTTTTTCCATACCCGGCTGAACATAAGGTATATCGCCAACTACAAGAATATGATAAATCGATACGTTACTTAGTTCATCCTTTCTGGCAACCATAGCATTTATTAATTCCAGCGGAGCTGCGCAGCCCGGCTGAACAATAACATTATCATTTGATTTAATTACGCGCACTGCTTCCTCAGCAGTAACGGTTTTTGCATTATAATTTTTAACCCATGCAGCGTTTAATGGTTTGCCGATCTTTATTTCTTCCATTGTCATATTAACGGGTTATTCTAATTAGTTGAAAACACATGAAGTCTTCTGTATTCGAGATTAAACGACTCGGCGATTGTTTCATTAGAACAATAGCCGTTGTAAGTACAAACTCCTTTTGCAAGACCTGTATCCGCAAGCAATGCGTTGGATAATCCATTATCGGCAATTTCCATAACATATTCCAGCGAGGCATTTGTCAGCCCGTATGAAGCGGTTCTTGAGACCAAAGCCGGCATATTTGGTACACAATAGTGAAGCACATTATGAAGTTCAAAAACAGGTTCGGAAATTGTTGTCGGTCTGCTTGTTTCAATGCAGCCTCCCTGATCTATAGAAACATCAATAAGAACAGCGCCTTCTTTCATTGTTTTTACCATTTCCTCGGTAACAATATTAGGAGCCTTTTCGGCTTTTATTTGAACAGCTCCAATAAATACATCTGCAAACTTAACGCCCCGTGCTATCGTAAATGGATTTGCTGCTACTGTAGTGACATTTTTTGAAATATTTGTTTCAATTCTTCTAAGTCTTCTTAAATCTTTATCAAGTACAATTACATGAGCACCCCGAGCATAGGCTGAGCGTGCGGCATTAAAACCAACAATTCCGGCACCCAAAATTACGACTGCCGCTGGAGCTACGCCTGTAATACCACCTAACAAAATTCCTCTGCTGTTCGGAATGTCGCTGCCTAAATATTTTTCTGCTATTTGAATGACAAGCTGTCCGGCTATCTCGCTCATCGACTGTTGAACCGGGAACTGGTCGTTTTTTTCAATAAGTTCATAAGCAATTGCTGTAATTTTTTTTTGCAAAAGTTTTTCGATAATATTCTTTTTGCCTACCGCCAGGTGAAGAAATGAAAAAACTATTTGCTCATCCTGCATCATGTCTACTTCTTCTTCTGTCAGCGGTGCAATTTTTACAATCATTTCCGATCTTTGATATACCTCATCGGCAGTGTAAACGATGTCTGCGCCGGATTTTCTATATTCTTCATCCAGAAAATGACTGTTGTAACCTGCACCTGTTTGAATAAAAACAGAATGACCGGATTTAACAAGTGCATCCACGCCGGCTGGAGCTAGAGCAACTCTTTTTTCTTCACGCTGTGTCTCTTTCGGGATACCTATACGCATGTTATTATTTTTTTATTTTTATCAAAATACTTATAAATCTTTTTACTTCCAAGTTTGTAAATAGTGCAGAACTCAGAATACAGTGGTTGGAATTAGTTAACGTGTTCAATGTTTGATTAACCCAGATTATCCATTAGGAAAATTTATCAATAACATATTAAGTAACTCACCTTACGCAATGGTTGTTATTTAATAGCGCCGACATTTATGTCGGGAA
>DYLN01000230.1 GCA_020722085.1 Melioribacter roseus
CAATTTGGTTCCAGCTTTATTTGTTGGGATACAGCAGCATCTTTTCGCTGCTCAAGGACAAGTTCTTTTAGGACACTTGGAAAAAATCCAAAAGGAGGTGAAAAAAAATGAGGAAACTTGAAGTTGTTAGCAGTTATGATGAAAAAATATTGAACTCCATTATGGAGATTTATGAGGGGCTTTATCACGGCACTGAACATCAAGAAGTTCTCGAAGAATCGCGAGACTTTAATAAGAATGTCCTTGCCGATCCGGATAGCATTGTCATTGTCTTAAGAAATGACAATGGCTCAATCATCGGTTATGCCCTGGGTTTACCCCAAAGTAAAGCGTCTAAATATCCATGCATTATCAGATTTGATCCCGAATTTGAAAACGACGCTTCCACGTTTTATGTGGATACGGTCGAAGTCAAAAAGGGTTCAGCGAGGATAACAGACTTCCTCGTGCTCATAACCAGATTGGTTGATGAAGCGGAAAAAAGGGGCTACTTCAAGTTCTCTATGTATGTACGAGCGGAAATTTCCGAGAGGATGGCAGATATAATCCGAAAAAAAATCTCCGACAAAGTTAGGATTATCAGAACTGTTAAGGGAGATTGGTACGGCATTATTGAGCCATACGACTTAATCACGGGAACATCAATTAACGCGAACCAATAGAACCGGCTTCATGCATCATTTGAATGCCGGTTTTAAATTTGTCAAAAACTCTAGCAATTGTTATAATTTAGTTAGAAATCTTAATCCAAGACAAAATCAACTATGTGCCAATTTGATACCCCATCTTTTACTTATTATACCCACTTGCCAATCTTTTTAGTTGCCACTCTCGTCGGCTTTTTTATTTTAAAACAAAATAAAAAAAACCCAGTCAACATTAATTTCTTTATAGTAGTATTAATATTCTGTCTTTGGAGTATCAATGATCTTTTTCAGTGGGTGGTTATGGACACGCAAACTAACTTAATGCTTTCTAGATTATCAATATTTGAATGTTTTGCCAGTTTATTCTATTTATACTTTATTCTTTCTTTTACAGGGAAAAATGTTGGCGTTAAATTAAAAATTCTTCTTGCACTACCATTTTTGCCGATCATAATATTTGCTTTTTCTCGATATAATATTTCTTTTGACAGCCCAGTCGCTTGCAATCCCCGGTTTGGATGGCTTTATTTTTATATGTATGCTCTTTTGGTTATTTATGGAATATTTTCAGCCATAACCTTAATTTCTAGTTATAGAAAAAAAGATAACAATGAAAATAACCGGCGGCAAATACTTATTATAATTTTGGCAATGGCCTTTTTAATTATATGGTCTATAGCTATTTTAAAATTAACTGATCTTAGTATTAAATATCTAAATGATGACCAGATCTCTCAATTGATGCCCCTCGGCATATTAATTTTTATCGTTATAATTACCTACGCAATTACAAAATATAAATTATTCAACACAAAGCTCATTGCCGCTCAGGCGCTCGTCGCCGCACTCGTCATCCTCATCAGTTCGCAATTTTTCTATATCCAAAATCCAACAAATATCGTGCTGAACGGCATTACCTTGGCAGCGACGCTGGGATTCGGCTATATGCTCGTTCGCTCTGTGAAACTTGAAGTTCAGCGAAAGGAAGAACTGCAGAAATTGACAGACCAACTCGCAATCGCCAATGACAAACTTCGCCAACTCGACAAGGCGAAATCCGAATTCATTTCCATTGCCTCGCATCAATTGCGCACGCCGCTCACTTCAATCAAGGGTTTCGGGTCACTTTTGCTTGAAGGAACTTACGGAGAAGTGCCGGAGGCGCAGAGAAACGCTCTTGAAAAAATATATATTTCCAATGAAAGATTGATTCAACTTGTGGAAGATTTGCTCAATGTCTCGCGCATTGAAGCGGGAAGAATGGAATTTGATTTTCAGGAAGCGCAAATTGAAGATCTCATTGACGAAGCCGTCGCGACTCTCGAACTTTCCGCCAAAGCCAAGAATCTCTATCTCCACTGGGAAAAACCGGCGGTATTATCACCCAAGATAAAAATTGATATTACGAAAATAAAAGAAGTAATCTCGAATATGATTGACAACGCCATCAAATATACCCAAAAAGGCGGAATAACGGTGCGTTTGGAAAGAAATACAGTTTGGGATACGGACCGCAAAGAACATAAAGAATTTGTCCGTGTGAAAGTTTGCGACACCGGAATCGGAATGGATCCGGAAGAAATCCAGATGATTTTTGAAAAATTCCAGCGCGGCAAGCAAGTATCCCACTATCACACCGAAGGAACAGGACTTG
>DYLN01000077.1 GCA_020722085.1 Melioribacter roseus
GACAAATATGCCGGCTAAGAAGAAAAAAAGAGAGGGCTGCTGATTGACAATTGAATATTGAGAGGGCAAGTTGAAAATTGCTCATTGAGAATTGTTCAACCCGCAACAAAAATTTTCAATGCTCAATATTCAACGCTCGATGCTGGTTTTTATGGCTTTGGCAGCACAAAATTGTTGCATAGCTCTGCAAGTTTGTAATGCTCAATAAATTTTTTAACTAAACTTTCCCTTACTACAAAAATTATATTACATTTCATTTTCTTCCTGTTATTAATGAGTTCCGTAATCACCGGTTCGAGTCCTTTGCCTTTTAATTCGAGATGTCCTACTTCATCAATAACGAGCCAGTTAAAATCTTTGTTAAAAAGTTCCAATAAAAATTTTTTTGCCCATTCAAAAGTCTCTTTGCTCAATTTATATTTTCCGATTCTATAATAATTGCTTCCTGATGAAGTTTCCAATAATCTTAAGGTTTTTGAAGCGGAATGATAGATGAATCGTTTACCATCTATTACGGGCTGAAAAATCCCTTCAAGCTTTTCCTGCTTTGATGCCCATTGTAATAGACGCGTTGTCTTTCCCGACCTAACCTTTCCCGAGTAAATGTAAATCTTATTCATTCAGCAGTTCATAAAAAAGTAGTAATGAAACTGAGTTTGAGAGAAAATCTTTGATTCTAATCAACCCTTTTTTGCCCGATGAAATTTCCCACGAATAGTTTAATATATTTTTAAATTCCGGGAACATACTAATTGCACTGCTTATCTCTTCGCTGTAAACCGATTTTTTCTTCTCAATAATTTTCTTAAAATATTTTATTATGAAGGGCGAGGCTAAATAGAACCAGAAGAATGTGATTACAAAAGATCGAACAATCATTATCAAAATGTTGTATGATGCTTTTTTTTCAAACTCTGGAAGAAAATATGAAATTAACATTAATGTAAGTAGAGTGCCTAAAATCAAAATGCCGGATTTCTTTTGCCACCATTTTTTCTTTTTAAAATTTTTCTTTTTTTCGAATAGGTCGATTGCAGTTTTCATTTTCTCCCGGTCCAACGAAAAATGCTCCCTTTTTTTTGTAATCCACGCAGGTACTGAAAATGCCTTTATTCCAATTATTAAGCCCGCTGCAGCATGTATTCCACAATAAGCAGAAATTAAGTAGATACTGATATTCTGAGGAAAGATGTTTACCATAAAACTAAGTTCGTTAATCAAGTATTTATAAAACAAATCAATCGATTCCCATAGTGCGGTTCCGAATAAAATAGTAAGGACAAAAACTTTCTGAAGCGCCGATAAAAGTAAAGCTGCAACCCCAAGAAATACTGCTGCAAGCCTCTCATATCTAATAACGGTAAAAAATAAATATCCAAGAAAGCCTTGAAGTAAAACGGCAAAATATGCAGCAAGAGGACTGTAAGGGCTTACAACACTCTTGATTAAAATTACTATGATGGTAGAGCGCAGTATAAGAACCGGCTTTTTACTGTAATGTGCTATTAAAAAAATGCACAGCACAGCAAAGCTTCCTATAAAAAGACCAGTTAAAGGAATTTTTAGTACGTGAAGCACTCCGCCAACCGCAGACTCGGTAAATCCCCAAACGGCGGTAATCTTTTGAATGGTGATTGAAACCGCTGGCTGATGATGTAAATATTTATCACTCCGGATTTCTTCCCGCATCACTCAATTGTTTATTGAAAATTGTTCATTGAGCATTGTCTGTAGAGTTTAATCCGTGACCTCATCTGTGACGAAGTCACGAGACGGGCGGGCTCTAAGAGACTTCTTGGATAACATTTCTCCGGTATCTCAATTCTCGACTCTGCATTCTACACTCTCAACTCTGCACCCGCATTCTCCTGGGTTTTCGCTTCAACGGAAGGATGCTGCTGAATCCAGGAGTCTAATGTAGAGATTATTTCTTCCATAGTTTCTAAAACCAGCTTTCTTTTTTCCGGATCTATTTGCTGCAAAAGTTCCTTATGCAGTTGCACATACATTTCGTTTAAGGATTTTAAAAGTGGTTTGCTTTTTTCAGTTAAGTAAGCAATAACATTTCTTTTGTCGTCGTCGTTTAATTTTCTTTTAATTAGATTTTTTTGCTCAAGCGAAGTAACAATGTGAGTTACGCGTCCTTGTGTAATCTTTAAATTCTCTGCAATTTTTTTTACGGGCATTTCATCCTTAGTCATAAACAAACGAAGGCATTTAAATTCAGCAGGTGTTAGTTTTACAAGGTAGCCAAAGTGTCTTTCTTTTTCTGCGCATTTCCTCGAAAGTTCGCAAGTGAGTTCTGACATTTTTTCGGCGAGAATTGTTAATTCTGTTTCGTAAAAAGAATTCATATTTTCACCTGTGTTAGTTGTAAACTAAATTAATTTTTTATTTATGGATACACAAGTATCTTTAATAAATAATACATAATTAAAACCTTTTGTCTTTTATTTCGAAGAAAAAAGAAGGTTTTTATTTATTTTTGCAAAATATTTAATAAAATTTTACAGTATGAAAATATTGGTTACCGGAGGCGCCGGTTACGTTGGCTCTCATTTTGTGAAATTGATGTCTTCCTTAGGAAGTGATATTACAGTAATTGATAATCTTTCGCGCGGACATAAACAAGCTTTGCCTGCAAATGTTAAATTTTTTCAGATCGGGGTTGAAGAGTATGATAAAGTTGTATCGGTTTTAAAAGAAAAAGATTTTGATGCCGTGATTCATTTTGCAGCTTATGCTTATGTGGGTGAATCGGTTGGGAAACCGGATTTGTATTATGAAAATAATGTCATTGGCAGCTACCGTTTGATTAAAGCCGCTGCAGAATCGGGAATAAAAAATTTTATCTTTTCTTCTACTTGTTCGGTTTATGGAAATCCCGCTAACGTTCCGATTTCAGAAGATCAATATCCAATTCCAATTAACCCTTACGCAAAAAGTAAACTGATTATTGAAAACATTCTCCATGATTTTGAATCGGTTTTTGGTATGAGATATGCTGCATTAAGATATTTTAATGCAGCCGGCTGCGATCTTGATGGGGAAATTGGGGAAAGCCACAAACCCGAACCGCATCTGATACCAAATGTTCTGCTTGCTGCTCTTGGAAAGAAAAAATTATTTATTTACGGAAACGATTATCAAACGCCGGACGGAACATGTATACGCGACTATATTCACGTTAACGATTTAGCCGAAGCGCATTTAAAAGCAATCGAATTGCTTAAAGCCGGTGGCAAATCATATGTTATTAATTTGGGCAGCGGCAGAGGATATTCTAACTTGGAAATTATTAAAACTGCTTCACTGGTTACCGGTGGACAAATCCCTTTTGAGTTTGCACCGCGCAGGAAGGGTGATCCTGCAATACTTATGGCAAATATCAAAAGCGCCGGCGAATTATTAAATTGGAAACCTAAATATAATCTTGAAGACATTATTAGCTCAACGTTTTCCTGGCTGAAAAACCCAAGGTACTAAAATGACAATTGAAAAAGTTTTCATAAGGGATTTGCTGTTGATAAAACCTGACGTTTATCCCGATTCCCGCGGTTATTTTTTTGAATCATATAATAAAAATAGATTTAGCAGTCATGGTCTCGAACTCGATTTTGTGCAGGATAACATCTCAAAATCAAAAATGGGAACTGTCAGAGGACTGCATTACCAGATAGGTCCGGGTGCTCAGGATAAACTTTGTTTTGTTATATACGGCAGAGTATTAGATGTTGCCCTTGATATTAGATTTGGTTCGCCGACATTCGGAAAATATTTTTCAGTAGAACTTTCGGAAGAAAATAAATTACAATTGCTGATACCAAAAGGTTTTGCTCACGGCTTCTCTGTCTTATCCTCGGAGGCAATTTTCTGTTATAAGTGCTCTTCCTTTTATGATAAAAATTATGAAAGATCAATAAAATTTAATGATCCCGATCTTTCAATAGACTGGAAAGTTTTAAATCCGATTGTGTCTGAAAAAGATCTAAATGGAAAAGCATTTAAAGAAATTGAACAAGATTTCAAATACAAATAAATTCTGTTAAGGGAGGAATAGATGAATATTTCAATTATTGGAACCGGCTATGTAGGTTTGGTAAGCGGAACATGTTTTGCGGAAATGGGCAACTATGTAATATGTGTTGATAACAATGTTACGAAACTGCGGAAGCTGAAAAAAGGAATAGTTCCTATTTACGAACCCGGTCTTGATATTTTGTTTAAAAGAAATCTTGAAAAGAAAAGATTAACTTTTACCGATGACCTGCAGTTTGCTGTTTTAAATTCCGAAATGATATTTCTTTGCCTTCCCACACCGCAAGGTGAAGATGGTTCCGCCGACTTAAAACATGTGCTCGAAGTTACTGAAAAGATAGGTTCAATTTTGAAGAAGAAGGGCGATAAAGAATTCAAGATCATAGTAAATAAAAGTACTGTTCCGGTCGGTACATCCAAAGAGCTGACAAAGATTTTACATGGTAAAGGAGTAAAAAATTTTGAGTTCGTTTCAAACCCGGAGTTTTTGCGTGAAGGATTTGCTGTTGAGGACTTTATGAAACCGGATAGAATTATTATAGGCGCTAAAAGTAAAGAAGCATTTGAAAAACTGCATCTGATATATGAACCGTTTGTAAGACAGGGCAACCCCATTCTGGAAATGGATCCGGAAAGTGCTGAGGTAACAAAATATGCAGCTAATTCGTATCTGGCAATGCGAATAACATTTATGAATGAACTGGCAAACTTTAGTGAAAAGGTAGGTGCAAACATTGATCTGGTGAGAAAAGGATTGGGTGCTGACACGAGAATTGGAAAAAGATTTTTATTTCCCGGCATCGGCTACGGCGGCTCTTGTTTCCCTAAAGATGTAAATGCACTTATAAAAACTTCCAAAGAATATAATTCGGAAATGACAATATTAACACAGGTAAGCAGAGTAAATGAAAAACAAAAACTTGTCCTTGTTGAAAAACTAAAGAATCATTTTAATAATGATATTAGAAACAAAAAAATTGCTGTTTGGGGACTCGCATTCAAACCCAATACAGATGACATGAGGGACGCCCCTTCAATTGCAATAATTGAAGAGCTGCTGCGGAACAAAGCCGCTGTTTCTGCATACGATCCCGCAGCAATGCAAAACGCTGCATATTATTTTACTAAATCGGTCGAATTTGTAAACGAACAGTACGAAGCTTTGAAGGAAGCCGACGCATTGATGATATTAACTGAGTGGAATGAATTTCGCAATCCGGACTTTGAGAAAATAAAAAGCTGTTTGAAAAGCAAACTTATTTTTGACGGCAGAAATATTTTTGAACCCGATAAAATGAATGAGCTGGGGTTTACATATTACAGCATCGGAAGAAAGCCAGTTATTCAGGAAGATTCATAGACTCAAAATTTTTTCGTAGTACTGTACATATTTAGGAACAATAAGATTTTTTTCGAAATTATTTACAGCGCGCAGCCGCGAATTTTCTGAGAAGACAGAATATTTTTTTTCATTCTGAAGCAGTTCAATAACGTACTTTGCCATACGGTCGATATCACCAATTTCAGCAATGTATCCGGTTTCGTTGTGTAATATTAATTCGGGCAGACCGCCGACACTGGTACTTACCACCGGCAAACCGCAGGCCATTGCTTCCAGTGCACTTAACCCGAAACTTTCGGATTGAGAAGGCATAACAAAAATATCACATGCGTTAAGTATATCTGACAGACCGTCCTGTTTCCCTAAAAATATTACGTCGTGCTGCAAGTTTAATTCCCTGGCAAGTCTTTCACATTCAGATCTATCGGGACCGTCACCGATTAATACTAATTTTGACGGAATTTCTTTTTTGACTTTTTGTAAAATCCGGATTGCGTCGGGCACTCTTTTAACCTGCCGAAAATTGGATGTGTGCACAAGAATCTTTTCACCGTTGCATCCTATATGTTTTCTGAAGTTATCATTTCTGCCAGGCTTGTAAATGTTTGTATCTATAAAATTATGAATCACCTCAATTTCTTTATTGATATTATAGTTGGTAAGAGTTTTCTCCTTTAGGAACCTTGATACAGCGGTTACACCGTCACTTTCTTCAATGCTGAATTTTACTAAAGGCATAAATGACGGTTCAAGTCCTACGAGAGTAATATCCGTGCCGTGTAAAGTTGTAACAAATTTTATGTTACCGCCCATCTTCTTTTTAACTTGCTTGGCTAAATATGCACTTACTGCATGCGGGATCGCGTAATGAACATGAATTAAATCAAGATTTTCGTACTGAGCTACTTCCAGCATTTTGCTTGTTAAAGCGAGTCCGTAAAGTGAATGTTCGAATAGCGGATAATTGCTTATTTCAACTTCGTGAAAAAAAATGTTCTCAATGTATTTGTTTAATCTGCGGGGAAGGGCATAACTAATAAAATGAACTTGATGACCCTTCGAGGCTAATGCAATTCCAAGCTCTGTTGCTACTACACCGCTGCCGCCGTAAGTCGGATAACATGTAATTCCAATTTTCATTTATTTATCTTTCCGTAGAATACAATTATTAGGTTGCGTGATTACATGGGTTCGTACATGTATTTTTTATTTTGTTTTTATTTTTAGTTAATTCTAAAATAAATGTTTTTCTGATACCATGAAAATTTTGCTTATTGGTCATACGATGCTTGATCATATTGAGTCTGTAAAAAGAAGTGTTAAACCCGGAGGAGTGTTCTATAATTCTCTTGGTTTCGCTTCAATTATGAATGAAGGTGATGAGCTGTTTATATTAACTAAACTTAATTCATATCTGAAATCGTTTTATAAAAGGTATGCAGACAAAGCGAATTTACTTTTATCTATCAACTCCGATGACATTCCCGAAGTACATCTTATAATTCATTCCAGAGACGAAAGAGATGAAATTTACAAAAATATTTCCGGAAGCTTGCTGATAGAACAATATTATGATTTTAATGATTTCGACGGCATATTTATAAATATGATTACTGGCTTTGATGTCGGATTAGATGATTTATTTTTATTAAAGAAAAAATATAAAGGAAAAATTTATTTTGATGTTCATACACTTGCGCGGGGGGTGGGTGAGGGCGGGAAAAGAATTTTTAGAAAAATTCCCGATGCTGAAAAATGGCTTTCCAATGTAAATATTGTTCAAGCAAATGAAAATGAACTGTTGACTTTAAGTGGAAAAACAAATGAACTTGACATTGCAAATGAAATTTTAAATTATGGTGTTGAATTTCTGCTTGTTACAAAAGGAAATAAAGGGGCACGGTTGTTCTACAAACAGGAAAACCAAACCTGCTCTTATTTTGTTAAAGCCGATAAAAAAGAAGTTGTCAATAAAGTTGGCTGCGGCGATATTTTTGGGGCGGTATTCTTTTATTTTTATATTGCTAGTAATAATATTTTTGAATCGCTGAAAAAAGCTGTTTCTGCCGGTTCGTTAACTACAACATTTGAAAATTTTGAAGATTATTCCATATTAAGAAATGTTTTCAACTGAAGAACTGATAAAAAAAAGAATATTGATTGTAGGGTCCAACGGAATGCTTGGACAACGCCTCGTAAATTTTTATAAAAATAATCCGCGCGTAGAACTTTTAACAGTCTCTGCTGCCGATAAACCACTTCAAGACAACACTGTTTACAAAAAACTTGATATTACCAACAAAAATAATGTAAGGGAAATTATTCTGAACTTTTTCCCGGATGTAGTTATTAACGCTGCTGCCTTCACAAATGTTGATGCATGTGAAACTGAAAAAGAAATTTCATGGAAGATAAATGTTGAAGGCACAGGAAATTTAGCCCTATACTCATGGACTATTGATGCTTTGTTGATTCACATTTCATCCGATTATATTTTTGACGGCAAAGCGGGACCTTATACTGAAGAAGACAAACCGTGTCCTATTAATTATTATGGTAGGACAAAATTAGCTGCAGAAAATTCCATCAAGGCTAGCGGTGTTAGATTTTGCATTATACGCTCTAATGTTTTATATGGCCCGGCAAAATACGGCAGGGCAGATTATGTAAAATGGGTTATAGAGTCAATTAAATCAAAAAAAGAAATTAGTATTGTAACCGACCAGATTAATAATCCTACTTTTATTGACGATATTGTCTACGCAATTAATAAGCTGATCGAATTTAAAAAAGAAGGAATCTACAACATAGCCGGCAATGAATTGCTGTCACGTTTTGATTTTGCACTTCGTATAGCTGATTTCTTTAATCTGGATAAATCACTTATAAAACCGATCAAAACACGAGAGTTGAATCAAGCTGCACCAAGACCGCTGCAATCGGGTTTAATTACACTTAAGGCTCAATCGGAAATAGGCTTTAAAGCAACACCTTTAGAAAATTCTTTTGAGATAATAAAGAAAGAATTGAATGAATATTGAGAGTTGAGCATTGTCCAAAGGACTCCTGTGGAGAAAATTATACCATGCTTTCTACGAATAAATTCTCAATTAGCAATAATCAATAAGCAATGTTCAATTGCTGTTGAATATTGCGAGGCGAGCATTGAATATTGAAAATATTTTCCTGCCTAAAATCAATTTTTCTTTTTTAACTTTTAGCCGAATGTGCTACTTTTGGAAAATAAAATTTCACCGCTTAATTAAGATAATCTAACAACCTTAATCCTTGAGGCGGGTATGATTAGTCAACTTATCCAACCCGAAATAAAAGACCTTCTGGAAAAAAGACAGTTTGCAGAGCTTAAAGAAGCATTGCTGGAATGGACTCCTGCAGACATTGCCGATCTGTTTTTGATTATGGAGCAGAACGAAAGAGCATTGCTGTTCCGCCTTCTTCCTAAAGAACTTGCTGCCGATGTGTTCGAGTATTTTGAATTCGATACTCAAATGGAATTGATTAAATCCCTCGGACACGAAGAAGTTGCCGCTGTATTAAATGAGATGTCTCCCGATGATAGAACAGCTTTGTTTGAAGAAATGCCGTCGTCTGTTGTTAAACAAATGATTGCTATTCTTTCTCCAGATGAAAGAAAAATCGCTCAAAGGCTCCTGGGTTACCCTGAAAATTCAGTCGGGCGATTGATGACCCCGGATTATCTTGCTATTAAAGCGGATTGGACAGTTGAGCAGACATTGGATTATATCCGAGAAAACGGTAAGGACAGCGAGACATTAAACATTATTTACGTGGTTGACGATAAAGGTAAATTGATTGATGATATTAAAATAAGAGAATTTTTGTTATCACCTCTCGATAAAAAAGTCTCCGATTTGATGGACGAGAATTTTGCTTATCTTGGGGTTAACGATGATCAGGAAATGGCTATCGAAGTTTTCAAAAAATATGATAGAATTGCTTTACCTGTTATAGACTTAGCCGGAGTGCTTGTTGGAATAGTTACAATAGATGATATCCTAGATGTAGTAGAAGAGGAGACTACGGAAGATATTCAAAAGATCGCTGCAGTACAGACGTTCGATGAAGCTTACTCTGAAATTTCAGTTGTTAAAATGATCAAAAAGCGTGCTGGCTGGCTTAGTATTTTGTTCCTCAGTGAAATGCTGACAACAACTGCAATGGGCTTTTTTGAACATGAAATCAGCAAAGCTGTGGTGCTGGCATTATTTATCCCTTTAATAATTTCGAGTGGAGGTAATTCCGGTTCACAGGCGGCTACACTTGTTGTACGTGCTCTTTCGTTAGGCGATGTAAAATTGAAGGATTGGTTTTTTGTGCTCAGAAGAGAGATTATTACCGGTTTAATGCTGGGCGCTGTTCTTGCTTCAATCGGATTTCTCAGAATATCGCTATGGCAGGCAGTGGGCGATGTTTACGGACAAAACTGGTTTCTGATTGCTCTTACTGTTGGCTGCTCGTTAGTTGGCGTTGTTACATGGGGAACTTTGATGGGAAGTATGCTGCCGTTGGTAATGAAAAAATTGGGATTCGATCCGGCAACGTCTTCGGCTCCGTTTGTTGCAACTTTGGTTGATGTTACCGGTGTCGTTATTTATTTCACAGTCGCATTATTGGTTCTTGGAGATCTCTTGAAATAATTCGCAGCTTTTTTCTTTCGTTAATTCTTAAAATAAAAAGACTAATCACATGGATGATGTAAATGAAAGTAAAAGTTCTTAAAATCTTTGTTGTTATATTGATCTTACTCGGAGGATGCAGTTTATTTCAAAAAGATTCCTTCGACGGAGTCTGGCATTTTGAGTTTTCCGGCGATGTAGCCGACAGCTTCGATGTCACTGTTAATCCCGATTTAACATTTGAATTTACCCGAAATGTGAACTCTGATATGGGTGAAGTTAGTGTGATTTTTAGCGGCAAAGTAAATCAAGAGGGAAATCTCGATGCGGACATTTTCGTCTCCGGTTCAAAAATTGGTAGGATGAATGGTACAATTAATTATGAAACCGGGGAAGGGAAATGGTACGGTTCTTCTTATTCAGGTAGCTGGAAGGCTGTAAAAAGATGAATGCAGAATAAAGAGTGCTGAGTGAAGAATAAAAATTAGCTGTGTGCAAAACTATTTCGGCTTATTTATAAATTGAAAATTGATTATTGATTATTGTTTTTTGGACTCTGACGAATGTCTAGCGACCGGCAGGTTCTATCGGAATCCCGACAGGGTTCGTTCGAGGTCTGACGACTGACGATCAGACTTCGCTCGAACTATAGTGAGAGTCTAACGACTTTTCCCCAGTACCACATACAACTTTCAACTAAATGAAAAAGTTTACTGAAAAAGACTTTTTACATTTAATACACACAAAATTACTATGCATTAAATATTAAAACTCTTTTCTCCAGCTTCGCATTAAAAACCCTGTAATTATTAAAGCCACGCCAATCATCGCTATTTTTATGAATGAATCGTGATAATAATAATAACCACTAACTGTAGCAGGTATATTTGCTCCCTCAAGCGCATAGTAACTATCTCCCCGCACCACCTCCATTTTATAGTTGAAATGAAGAAGAGCGTATATGAAAATGATACTTCCTTGAAGGAAACAGACAATATCAACAAGAGCAAACACGATACTAGCCATTAAGTGTTTCATGCTTTACACCCTCGTTAAAAAAATATTATTTCATTGATCTGCTATTTACTAACTCACCTTACGCAATGGTGGTTATTTAATAGCGCCGACATTTATGTCGGGAACCAAATTAAGACAAAATTTCGGGCTTTAGCACCATTTTTCGTAATTAATGTGGCTAAAGCCGTCTTTTGGGTGTTCATTAATCCACGAGCTAAAGCTCGTGGCAATTCCAATTAACATTCTGCGTAATGTGAGTTACTAAAATATTATTGCTATTTGATGTTTAAATCCGCACTCGAAATTAGTACCCCCGAGAGGATTCGAACCTCCGACCAACGGTTTAGGAAACCGCTGCTCTATCCTGCTGAGCTACGGGGGCAAAAAATTTTTTCATATAAAAAATAAATTTATCTCTTTTACAGAAGATGTCAAAACAGATCAGATTTTATTTTTTTATTAACTCTAACAGCATTAATTTTCGAGCGTAAAAAACAGGGTTATTTTAATTAATGCCGTAGTTGAGTTTCTGAATAACAGGAATAATCGTTGAACAACATACTTTTCACAATTCTTATTTACTTTGGTTCTTTATTTGCAGGATTTTTGGGTTCGTTAACTGGGCTGGGCGGTGGAGTGATTATTGTGCCGATGCTGACATTATTATTTAACGTTGATATTCACTATGCTGTTGGTGCATCTTTAATTTCAGTGATTGCTACATCTTCGGGTGCTGCATCGGCTTATGTCAAAGAAGGCTATTCTAATATCCGAATCGGAATGTTTCTTGAAATAGCTACTACGATCGGAGCAATTGCCGGTGCTTATCTTGCCGGTATCGCACCCGCAAATGCAATAGCAATAATTTTTGGGTTCGTGCTGATTTATTCTGCATCTCAATCCATCCTTTCACGAAAGGAAGAAAATTTGGTTTTGACTGAAGATAAAATTGCAACGAAATTAAAGTTGAACGGCAGCTATCCGAGCGGCGGAGAATGGAAAAGATATTCAATGAAAAACGTACCGACTGGATTTGGGATTTGTACAGTTGCAGGCGTTTTGTCTGGTTTGCTTGGAGTGGGCGGAGGTGTTGTAAAAGTAATTGCGATGAATAGAATAATGAAAATACCTTTCAAAGTTTCTACTACCACAAGTAACTTTATGATAGGAGTGACTGCAGCAGCAAGTGCTGGCGTCTATTTAAAAAACGGTTTTATTAATCCTTCACTTGTAATGCCGGTTATGCTTGGGGTTCTTACCGGTGCGTTCACAGGGGCAAAGATTATTAAACATACGCCGTCAAAATGGCTAAAAATATTATTCGGAATTCTTGTTTTATTCCTTGCTTTTGAAATGATTAGAAATGCTGTTATAGGAAGTGTATGAACAAAGAATTATCACACGAAGAAGAACGTAAAATAGAAATTACTTTGGGGAACCTTCTTAGGGTTGGGGTTATTACTGCAGCTGTAATTGTGCTTGCCGGCGGTATAATTTATTTAGCAAGATATGGTTTTCAATTACCTCATTATTCTGTTTTCAACGGTGAGCCGCCGAATGTAAAAAGTCTTATTGCTATTCTGAAAGGTGTAATTGAACTGAAAAGCCTTTCCATCATTCAACTGGGCATTCTTGTTTTAATTGCAACACCTGTGCTTCGGGTGTTTTTTTCTTTCGTAGCATTTATTTATGAAAAAGATTTAATGTATACTTTCTTTACCTTTATTGTTTTAACAGTGCTGATTTTCAGTCTAATGGGTTAAAATAATTTTAGAGTTGTGATTATTTATATCCAGGAAGGCCACTGTTTAAATTGAATTCCCGTATCTGTTTTGATAATTTTTGAATCGAAAAAATAATTAATTATTTCCGGAGAGTTAAATGACAAATATTATTGATGTATTTGCAAGGGAGATTCTTGATTCAAGAGGAAATCCTACGATTGAAGTTGAAGTAACACTTGAATCCGGTGTTGTAGGAAGAGCTGCTGTTCCAAGCGGAGCCTCCACCGGCGAGCACGAGGCTGTAGAACTTAGAGACGGCGACAAAGCACGATATACGGGAAAAGGCGTGCTTAAAGCAGTGGAAAATGTAAATGAGAAGATTGCAGATGAGCTGATTGATTTTGATGCGGTCGACCAAGCCGCTGTTGATAACTTGCTTTGTCAATTGGATGGTACACCAAATAAATCTGAATTAGGGGCTAATGCAATTCTTGGAGTATCCCTCGCTTGTGCTAAAGCAGCAGCGCAGACTTTGGGACTTTCGTTATACAAATATATCGGCGGCGTTAACGCAAGGACTTTGCCTGTGCCTATGATGAATATTCTTAACGGTGGAAAACACGCCGATAATAATGTTGATTTTCAGGAATTTATGATAATGCCTGTCGGAGCTCCAAATTTTGCAGAGGCTTTAAGAATGGGTGCGGAAACATTTCATTCATTAAAATCCGTTCTAAAGAAAAAGGGTTATAACACTGCCGTTGGAGATGAAGGCGGATTTGCTCCTAACCTAAAATCCAACGAAGAAGCTCTCGAAGTAATCCTTGAAGCAATTGAAAAAGCAGGCTACAAATCGGGTAAAGATATTTGTCTGGCCTTAGATCCTGCTGCAAGTGAATTTTTTATCAAAGAAAAAAATGTTTACCACTTCTTTAAGTCCGCACCGGATAAAGAAATTCCCATAGAAAAAATGGTAGATTTTTGGGCTGACTGGACAAAACAATATCCAATTATATCAATTGAAGACGGATTGGCAGAAGATGATTGGGACGGATGGAAAATAATTACCGATAAACTCGGCAGCAAAATTCAGCTTGTTGGAGATGATTTGTTCGTGACTAACACAGAAAGACTTGCCGCTGGTATAGAAAGAGGCGTAGCTAATTCTATTTTAATAAAGGTTAATCAAATAGGAACGTTGACCGAAACTCTCGAAGCAATTGAAATGGCAAAGAGAGCAGGATATACTTCTGTAATTAGCCACCGCAGCGGGGAAACTGAAGATACAACAATTGCCGATATTGCTGTTGCAGTAAATGCTGGACAAATAAAAACCGGTTCGGCAAGCAGGACAGATAGAATAGCAAAATACAATCAGCTTTTAAGAATAGAAGAAGAATTGGATACCGCCGCATTATTTCTTGGTCTGGATGCTGTTAATTATAATCCCGATTAAATTTTAATGTCGGGAAAATTTATTGAAGATTATTGAATTAATTTTTTTATTCTCTTTTTTCTGTTAACTAACACAAATAATAACAATTAAGGAGAATTAAAATGGGAAAAGCTTCTCCAGCAATGCGTGTCTGGTTTATTCTTTTTGGACTGTTAATCTGGATTGGAATTGCATTAACCGGTTTTTCCAATGTTCACTGGTTTTTATATATTCCTGCCGCTGCAATAGTCTTAGCGGGAATCGTGGGATTTTGTCCAAGTCTAATGTTGGTTTCAAAAATAATTCCGCCGAAGCAATCTTAGCGGAGAGCAACTACAAACCAAAAGATGATTGGCTGAATGGGTGATTTACTCATTCAGCCGATTCAATCATTCGGTATTATTTTTGTTAATCTCCGAAGAAGAATATAAATGCCTTATCTTGGTGAAATTGCTGCGTTACTGACCGCATTCTTTTGGTCTGCAACTGCCATTGTTTTTACGGAAGCCTCTATTCTGGTCGGCTCACTCTATGTTAATGTAACGCGGTTAATTCTTGCCGCAGTGTTCCTTATTTTTACGATGATTCTTTTTCAATTAAACTGGACTGCTTCTACAAATCAAATTTTTAATCTCGTTCTAAGCGGTTTTGCCGGATTGGTAATTGGCGATACTTTTCTTTTTAAATCTTTTCAGTATATCGGGGCAAGGTTAAGCATGCTGATAATGGCTTTGGTGCCTGCAATGTCAGCCGTTCTCGCTTATGTTTTTTTAGGAGAAAGAATTTCTTTCCTTGGTGTAGCTGGTATATGTCTTACTATTTTTGGCATTGCAGTAGTTGTGTTAAGACGGGAAGAGAGATCTTCGTCAAGGTATACAGTTAATGCGGCGGGAATTTTTTATGCTCTAATAGGCGCAGCAGGGCAGGCAGTAGGACTTATTTTTGCTAAACAAGCTTTCAATGAAGGAGAAATTAACGGATTTTTAGCTGCTCTAATTAGAATTTTTTCCTCTGTTATTTTTGTTTATCCCTTAACTTTGATGGCTAATAAAATGGTAAATCCATTCGGAATATTCAAAGGTAAGAAGAAAGCATTTGTTTATACTTTGATAGGTTCAATTGTTGGTCCTTATCTTGGAATTACTTTTAGTCTTATTTCAGTTGCTCATGCACAAGTTGGTGTGGCTTCAACCTTGATGGCAACCGTCCCTATTATTATGCTTCCGATGGTAAGGTATTATTACAAAGAAGAATTATCATGGGTATCAATAACCGGAGCTTTTATTGCTGTAGGCGGTATTACAATTTTATT
>DYLN01000231.1 GCA_020722085.1 Melioribacter roseus
GGGACTTATTGCAGGTTTAATAGGTGGCGTCCATAGAGCATCTTTGGGAGGGTTGTTCTATAAATTAGGGGAAGTATATTTTTGAAATATATCACAAATTCGGAAAAAGAGAGGAGATCAGGGGGAAAGGTTTTGCAATAGAAGCCGTGAAAGCAGTTATAGACTATATCTTTAATATTCTTCATAAGAATCGTATTTATACTTTTGCTAACCCGCGAAATGAAAAGTCTATTGCTCTGCTTAAAAAGATAGAAATGAAAAAAGAAACTCATTTTATGAAGAGTATTCTACTTGATGACACTTTGGTAGATGATGCTGTGCAATATTAGTTGAAGAATGGAGTATAATAATTTTAAATGGATTTTGTGAAGCTTAGCAGGTGAGACGCAAAGCGGCTATTGTCTTTTTTATTTTGCTCATTTCATTAAATTTTTTTACTGCAAAATATGTGTTCTCAATTATTAGCTCAATTCCCAATTCTTTCGCTTTCTTAATTATTCCTTTATCGATTTTCATAAGTACATTTGCTCCTGTTCCAATTATTAAAACCTCAGGTTTCTAAAGAAATACTTCAAATATATCACTTTCTCTTAAATAGTGACCTTTTTTCCTCCACCAATTTGAAAAAATCTTATCTTGGAAATATTATCGGGTCGTTTTTGTAAATCTTGCAATCAATCTTTATACATCCGAAATCATAATCCTGTATTTCCATAATATCCCTTTTACTTTTATATTATAGCGTAAAAATTTTTTGATAGTATTAATCAGGAGTTTTGCAAGTCGTGTTATTTACAAACTTTAATGAATGAGCGCCATAATTCTTTTATTTCTCTTTAAGCAAGATAGTCGTAAAATAGTCTGGGGGAAATAGAGATGAGACGGATAAAAGCAAACCGATGGGTAGTTCTGGCAGTCCTTTTTCTATTTTCGCTGTTTCATCAGGCAGATAAGTTATTAATTGGTTCACTTACAACATCCATTATGAATGCATTTGACATAAACGAGGTACAGATGGGTGCTGCTCTTTCAGGCGCACTTCTTGTTGGTGGTGTGCTTTTTCCGGTCTGGGGTTACCTGTTTGATAGATACTCACGGGCACGACTTATTGCGCTGGCTGCAGCTATTTGGGGTGCTACAACATGGTTTTCGGCAATTTCTCCAAGCTACGGCTGGTTTGTAATTACCAGGGCTTCTACAGGTGTTGATGATGCAAGTTATCCTGGTGTCTACAGCCTGCTTGCGGATTACTTTCTGCCACGGATTCGTAGCCGCATTTATGCACTTCTTAAACTTGCTATACCATTAGGTTATATTTTAGGTGCTACTCTTGCTACAATTTTAGGTACTCATCTTGGATGGCGCAATGTATTCCGATTTACTGGAACTTCTGGGCTTGCACTTGCAATTTTAATTTTAATTCTTGTTCGTGATGTTCCGCGTGGTGCAACCGAACCTGGTTTTAAAGACTTAACAGAGATTAAGGGTGCGAGATTTAGCTGGACAACTGCACGGGGACTTTTGAAGCGGAAAACGCTTGTGGCACTTTATGCTCAGGGATTTTTTGCCGTATTTCCGATTAATGTTGTCACATTTTGGCTTTTTCGTTATCTTGAAGTTGAACGAGGGTATGAGGGTGGTTTTCTATTGGGAATAATAACTATTACCGTGCTTTCGCTTGGAACCGGGTTGCAGGTTGGAGGAGCTTTAGGAGACTGGCTTTTTCAGAAGAATTTGCGCGGTGGACGTTTACTAGCGGGTGTAGGAACAATAATTGGTGTGGTTTTGCTTCTAATGGCTTTATTTACATCTCGGGAGAATACCTTGATGTTTTCTATACTTGTGTCTGTTGGTGCTTTCTTTTCAGCTTTTGTGTCGCCGAATGTTGGAGCCACAATCTCTGATATCAGCTTGCCAGAGGTAAGAAGCACCTCCCTTGCCATACAGAGTCTTATAGAAACTACAGGTACGGCTCTTGCTCCTCTTGTAGCCGGACTTCTGGCAGCAAGAAGCGACCTGCGCACAGCATTCATTATCATTATTGCTTGTGCAACCCTACTGTGGTTACCCTGCTATGGGATAGCACTTGCTAACGTATCATCTGATTTTGATCAAACACGCGCTGAACTTCTATCTCGTAAAGATCATTTCTAACATTTTTCTCTTAATACCTCAATAATTTTGTATTATTATTTATTTTTATATAATTAATGTGCTGATGGGAAATTTAAATTTTGTAACAAATTTTTATCTTTACATTTGGTTGTTTC
>DYLN01000232.1 GCA_020722085.1 Melioribacter roseus
GCATATAAATTAAAAAAACTATCATGAACAAAATTAATATTCTTGATGTCAATGCTAAAGCTTTGATTGCTTTCGCTTTGCTGGTAATCGCTTTTTTGCTCGCTTTTGCTATTCTTAAATAAACTCCGGTTTTTTACCAGGTACGGATGATTCCCCGTTGTTTTTATTGTTTTTCCATCTTCGGTTGTCAGTTTGTAAATAGGCTTTACTCCCATATCCAAAAGTCCTTTAATCTTATGAGGCTCAATCTTTCCTGTCTGTTGGTTTAAAGAAAGCACCTGATCTCCGGGTTTAACGTCTTTTATCTGTTTAAATTCTAAATTTTTTAAATCCGAAGTGTTTTGATCATTAGAATTTGGTACTTGGGATTTATTTGTTATTTGTGATTTGATATTTGGAATTTCTTTTACTAAAGATAACAGCGTATCTCCGGTGACACACTGGCCTTCAACATGAAGTTTCTGTGATGGGGAAGTCGTGCCGATACCCACATTTCCTTCGTTTGTAATATATAGTCTTGAAGTTAAGCCTGCATCTCCGCCAACAGACGTCCTTAGATTATATGTCCCACCGTTTAAAATGTCATAGGTTGTTGCCGGGTTGGCTCCTGTTGGAGAAGCGATTGCCAAGTTACCGGAAATACTGGCAGTTGGATTTCCAGAGTTAACATTTAGGAAAGCAAACTTAGCTGAAGAGGAAGCAGTGCCGCCAATAAATGCATCGAGCGTGGAATTTATTGGGTAAAGACTACCGTTTGCCAACGTCCAATAACTGGTTCCGCCTCCGCCGGTTTGAGCAACCCAAGATAAAGTACCGGCGCCGTTGGTTGACAGGACATAGCCGGATGTTCCGTCAGTACCTGGCCAAATATAGGTGACGCCGTTAAAAGTTGTTGTGCCGGGCACAGTTAAATTTCCGGAAATTTTGATATTGCCGACTACATCAAGTTTTTCTGTCGGAGTGATAGTACCGATGCCGACCAAACCGGCATTATCAATAACCATTCTTGTGTTTACGTCCGTAGTTCCTCCGGTCCGAAATTTTAACGTTCCACTTTCTGTAGCTTGTAAAATTATGTCGCCGGTTCCTGCCGATTGAATGGTTGTGGCATTGGCGCTTGATATCGTGAAAGTTGAGGAGGCATAAGTGGAGTTTATTGATGGATTGGCAGCGGCAATTAGCATATTACCTTGTGAATTGATATAGGGAATGGTTGATACGGTTGAACCTGGAGGTAAGCCCTGAAGCGTCTCGGCATTAATCGCATAACCAACGTTGGCAATCTGTTGGCGAGGAGTCATCTCGGCATCGCCGGCAACCGTAATGCCCATATAGATATTGGCATTTTCGGAAAATATTGACGAATCAATTTCTGTCCCGCAGACTTCTTGAGGCGGAGTAGGTGAATAACCTGAGCCGCCAATCAAAACATTAAAAATTCCATCTTGATCGGGAGTGATTGAACAAGCTCCGGTAGTATAAAGAGCAGTTCCTCCTGTTGAGATGTTATATAGTTTGAATGTTACGTTGGTTGCGGTTGATATAGGATTGCCAAGCGTGTCAGTCAATCGGCCTTGAAAAGAAAGCAATCTTCCGGCTCTTGTTGGCGCGATTGGATAAGCAAAAGATGTTTGGGATTTTTTGAAAAACTGATTGTAGATACCGGCGCCAAGAGTGGCGACGAAGACAAGAATGATGAGAAAAGCGATGTAATATTGAAAAGAGAGATTTTCGCTGATTGGGAGCGGATTTTTACTGATAGGGAAATGAGTTTTTTCTTTTGGATGATTTTTAAATATATTTAAAAAGAATCCGCGTAAATCCGTTATTAAAAATCTGTAAAAATCTTTTCTTAATCCAGGGCTTTGCCAGGCCTTAAGATTAGTGATTACTGGTTGGTGACTAGTGGCTAGTTTCTGGTCATCCTGTAAGGGTAAATTTAGGATTTTAGATTTGACATTTGTTATTTTTTTCGCCGGGTTTTCTTTCATCCAACCTTGCGAAATACAAAACGAACAAAATTTACGGACTGTTGAGAGACGACGATTAATAGTTTTATGGGGGAGATTATTTTCTGTAAGATAGGAGCGGTATTCTGAAATCGTTTTTTCGTTAATAAATTTCTGTAGTGGCGAGGTGTCTTCGCCTTTAAGATTGGATAACCCGACCTGTACATTGTTTGATTTGTTGTAAAACGTAATCCATCCCAAAAAATGTCTGAAGTCAGAAAGGTAATTTTTGAGAGAAGTATGAGAAATATTTCCCG
>DYLN01000233.1 GCA_020722085.1 Melioribacter roseus
CTTTTCAAGCAAAATCCCCTAAAAATCTGTCAGATATCTCTCTGGGTTGCATATTAAGGGTTCATTTTATGTTTGACATTTTGATTCTCCAAAGATCAATGGCTATCATTCTACCGGCAACTTTGTCTTGTCGACGAAAGGATAGCAAATGAAACTCATCAAAAAAGCCTTAAAATTCCTTAAAGAGCATGGTCTGAAGCGTTTTACACGAAGATTATTTACTTATCCATTAGAGAGGGTTAAAATTGAACTTAGTAAAAGAAGGCATGTATTCCGGCCCTATTTAAATAAAAAGGAAATTCGGTATATAATCGGACAAATGCGGGAAAAACCCCTCATTTCCATACTTATGCCCGTGTATAATGTGCCTCCGGAGTTTCTGGAAAAAGCAATTCATTCTGTTATAAATCAATATTATCCCAACTGGGAATTGTGCATTGCCGACGATTGTTCGACGAATCAAGATACGCGTATTACCCTTCAAAAATTTGCTGCATTGAACAGTAGAATTAAAGTAACCTTCTTGGATGCTAACGTTGGGATTGCGGAGGCCACCAACGCTGCGGCAAAAACAGCAACAGGAGATTACTTTTCTTTCATGGATCATGATGACGAATTGACCCACGATGCATTGTTTGAAACGATCAAAGCTATAAAAAATCATGGTGTTGATCTTGTCTACTCTGACGAGGCCGTCATTAATCCCCAAGGTTTAATTTTGAACATCCATTTCAAACCTGATTTCAACTTTGAACTTTTTCTTTCGCATAATTACATTACGCACTTTGTAACGGTGAAACGAGAAATATTTTTTAAAGTGAACGGAATTGAAACAAAATATAATGGCGCTCAAGATTATCAATTTCTTCTTAAGGTTATTCGCGAGACAAAGAAAATCCACCATATTCCACGCGTGCTGTATTACTGGCGGGCTATCCCAAGCTCTTCAGCCAGTGGTTTTGCGGCAAAACCTTATGCAGACAAAGCCGGAAAAATGGCACTTGAGGATTTTGTAAAAAAAGAAAATTTAAAGGCAGAGGTTTTTTATAGTCGGTTTCCATACATTTATCAAATGCGATGGAAAATTGAAAAAGAACCGCTCGTTTCCATTATTATTCCTTTTAAAGACAAGGCCTATCTATTAGAACGATGTGTTTTAGCGATTCACCAGAAAACCAATTACAAGAATTATGAGATACTTGCTGTGTCAAACAACAGTATGGAAAAGGAAACATTTGACTTGGTTACAGAACTAACGCGGGAAAAGAAAATTCGCTTTTTGGAATTTAATGAACCTTTTAATTATCCGAACATTAACAATTTTGCCGTTGGAAAAGCGCGTGGAAAGCATTTAGTTTTTATGAACAACGACATTGAGGTAGTAACGCCGGACTGGATTGAGTTAATGTTGGAACACTCGCAAAGACCGGAGATTGGCGCGGTGGGTGCTCTGTTACTTTATCCAGGTGATTATAGAATTCAACATGCAGGACTCGTTGTCGGGATAAGTAATTATGCCGGGCATGTTCATCATTCAGTACAGTATGGAGCACCCGGTTTTATGGCTAAGCTTGTTAGCATTCAAGCGGTAAGTGCCGTTACCGCCGCACTGATGATGGTGGAAAAAAAGAAATTTCAGATGGTTGGCGGTTTCAATAAAGATTTCGCTGTTGGTGTAAATGACGTGGATCTTTCACTGCGATTGATGTACCAGGGTTTCCGGAATATTTTTACCCCGTATGCTGTGGCTTTGCATCGAGAGTCAGCAACCCGAGGACTGGAAGATACACCGGAAAAAATAAAACGCTTTGAAAGCGAACTTGCTTTGTTCAGGAAAATGCATCAAAAAATTTTGGAGGCTGGTGATCCCTATTATAATCCAAATTTAACCCAAATAGGAACGCTGTTTGAAGTCGCCTCAGCAGCAGAGATGAAAAGGTGGCGGGAAAAACAACGGAATGAATGTGCCTTAAAATATCCTTGACACTTAATCATTCAAATCATTGTTTTTTCAATGCTCTTTTCAAATCCAAAGAAACGGGATAGTTCGTTTCTTAAATTCCCTGCTTTTATTGCATTGGTCTCTACCATAATGCTCTTATTAGTGCGTTTGAAGACTTTACATGGAATTTTTCCTGTTTTTGGGCAGAAGAATGGTAATATTTTTCTAAACCAGGCATTGGAATTTGGTTTCCGCTCGCTGTGGATGCCAAAATACCAATAGATGGACTTTGGATAGCCGATACATCACATTATTATC
>DYLN01000004.1 GCA_020722085.1 Melioribacter roseus
GAAGATTTGTTGAAAGATCAAATCGGTATTTACAAAAGATTATATGAACTTCAATTCCGGAATTAATAAGACATAACATGAAAGAAACTGGCTTATCGATACTATTTTATGCTGCCATTTCTTTTTCTAAAAATTTATATCTTTCGAAGAGGTTTTTCACAAAGTGGTGTATTCTCTTAAGACATTACTAACGGGGGAATTTAAGCCGGAAGATAAATGAAGATTGGTATAATACCCAACATTGCTAAAGAAAATATAGTAGATGTTATCGAACGAATTGTAACTCTCCTTAAAACAGAAAATATTGATTATGTTATTTGTGATTCAATGCTGAAATTCAAAAGCCAGTTCGGTAAAACTCTTAAAGATTCACAATATGAAAAAAGCAAGAACGTTATAAAGGATAGTGATATGGTTGTTTCGGTAGGAGGCGACGGAACAATGCTGCATACTGCTTATGAAGTTTGGAATTACAGTACTCCAATGTTAGGCGTAAATATCGGCAAGCTTGGTTTTCTTGCAGAATTTGATATCGAAAGTTTCAACCGGTTTGTGAAGGAAATAAAATCGAATAATTATGTAATTGACGAAAGAATGGCGCTCGCCGCAGTCTGCAGCGGAAGCAAAGAAGAGCTTATTGCAATTAACGACATCGTGATTGATAAAGGACAGTGGTCGAAAATGATTGAAATAACAATTAAAGTTGATGAGAACTACGTTACAACGTTTTCGGCAGACGGAATTATTGTAGCAACTCCTACAGGCTCAACCGGATATTCGCTTTCTACCGGCGGTCCGATTGTCAGTCCCAAAGCCGATGCGATTACATTAAGTCCTATTGCACCGCATACGCTTACTATTCGTCCTCTGGTTTTGTCAAGTCACCAAAATGTTTTGCTTTTTGTAAAATCTCCACTCGATAAAATTAGAATTAGTCTGGACGGACAAAGAGTGAGTTATTTTAGTTCACCGCTGACTGTTTCTATAAAAAGGAGCGAAAAACCTGTTAAGCTTGTGCATTCGACCAAGACAGATTATTTTCAGATTTTAAGGAACAAACTTTACTGGGGTTTGGACCTAAGAACAATAAACAACAAAAAGCAGGTCTAGCATGAGAAGCTTATTATTGACCTTTATTTTAGTTTTTGCGGCAAATATAAATGCACAGGAAAAATGTGTAACGAAACTTGATGAAAAGTCTGGAAATCCTATGCTGATCGGATTAATTGACAGAGAAGCTTTTGCCGATACAAACTATGCATGGTGGTATGATTCCGAATATAAAAATTATGATGTTGATTCGATTTCTCTTAAGAAGATTAAGGATAGATTAAAAGATTACAATATTACGATTGTAATGGGAACATGGTGTTCCGACAGCAGAAGGGAAGTGCCGAGATTTTTCAAAATTCTTGACTACTTAAAATTCCCCGAAGAAAAAGTAAAGATGATTGCAGTAGATCGAAATAAAAAAGCTCTCGACAGCGAAATCGAAAAATTAAATATTGAACTTGTGCCGGATTTTATTTTTTATAAGGATTCTACTGAAGCAGGAAGAATTGTTGAATCACCGAAAAAATCCCTCGAAAAAGACCTCGACGAAATTGTTGTGAAATAAAGAATAGAAGATTTCATCTTTTTAGAAAGATGAAATCTTCTCAATTATTATTAACCCAGATTATCCATTAGGAAAATTCATCAATAAGATATTAGTAACGTAACTTGTTAAATGATAAGTATTAAATCCCGGCATAGATTTTTTGGGGCTTGTGGTTATTCAAACCTTCGGTAAAAGATTTTCTTACGGTTATATTGCTCTCAAACCCTTAGAAAATCATAGTCGATTTGTTATTAGTGTTTTTCTAATGACAAATTTGGGATTAATTTTCTACCGTTTCATATTCTGGTATTTTTATTGTCCTGATGTTTTTATAATTCTTAGGTTTCTTTGAGCCGCCGTTTTTCTTGTCAATTATTTCAACGGATATTTTATTAGCCCTTTCATACTCATCTTTTACATCACGGTAGACATAGACTTCGTTTTTATAATTCCGCATTACAATTCTATTTTCATCCCTGTGCAATACATATTGAGGCAGAATAGGTATTTTTCCGCCGCCGCCAGGAGCATCAATTACGAAATAAGGGATAGCCAATCCGCTTATATATCCGCGCAGCTTGTCCATTATTTCAATGCCTCTATCGATGGAAGTTCTGAAGTGATTTGTACCTTTCGTTTCATCTGCCATAAACAAGTAGTAAGGTTTAACTCTTATTTTCAGCAGCTTTAAGAATAACTCTTTCAGCACTTCCGGATCATCATTAACACCTTTCATTAATACAGCCTGATTGCCTACTGGTATTCCTGCATTAACGAGCATTTCGCATGCTTTTGTGCTTTCAGGTGTAATTTCCCACGGATGGTTAAAATGTGTATTAACATAAATCGGGTGATACTTTTTTATCATGTCGCACAGTTTAGGTGTAATTCTATGAGGCAATACGCATGGCATTTTGGTGCCTATCCGTATAATTTCGATATGTGGTATCTTTCTTAATCTGGCAAGAATTTTTTCCAGCATCACATCGGTAAGCATTAAAGGATCACCGCCGGAAAGGATAACATCCCGAATCTCCTTATGCTGTTCAAGATAATTAAAAGCCGATTCGAGTTCTTTCATGGAAATTTTATCTGAGTTGCCTACTTTCCTTTTTCTTGTGCAGAAACGACAGTACATTCCACACTGGCTCGTAGTTAAGAATAAAGCCCGGTCGGGATAACGGTGAGTAATATTTGGTACCGGACTCATTTCGTCCTCTTTTAGAGGATCTTCAAACCCATCCATATCCTCAAGTTCCAATTTATCGGGGACACACTGTTTCCAAATTGGATCTCCCGGATAACGGATAAGGCTGAGGTAGTAAGGGTTGATTCGTGCTTGAAAGAATTCATCAAGGTCCTCCGCAACTTTCCTGTCGATGCCAAACTTTTCTACAAGCTGGTCGACACTGTGTACGCTATTGCGGATCATCTGTTGCCATAGTTCCATTTTTTTACCCTTTATGTTATTATATATTTACCAAATACTATAAGATTATCGTTTTTGCTGTAAAAATCTTTTATTTCGGCAACTATCGAATAATTGTTTCTCAAATAAAAAGTTCTTGTAGGTGAATAACTTTCTTTGGAAGATGTCTCGGCTAATATCCATCTTCCACTTCTTTCCTTGACAAATCTTTCAGCATGGTTAAGCAGTTCCTTACCGATTCCTTTATTTCGCCACTCTGGATCAACAACTATCCAGTATAAGTCGTAAACCCCGTCTGTTAACGCCCGCTTGCCAATGCAATGATATCCTAAAATTTTATCTCCCGCTTCATAGACGAACGTATTGTAATAGTCTAATTCAGCTCTGTTCAATGTTTCATCAATTAATTCCACGGCTACTTTTTTTTCTTCCTCATTAAAATTTTCAGTTTTTTTAATAATATCTAATATTTTCTCTCTGTCTTTAGACTGCAATCTGCGTATCATGTTTAATTCTCTTAAGGGCAAACATAGTTAACGTATAAAGCAGTTTATCGTAAGAATATCCTGCTGCTGCTGCCGACCTTACGAAACCGGCGTCGGGGGAAATATCTGGATTAGGGTTAATTTCGATTACGTAAGGGTTGTTCTTTTTGTCTAATCTTATATCAATGCGCGCATAATCGCGGCATTCCATTGCATGGAAAGAATCGATTGCCAGTTTTTCTACTTTACGACGGGTTGCTTCATCAAGCTCAGCCGGACACTGCGGTTTTGTGTGCTTAAAATATATACTGTCTGCAGACCATTTTGCTTCGTAGGTAACTATTTTTGGGTATTCCTCAGGCAGACCATCAAATCTTATTTCTGAAATCGGTAAAACCTCGTCACCAAGCACAGCAGCATTTAATTCTCTGCCTTCTATGTATTCTTCAATAATTAAGCTTTGTTTAAAAGAATCGAATAAATATGATATTCTTCTTCTTAAAGAATCAAAATCATACACAACGGAATTTTCCGATATGCCAATACTTGCATCCTCATTCAGCAATTTTATAATTAAGGGGTAGTTTAATATTATTTCGCCCTCTTTGGGGATTTTCCTGAAAGGTATTGTTAAAAAGTCCGGAGTTTTTATTTCAAATGAGTTTAAGATTTGTTTTGTCCTGGATTTTGTCAAGCAATTTCCAAGGCATGCGAGTGTATTACCTGTATAAGGAATTCCAAGAATATCGTAGAGACCAGCATTATAACTTTCGAAATTTGATTTTCCTTCAATCGACTCGACAAAATTAACGATCACATCTGGGGAATATTCTGTAATATTTTGGATGTTTGTTTTAACATTCTTTCCCAAAGCGAGAGATTTTACGTTAAGGAAATGAATTTTTAAGGCATCTTCGATGCTTGTTATTAATTTTGAGAATTCGCTTTCAGATAAATCGATATTTTGTTCGGGGCTTTCTATCTTTTTGCCGATGTAATTCTCGTATAAACGAACCGGCTCGTTATAGCAAACAAGTACTCTTGTATCTGGTATCATAATAAATTATACCGTTTTGCCGCAGCAATTAAAACCTTGTTTATCATTTCATCGTAAGCCAATCCCCTTGCACGTGCAGCTTTTGGAAAGCATGAATTATCAGATGGATCGGGTAAAACACCCGGCAAAGGATTAACTTCAATAATATTCGGTTCTCCTTTAGAATCCAGTCTAATATCAATACGGCTCCAATCTTTGCATCTTAGAACTTTATAAGTCATAAGAGCAGTACCTTTTATTTTTTCTTCTAGTTTTTGATCAATTTTTGCAGGGCACGTAAAAATATCTAGAGGATTCTGGCGGGTATCGTATACCCATTTGGCTTCAAAAGAATATACCGGCAGGATTCCTTCAGGCAGTTCGCTAAAGTTAATTTCTACAATAGGAAGAACCTCAGCTTCTTTGTCGTTGCCCAAAATTGCTACCGTAAATTCCCTCCCCGGTAAATATTCTTCGATAATACAAGGCTGACTGTATGTCTCGAGACATTGCTGGAGTTTTTCTTTTAACTCGTCGTAATTAGTTATAAAAGAACTATTAAAAATTCCTTTCCCTGAACCTTCACCTATCGGTTTTATGAAAAGCGGATACTCTAATTTGAGATTCTCTACATCCGCGAGTTTCTCAGCTCTTAAGAATTTAGCTGTTGGAATGCCGTGATAAAAAAGAATTTCCTTTGTTCTGGTTTTATCAAGGCACGTCATCATAGTTAACGGATCTGAACCGGTGTAAGGTATCTTTAACATATCAAGCATAGCTGGTATTTGTCCCTCGCGGCTTATTCCGTTAGCACATTCGGCATAGTTAAAGACAATGTCTGGTCTAGTTTTTCTAAATTTTTCGAATGCATCTTCGTTTGCTTCTATCATTGTAACATCATGAAACAATTCCAGAGAAGTTTTTATTGAATTAATTGTTTCAATTGTGTCCCATTCAGCATAAGTATCGTTGTATGAAGCTGTGTTTTGCGTAAGAGGTGAGAAAGGTGCATACTCGAAAGAGTTTTCTTCTTCCGGTTTTAAGTTGTAGGTAAGAACGACTTTCAACTTTTTATTTAGTATGAAGGAACTAATACAGAAACCTTCGAAAATTTTTTTATGCAATATATCTTTTTAAAACTCATATGCAACAATTTTTTAAAAAAATTTTTAAAAAAAATTTTGTTGAGATGATCACAACAAAAGTTGTCAACCGATGCGGGAGAATTTAAACTGCGATGAGTAGTTAGCAATAAGATTTTTTTTGATGAGAGAATTTTTTTCATGTTGAAGTTTGCTGTCGGAAGCTACCAAGTCGAAAGCAGTTTTTCTTGCCTCGGTTATTATGTCGGCGTCTTCGATTATGTTTGTATACTTTAATTCAGGCATTCCGCTTTGTTTTGTGCCGAAAATTTCTCCCGGACCCCTCAACCTTAAGTCGATTTCGGCAAGATCGAACCCGCTCGAGTACTTTACCATTGCATTCAGCCGGATAATTGACTTGTTCTTTTCGATTTGAGCATGCGACATGTACTCGAAATTAAAGTTAAATTGCGGGGATTCAACTGCTAATTCGTTCTTTGTGATTAAAATGCAGTATGCTTGAGCTTTACCTCTCCCAACTCTGCCCCTTAGCTGGTGAAGCTGGGATAAACCAAACCGGAATGCATCGTTGATTACTATTATATTTGCTTCCGGAATGTCAATGCCGACTTCGATTACCGTAGTTGAGACAAGAACGTCATATTCCTTGCTTGCAAATTTGTACATGATTTCTTCTTTTTCCTTCCAGTTCATTCTTCCATGAATAAGACAGACTCTAACCTCACTTAAATAAGTTTCTTTCAATTCGTTGAAATAAGTCTCAGCAGCTTTAAGATCTACCTTTTCGGATTCTTCGATTAGAGGATAAACAAGGAATGTTTGACAGCCTTCCCTTGCTTTAGTTTTGATAAAATTATAAACCTCTGGTAATTTTTTCTCACTTCTAAGATAAGTTTTCACCGGTTTTCTGTCTGACGGCATCTGATTGATGAAAGAAATATCCAGATCGCCGTACAGAGTCATGGTAAGTGTTCTGGGAATGGGTGTAGCAGTCATCACAAGTACGTTGGGGGTAAAACCCTTTTCGATTAATTGGGCACGCTGAACAACTCCAAATCTGTGTTGTTCATCAATTATTACTAATCCCAACTTATGGTAAGCAACATTTTCTTCGATGAGTGCATGAGTGCCGATAATTATTTCTGCTTTTCCGGATTTAATTTCTTCAAGCGTTTTTGCCCTCTCACTTTTAGATTGTCCGCCGATTAGCAATACAACTCTTGTATCTAATCCGGAAAGCAGGGCAGTTATTTTTTTGTAGTGCTGATCGGCAAGAATTTCAGTTGGAACCATTAAAACCGACTGATAACCGTTATATTTGGCAATCAGCATCGAGATTAAAGCAACAATAGTTTTTCCGCTTCCGACGTCTCCTTGGAGTAACCGGTTCATAGGCTTTTGGCTCTCAAGATCTTTTCTTATATCGGTAAGTGCATTCAGTTGATCTTTTGTAAGCTTAAAAGGTAGTTTATTCAATAATTTTTTAATAGGTTCTGCTCTTATCTGAAAAGGAATACCTTTAATCGTGTTTTTTATGAACGACTTTCTTAATGCTGTAAGACATTCGAAATAAAACATCTCCTCGAATTTTAATCTGTTCTTAGCCTGCAGCAAAGCCTCATGATTCTGTGGGAAGTGTATATTTTTGATTGTTTGTTTTATGTCCAGAAGATTTTTTTCTTTAATGATGTAGTCTGGCAGGCTCTCTTCAAGGCTACCGGAATAATTTTCGACAGCGTAATGAATTATTTTGCGCAGACTAAGATCGCCAAGGTTTCTTTCCCGCAGTTCTTTTGGTAAACTGTAAAACGGGATAATTTTACCTGTATTAAGAAATTCATCGGTTTCATTTTTACCAAATCTGTCAAAATCAGGATGAACGAATTGTAAATTGCCATACCTGGTAATTACTGGTTTAGCTGAAATTGCGTAAAATTCTCCAGTGTTGAATAAATCTTTAAAATATTTTATACCCTGGAACCAGACGCATTCATAAAACCCGAATTTATCTTTGAACGTTACCTTGAATATCTGTTTTTTGCCGTAGCGCACTAATTCTTTATCAATTACTTCTCCGATTATTGTAACTTCGCCGGTGTAGCCGTTGATAACGTGCTGTATTATTTTTGAACTGGAAAGGATAGTGGTTCTATCAAGATGTTTATATGGGAAATAATAAAGCAGATCACGGATGGTTTTAATTCCAATTTTAGCAAAAGATTCGGCTCTTTTTGGCCCTACTGATTTTAAGTACTGAACCGATATGGAAGTATCGCCTTGCATGCAAGCATTTTTGTTTTATATAAGAAATATAATAAAAATGAAAAGATGGAATCTCTCAATCCTCAATTTTCATATCGCGGGTCATAAGTTCGTAAGTAACTTTTGCGGGATCACGTTCTTCGAAGAGTATTTGATAGACGGCAGTACAAATAGGTGTTTCTACCTCGTGTTCTTGAGACAACTTATGAACCGATCTGGAAGTTTCTACACCTTCGGCAACCATGTTCATTGATTTCAGGATATCTTTGAGTTTTCTTCCGCGTCCTATTTGTTCGCCGACATAACGATTACGGCTGTGTTTGCTCATGCATGTTACGATTAAATCGCCCATACCGGAAAGGCCTGAGAAAGTTTCGGGTTTGGCGCCCAGATATATACCAAGCCGGGAAATTTCTGCAATTCCGCGTGTCATTATTGCAGCTTTGGTATTATCTCCGAATTTTGCTCCGTCAACTATTCCAGCGCCGATGGCTATGACATTTTTCAGTGCACCGCCGTATTCAACCCCTAAAATATCCACTGAAGAATACACTCTAAAATAAGAAGTCATAAACGCTGTCTGGATTTGCTTGGCGGTTTTAATATCCGAAGATGCTGCAACAACTGCAGTGGGAACTTTTCTGCTTACTTCTTCGGCATGGCTTGGCCCGGAGAGAACACCTATAGCTGTGCTGTCTATATCTTTAATCTCATCACTTATTATCTGAGAGACCGTCATCAGCGAGTTTTTCTCAATACCTTTGGCAACACTTACAAAAGTCGTATTTCTGTAATCAAATTTTTTTATGTCTTTCAGTACATTTCTTACAAATTGAGAAGGTATTGCAATTACGATCATATGTTTATTATACGACGCGTCTTCAAGGTCATGTGTGATTGTTATTTCTTTTGGAATTTTAATACCGGGGAGATAGATTTTATTTTCACGGGAGCGGTCTAAAACTTTAGCATAGTTTTTTTTGTATTCCCAAAGAGTTACTTCATGCCCGTTTAACTGCAGAAGAATTGAGAGTGTAGTGCCCCAACCCCCAGCACCAAGTACTGTAATTCTCATTTTTGCGGACCCCGGGTAGTCATCTATCTTTTCTTGAATAAGGATATTCGGTTTTCGTTTCCCTGAATTAACCTGCCGATATTTTTCCGGTGAGTAAAGATAACAAGAAGAACAAGAGCAAATACAAATGGAAGAATTGTGTTATAACTTTGAATGTGAGCATTGAATACATTCTCGCGGAGTATAAGAAAGACCGGCACCGAAACGGCCGCAGCAAGCGAACCTAAAGAAATGTAACGCGAGAGTGAAACAACTATTACAAAAACCGCCAGCGCAAGGAGCATGTCTATGGTAATGAGAGTAATTAAAAAGCCCAATGCAGTAGCAATTCCTTTTCCACCTTTAAATCCTGCAAAGACTGTCCAGATATGTCCTATTACTGCAAAGGTGCCACAGATTATCTGAATTAAGGTGAAATCATCGAAGGGAGTAATGTTGGTGAAAGGAACATTATCCCAGTATAACCTGGCAATGAATATTACTACTACCGCACCTTTTAGTGCATCGAGAATAATAGTTAGAATTCCGTATTTCCATCCTAATACTCTAAATACATTTGTACCGCCGGCATTGCCGCTCCCATAATTTCGAATATCTATTCCTCTGACTAATTTGCTTATAATAATACTGGTAGGGATAGAACCGACTAAATATGACAAAATGATAATAACAAATAAATTTAACATAAAAATAACCTCGACTTTAAGACTAAACTAAGTAAAATGTTTTTTATAAACAATGAAAAAGTATATCAAACATTACTACATTGCTGCTAATTCAATATCTTATGTAGCAATTCGATATCTGACTTATCTGTTACCTTAAAATTAATTGATGAACCTTCCACAATCTTTACTGAAAAACCTGCCTTTGTAACAAGCATTGATTCATCGGTGCCAATGAACCCTTCTTTCTTTGCATTATCGAATGCTTTTCTAAGATTTTTACAAGGGAAAATTTGTGGTGTCTGAACATAGTAAATTTCGTTCCTATCAATATATTCGGTCACTGTATCGCTGCCTTTAATCAAAGTATCTTTTGCTTTTATTGCCACAATAACATTTCCGTATATTTTTGCAGTTTCGATAGCATTATTAAGAATCGAGGGGGGAAGAAGTGGTCTAACAGCATCGTGGACAATAATTAAGTCATCATCCTTAGCGTCGATCGATTCAAGAGCATTTTGAACAGAATGCTGGCGGTCTTTACCTCCCTCAACAATTTTAGAAACTTTGTTCAGTTTATATTTATCTATTATACCGTTCAACAGGTTAAAATATTCTTTCTGTGCTGGAATCACTATTTTGTTTACGTTAGTATTCTTTTGGAATATCTCTAATGTATAGGCAATCAATTCTTTACCGCTGAATTTAATATATTGTTTGGGAAGCGGAGTATTGATACGTTTGCCGGTGCCACCGGACGGGATAATAGCATAAACTTTCATTTTATATTATTAGCATTGCATCGCCGTAACTCAAGAATCTGTATCCTTCTCTTAATGCTTTTTTGTAAGCTTTCATTATATTTTCAAAGCCTCCAAAAGCGGCTGCAAGCATTAAGAGTGTAGATTCCGGCGCATGAAAATTCGTAATTAGTTTTTTAGTAACTTTAAAATCATACGGTGGAAAAATAAATTTATCTGTCCAGCCAAAATTAGGTTTTACAAATCCTTCTGCCGTTACGCTGCTTTCTAAAGCTCGGGTAGTGCTTGTACCAACCACAAATACATTTTTCTTTTCGGAAAGAGCCTTGTTGATTACCTGTGCTGATTCTTCCGGAATTTCAAAATATTCTGAATCCATTCTGTGTTTAGTTAAATCTTCAACTTCTACAGGCCTAAAAGTTCCAAGTCCAATATGAAGTATAACGCTAACTACCTTTACTCCTTTTTTTTGAATCTTTTTTAGCAACTGATGGGTAAAATGTAAGCCGGCTGTAGGAGCTGCAACCGAGCCGTCAATTTTGGCAAAGATTGTCTGATAATTTTCTCTGTCTTCCGGCAGAGTATCTCTTTTGATATAAGGAGGAAGGGGAGTAGTGCCAATATTTTCGATAGCCTGAAAAATATCTCCAGCGTCATCGTTAAAACGAACTGTTCTTCCTCTTGAGGTGGTATTATCAATTACTTCGCACCAAAGATTATCGTTAAAATAAATTCTGTTTCCGATTCTCACTTTGCGAGCAGGGTCAACAATCACATCCCATATTTTATCTTCCTTGTTCAATTCACGCAGGACAAAAACTTCAATCTTTGCATTTGTTCTTTCTTTTTTCCCAAAAAGGCGAGCCTGCATTACTTTGCTTTCATTAACCACCAGCACATCGCCTTTGTTCATGTATTCGACAATGTCGGAAAAAATTTTATGTTCTATTTCACCGCTGTTGCGATTTAGTACGAGCAGCTTTGATTTATCACGCGGATTAGCAGGGAATTTAGCAATAGCTGTTTTGGGTAAATTATACTTGAAATCAGAGAGTTTCATTTTTTCTTCTAACATCTTATTCCCGTTTTTATTATTCAATGGCAAAATTGTTTATTTATTAAACCGAGGCTGACCTTAAATGAAAAATTCACAGCCAGCCTCTTAATTAACTGCTATTTCTTTTTAGATTTTGACGTATTTTTTCTTGTCGGCTTTTTTGCTGATGTGTTCTTTTTTAAGCCTGATGTTTTCATTTCTTTTACTACTGCCTGGGCTGCTGCCAGTCTTGCTATAGGTACACGGAATGGTGAGCAGCTTACATAATCTAATCCGATTTTATGGCAGAATTCGATAGATTTTGGTTCACCACCGTGTTCGCCGCAAATACCAATCTTGAGGTCGGGACGTGTTGCGCGTCCGCCTTCAACGGCTATTTGCATCAATTTACCGATTGCTTCCTGGTCAATTGATTGAAATGGATCCTCCGGAAGAATTTTTTTATCGAGATAATCCGGTAAAAAACCGCCGATATCGTCACGTGAAAAGCCGAAACCCATTTGGGTTAAATCATTTGTTCCAAACGAAAAGAATTGTGCAACTTCGGCTATCTTATTAGCTGTTAGAGCCGCACGCGGGATTTCGATCATCGTACCGGTTAAATGGGGAATTTTTTTCAATCCGAATTTTGTGCATACTTCTTCATAAACCCTGCTGATGATATCATATTGATGTTTTATTTCGTTGACTGTACAGGTGACGGGAATCATTATTTCCGGGAATGGTTTTTTACCTTCCTGTATCAACTCTGCTGCAGCTTCAAAAATTGCGCGTACCTGCATTTCAGTAATTTCGGGATAGGTAATACCAAGCCGAACGCCGCGGTGCCCCATCATGGGGTTGCTTTCGTGAAGTTTATCTGCTCTTTCGTTAAGTTCATTGAGAGAAATGCCGAGACTTGCAGCTAATTTTTCTCTTTCATCCTGACGGTTTGGAACAAATTCATGCAGCGGCGGGTCAAGAGTTCTAATTGTAACGCCAAAACCGTTCATTGCTTCCAATGTACCTTTAATATCCTGCTTTACGTGAGGAAAGAGTTCATTTATAGCATTTATTCTTTCTGCTTTAGTGCTTGAAAGAATCATTTTGCGAAGTTTGAATAGTGGTTCTTCGGAATTTTTACCGTAGAACATATGTTCGGTTCTGAATAAGCCGATACCTTCAGCACCGAACGCACGGGCTTTTGCTGCATCTTCGGGAGTATCCGCATTTGTTCTTACTTTAAGTTTTCTTACCTGATCACAGAGTTTCATGAAAGTCTGAAAATCCGGATTTTCTTCTGCTGCTTTAATCATTGGTAATTCGCCCTTGTAAACCGTTCCTTTAGTACCGTTTAATGTGAGCCAATCGCCTTCTTTAACGATTATGTTATCAACCGAGAGAGATTTTTCAGCATAGTTAATTTTTATTGAACCGGCTCCGACAATGCAGCATTTGCCCCAGCCCCGTGCAACTAGGGCTGCATGGGAAGTCATGCCGCCGCGGCCTGTTAGAATTGCCTGTGCAGCACGCATCCCTTCAATATCCTCGGGGTTTGTTTCTTCGCGAACAAGGATAACTTTTTTGCCTTCTTTAGCCCACGCTACTGCATCTGTGGCAGAGAATACGACCTGACCTGCTGCACCGCCAGGACCGGCAGGCAAACCTTTGGCAATTACTGTTGCAGATTTTTCAGCCATAGGATCTATGATAGGGTGAAGCAGTTCATCTAATTGTTCCGGTTGTATACGGCTTATAACTTCTTCCTTTGTGATTAATTTTTCTTTGTACATGTCGAGTGCCATTTTTACTGCAGCAGGACCGTTTCTTTTTCCAACACGGCATTGAAGCATGTAAAGCCGTCCTTCTTGAATTGTAAATTCTATATCGAGCATGTCGCGATAATGCTTTTCTAACTTACGCTGAATATTGTGTAATTGTTTGTAAGTACCGGGCATTGCAGTTTCAAGAGAAGGGAGATAATGGGTATGCTCACTTTTTCCGATTTCATTGATCGGATTCGGAGTTCTGATACCTGCAACAACGTCTTCTCCCTGGGCATTTGGAAGCCATTCACCGTAGAAATAGTTTTCGCCGGTAGCAGGATTACGTGTGAATGCTACACCTGTTGCAGAAGTATCTCCCATATTTCCAAAGACCATTGATTGAACATTAACTGCTGTTCCCCAATCATCGGGTATTCCTTCAAATTTTCTATATGCTATTGCACGTTTGCCCATCCAGCTTTGGAATACTGCAGCAATGGCTCCCCACAGTTGTTCCATCGGATCTTCGGGAAAAGGTTTGCCGAGAACCTCATACACTTTAGTCTTATAAATTTCGATAAGTTCTTTTAAGTCTTCGGCTGTTAAGTCGGTATCATTTACGGCTCCTCTGGCTGCTTTCATTTTGTGCAATTCAGCCTCAAGCTGCTGGCGTACACCTTTTCCTTCTTCCGGTTCAATACCTGCGGCTTTTTCCATAACTACGTCGGAGTACATCTGAATTAAACGGCGGTGAGAATCATAAACAAAACGGGCGTTGCCTGTCTTTGCAATTAAAGCATCGCGCGTTGCATTGTTTAATCCTACATTAAGTATAGTTTCCATCATGCCTGGCATAGAAGCGCGTGCGCCGGAACGTACTGAAACAAGAAGCGGATTTTTTGTATCTCCAAATTTTGCTCCCATTTCTTTTTCAACTTTAGCAAGAGCATCTTTTACTTGTTTAGCCAGTTCTTTAGGATATTTTTTGTTGTTTTTGTAGTAAGCAGTGCAAACTTCGGTTGTAATTGTAAAGCCGGCCGGCACGGGCAGTCCAATATTGACCATTTCCGCTAAGTTTGCACCTTTTCCGCCCAAAAGAGCTTTCATGTCTGCTGTTCCTTCGGCACGTTTACCGCCAAAATAGTAAACGTACTTCGGCATTCTTTTCGCTGCCATTTACATTTCCTCCAATAAGTTGATTATTAGTTATCAATTATTAATTAAAAATATCTGTTAATAATTTTTCAAATTCTTCTGACTCTTCAATATTCAGTTCTATTTTAAGGTAGTAGATATCAATGTCGTCCAACTCCTTTGCAAAGTTCATGAATTTAACGGCATCTTTTTGTGTTGTTAAAACCGAGTATGCATTTGTCTTATAGAATTTTTTCCTTATTTCCTGAACTTCTTTTAAAGAATAATTTTTATGATCAGGAAACAACATTTTATTTGTAAAATCTATTTTATTTTTTTCAAGGATACTCAGGAAAGAATATGGTTTTGCAATTCCGCATACCACCAAACTTTTCTGTCCTTGAAATTCTTTTATATCATAAAAATGATGAGTTTTTACATCAAATATACCAACGGTTGTATAATATCCGTTAAAAATTTTTTTCCCTTCAAAATGTTTTTTAACTTTTTCAGGTATTGCCTTTTTTTCGGAAAATTTTCGGTTCAAGATTACAGCATCTGCTCTATCAAGCGAATCAAATGTTTCTCTCATCATACCAAGCGGCAGCAGATTTTGTTCTATCTGACCTACCTTAGTTAAAAAATGTTGGTCAATTAATAAAATGTCGAGATCGCGGTAAAGCCACCTATGTTGAAATCCGTCGTCCAAAATGATTGAGTCAATCTTTGCGTCTTTAATTAGTTTTTTTGCTCCTTCAACTCTTCTTTCGCTTACCGCTGCTGGTATCTTCAATTCGTCAGCAACAAAATAAATTTCGTCCCCGCATTCGTTAACTTTAGAAAAAATATTTTGTCCGTCTGAAACAAACAAATAACCTTTTGAACTTCTTCTGTAACCTCTGCTTAAAACTCCGGTTTTTATGTTTTTATTTTTCAGAATGTTTGCAGTATAAATTACAGCTGGAGTTTTTCCTGAGCCGCCAACAGTTAGATTGCCGATCGAAATAACTTTCGCCGCTACCTTCTCGATGCGGAAAATTCCTGAGTCAAAAAAATAATTCCTTAATTTTACAATTAAAGAATATACAAAAACCAACGGAGACGCTATAATTCTTATTATGTTAAGCACAATTTTTCTGCTTCCTCTCTTAAACCGTTCAACAGTTTTTCACAATCGAGTATTAATGTGTTAGTTTCATCATATGTTAATTTCGAGTCAATCTGTATCGGCTCGGATAAAACTACATTTACTATGCTGAATGGAAATGGAACTTCGAAGTTATCCCAGCTTTTCAGTACTTTCTTTTTGCAAAATGAAATTCCCGCTAACACAAGCGGAATTTTTTTTGTTTTGGCAGTAATGACAGCTCCGGCTTTCATCTTATAAATTGGTCCCGTCGGTCCATCGGGCGTAATAGCAACCGAATGTCCTTTTTCTGCTAATTCTATAAGGAGAGTTAAAGCTTCTTTACCGCCTGCATGGCTCGAGCCGCGCACAACTTTATATCCCCAGTTTCTTAATACTTTTTCCAGAATATCGCCGTCTTTACTTTTGCTTACAATAGCTGCAATGTTGGTATTTTTATTTATGTGCCAGCCGGCAAGCATTGTACCGTGCCAGAACGCAAAGACAAAATTTTGTTTTTGATCATGCAGTTTCTGCAATATTTCATAATTTTTAAAACGGAACTTTACCGTTTTCATCAGCAAATTTATCAAAGAACTTAGGACAGTTATTCCTAAAAAGTAAAATATTTTTTTCTTTGTTTCTTTAAGATTCATTTAGCAGTGCTGTTATTGATTCTGCTGCACGTTTTGACGCACCCGTATCTCCCAGCATGCCTTTAATCCCGGCTAATTTATTCTTCAGCAAAATATATTGGGCATTGTTAGTTAAAATTTCTTTGCAAACGTTGTAAACTTTTTCCGGAGTTAAGTTCTGCTGAATTAGTTCCTCTACTATTTTTTCGCCGGCTATAATATTTGCCATTGCGATTGTTTCGACATTTGCGAGTAGTCTACCGATAATATACGAAATGAGGCTTGTCTTATAAACAACAACAAAAGGCATCTGCAGCAGAGCTGCTTCGAGCGTTGAGGTGCCGGATTTGATTACTCCAAACCTTGCATGTTTTAATAAATCGTATGTGTTTCCTTTTACAATAAAATATTTCACAGACGAATTCAAACTGCTGAAAATTGATTCGTCAATATTTTCCGGGCATGCAACGATTATCTGTAAATTAAAATCCTTGCTTAGCTTATCTGCTGCGGTTATCACTGCAGGGAAAATTTTTTTAATTTCCTGTTTGCGGCTGCCGGGCATTAAAAGAAGAATTTCTTTTTGGCTGTTAAGTCCAAATTTTTCATTCAGTTCTTCTCTGCTTAAAAATTTATGGTTGTTAATTCTGTCAATTAAAGGATGTCCTGTATACTCGACTTCCAATCCGGCTTTTTTGTAGAAATCGACTTCGAACGGGAAAACAACAAGCATTTTATTTACGAACTTTTTGATTTTTTCAACACGGTTTTTTCCCCATGCCCAAACCTGTGGAGAGATGTAATAGACGATTTTTATTTTTTCATGCCGGTTTGCTTCGGCAACTTTTTTTATTTTTTTTGCAAGACTAAGATTAAAACCGGGATAGTCAATCAAAATGACTAGCTCGATATTCTCCTCCTTAATCTTTTCAATCAATTTTTTCTGGACATTTCTCATGAAGGGAATATGTCTTACTACTTCAACAAAACCTAGGAATGCCATTTGTTTAATATGGAACAAAGCATTTAACCCTTCAGTAATCATTTTATCACCGCCGATTCCGAAAAATTTAATTTCACGGTTAATGTTTAGCAGTTCTTTTAATAATGCAGCACCATGCAGATCGCCCGAAGTTTCTCCTGCTATAATCATCACTTTATTGTTCAATGTTTAACCCAAAAAAGTATTAGTAAAATAATAGTAATTGATAAAATCGCTTGTAAAGTTCTAATTTCGGATTTTAAGCCAGCCTTAAAATTGTAAGGCGGTTGTTCAGTTGTTTGTTTTTTATAAGGAGTTAGCCGCGGCAATAATCTAGGTACATTTTTTTTGTAATCGGCGTATGCACTGCCAAATTTTGCATGTAAGAATTCTTCCTCTGCCTTTATGATTTGGTCATACTGAAAATAAAAAAAAAGTAATGCAATTATCTGCAGATAGGGGAAAAGAGCCATTGACATAATCCCAACGCCGAGATAAATGAGCATATTTCCCAGATAAAGCGGATTGCGTACGTGTGCAAACGCACCAGAGACAACTAAGTAAGTTCCGCCTACGCCGGCTGTAGTTCTCGTTTCGCTTCCTGCATAGCTTACTCCCCAAAACCTAAAAAATTCTCCAGCTATTAAAATAATAAATCCGAAAACCATGCTTGTCAGCTCGGCTTTTTGAAAGATTATCATTACTATCAGAAATGGAATAGGTGTATAACTTCTGTATTTAAATAACTTACCCGCCAAACTTTTTGCCATGTGTATAGATTCCTGTCTTTAATTATCCTTGCATATAAATTTCTCTTCTTTTCAAAACAGCCTGATGTCTCTTGCGCAAACGTTTCTTGTTCTTAAGTTCATCTAATTTTTTCATTATATCATTAAAGTCGTTAAACGGGAAATACATAATCCTGTTTTTCTCGCAGTATTTCAGTAATGAATTTTTTGCGAAGATAAAATCACAAAACTGTGCCGGACATTTATCCGAATATCCGTCACCTATGTAAACACTAAAATCATCATCGGAGGAATGCTCCAATATGTGGTTTCGTTTGCAGTTTGCACAAAATTTACATTCTTCATCGGTAAAGGGAAACGAGGGGACAAGTTCATTATTAGCGCCAAAGGTCAGCTTATTTGAATATACAGTAAGATTGTTCATAAATTCTCTTGATAAAATTCTATTTATGTAATAATCCAATCCATCGCTTAAGACCCAAACTTGAAAATCGTTTAAACTGCAGTAATCAATAAATGTTTTGAACGTAGAACTAATGCACATAGAGTCAATAAATGAGTTAAATTTATTTATATCGAGATTTTGTACTGTTTTGCACAGCAATTCCCATGTTTTGATTGAATTAATTTTTTCATCGATCCAATCACGTACTATTTCTTTTGCGCGCTGCGGATTTCCAAACTGCAAAAAAATTTCTTCCCCCACATCGCGTACCGTAATTGTTCCATCGAAATCAATAAATATTTTAAAAGAAGCAGTACTCAGCATTTTAGTTCACTTCTATTTCGTTGAATTGAACAGCAGCAAGCTTGGAAATTCCTTCTTCCTGCATGGTAACTCCGTACATTGTTTCTGCAGCTTCCATTGTGCGTTTATTGTGAGTAACAATAATAAATTGTGTTCTTTTGCTGAACTCTTTTAATAATTTTGTAAATCTGTCGATATTTGCATCATCCAACGGTGCATCAACTTCGTCAAGTATACAAAACGGGCTCGGTTTTACAAGATAAATTGCAAATAAAAGAGCAGTTGCCGTTAAAGTTTTTTCTCCTCCGGAAAGCAATTCAATTGATGTTGGGCGTTTCCCTTTTGGTTTGCCGATTATTTCAATTTTTGCCTCTAACGGATCTACGCCTTCTTCCAAAGTGAGATCTGCCTCATCTCCTGGATTAAAAAGGGTTTGAAAAATTTCTTTGAAATTATCCCTAATCTTTTCAAATGTTTCCAGAAAAAGTTTTTGAGCGGTTTCGTTTATTTCATTAATTGTGTTAACCAGATCTTTTTCGGATTCAATTAAATCGTTCCGCTGTTTTAATAAAAATTCGAGCCGTTCTTTTTCTTCTTCGTATTCTGAGTAAGCAAGCAGGTTAACGGGACCTATTGTTCTCAGTTTTTCTTTTAGCTTGTTTACTTCGTCGGTACGTTCTGCAAAATTAAATTGGTCGAGATCATCAAATATTTTTTCTTCAATTTCGAGCGAATAATTCTCTTTTATGTGCTCTTTAATATTTTCAGCCCTCAGTTCGATTTCGTTTTGTTTTATTTGGAGTGAATGAGCATTATCAGAAACTTCCTGACGCTGATTTCTTAAGTCATTAACATGGCGTTCAAATTTCGCAGATTCGTCCTTCAGAAGCTTCAGCCTTATTTCAATTTCTTTTTCTTTTTCGATTAGCTCCGAACGCACCCGATTAATATTGTTAAGTTCACCTTTAAGCTTGTTAATTGTGAAATTAATTTTCTCAATTTCGTTTTTGTTTTTTTCTATGTCCACTTTTCTTTTTTCAATTCCGTTATTAATTGCGGTTTTGTTTTCTTCGGATCTGTTTATTGCATTGTGGGTATTTTGTATTTGTCCTTTGTCTTTTTCAAGCTCGAGTTTTTGCTGGTTTAATGCTGCAACTGCTGAGTTGAAATTATCTTCTGCTTTTTCCAGTTCGCTTTCGGCAGCTTCAATGTTTTTAAGAAGAGCTTCTTTTTGCCGGTTTAAATCGTTCACTTCAACTATGAACTTTTCTTTTTCGACATCAAGGGAGTTGGATTTTAGAGCTAATTCGTTAATCTGTTTCCGGGTAATTTCAATTTCTTCGTCACTTTTCTTCTTTTCAAATTCGAACTGCGATATTTGTTTCTCAAGACTTGTGACATCATTAGATAGGATTTTAATATTCTCTGAAATATTTTTAAGGTCAATAAGCGAAAGTTTTTTTTCGGTTTCTTCGATTTTTTTGATGAGTGTGTATAAATCGTTTTCAAGTTTCGGGTATTCTTTTTTCAAATTTTCAAGGAGTTGTTTTCTCCCAAAAAGTGTTTCGTCGAGTTTCGGCAGCGAGCCGGCTTCGATGATACCGTTATAACTTACAAAATCGCCTTCAAGTGTAGCAAAGTTTATCGAGTCGTACTTTCTGTGAAGTTCAATAGCTGTTTGGAGATTTTCAGTTAATGCGGTAGAGTTTAACACTTTTTTGAAATATGCTTTCCACTTAGGTTCGGTCTCAACGAAATCACTTGCCCATCCCAAAAACAATTTTTCTTTTGCGAGTCTTTTTATTTTTTTTCTTTGATTGTAGTCGCCGAGTTTTTTGAAAAAAGATTTTTTCCCGTTTGATGCATTCTCGAGCAGATAAAATGACGCTTTGCCGAGATCGTTTTCTCTTAAGAAGTCGACAGCTTTTTTTAATTCCTCAAGGTTTTCAATAAGCAGATTATTCAGTACGGACTTAAGTGCGGCATTCAGTGCAAAGCGGTATTTTTCGCTGGTGTGTCCTACATCTGCAAATATATTTTTTTCTTTATCTGTCCATCCATTGTTTTCCAGCAGCGTTTTAGAGCCTTTGGAAATTCCTTCAAGATTGGTTATCAATGACTGCAAAAAGCTTATTTTTTCTTTAAGTCCGGCTATTACAGTTTTTTGTTCTATCTCTTTTTCTTTTAAGGAATTCAGTTCCTTCTCCAGAGCCTCCTTTTCCTTTTGATTTTGATAGTACAGCTTTTCAGTTTCCTGCAATCTTTTTTCGATCTGATTTTTTTCGTTTGTAAGCTCTTCAATATAGCCGACAGTTTTTGCGATATTGCCGGTAATAATTTGAATTTTCTGGTTTAACTTTTCGATTTGTTCGTAAGTTCTCGCTAAATCGTTTTGAATTACAGAAAGCTGGTTTTCTTTTTCTGTAATTACTTTTGTGCGGTGAAGCAGTTCTTCGTTCAAATTTCTCAATATTGACTTTTTCCCATCCACTACGGTGCGGTTTATTTCGAGTTCGCCTGTAATGAGCTCGATTGTTTTCGTTTTTTCTTCAATGCGAACATGCAGTTTATCAAGCAGCTTTTTATTTTCTTCTATTGAATGATTATTTTCCAAAATTTGAGAAGTTAACTCGGAAATTTCCTCGTGAAGTCTTTTCAGATTGTTTTGTAGTGATCTTAGCTTTTCTTCCGTTACAGAAATATTTTTTTGAGTGTTATGGAGCAGGTCAGTATTAGCGCTGATTTCGCTTCTTTTCTCATTTAGTTCGTTTTCAACGCCACTAATGCCTGTACGCAATTCAAGAAGCTCTGTTTCAATTTTTTTTATCTCTTCATCTATAACATTTCTTCTCAAAGTGTATTCGGATATATTTTGTTTTAACTCCTCACTCTGAATTTTAAAAAGAGCCATTTCCCGTTCTGCCAGGTCAACTTCTTTATCTCTCAGTACGGATTGAATTTGATTGTACTGGTCGGCTCTTTTAGCCTGTCTCTCGAGGGATCGAACGGCTTTTTCTACTTCTGAAACAATATCATTTACTCGTGTAAGATCAGCTTTTACATCTTCCAATTTATTAAGAGCTAATCTTCGTCTGACTTTGTATTTGTTAACTCCCGCTGCTTCTTCAAACATTTTGCGTCTTTCTTCAGCCTTATTGCTTAAAATAGTTTCCACCATTTTCAATTCAATTACCGAATAGGCGTTTGTTCCCATCCCAGTATCCATGAAGAGATTTGTTATATCTTTAAGTCGGCAGATATTCTTGTTAAGCAGGTATTCACTTTCACCGGAGCGAAAAATTCTACGTGTAATTGTAACCTCGGAATATTCCATAGGAAGAAGACCGAGATCGTTTACAAGAGTTAATGATACTTCGGACATTCCCATGGGTTTCTTTTGCCTTGTTCCGTTGAAAATTACATTTTCCATTTTGTCGCTGCGCAGCGTCGTTGTTTTTTGTTCTCCCAAAACCCATCTGATTGCATCAACAATGTTGGTCTTACCACAGCCGTTTGGACCAACAATTCCCGTAATCCCCTTGGTAAAATTTATGCTGGTTTTATTTGCAAAAGACTTGAAGCCAAAGATTTCTAATTTTGATAAATGCACTTTGTTACCCTTAGAATATCATAGAATTATATTGTTTGACTGCATTGGAAATGTAATATAAAGCCGTATTAGAAAGTTGTGAATATAGGGCAAAAATAGCTGCCGCAGCTAAGATAATAACGGCAGTATATGTGTAAACAACTAAGGGTCTAATATCAAAAATAATGTAAATGCCTTTAAGAAGCCTTTGAATTAACCATAACATAAACAATGCCAGAAAAATATAAAAGTAATTGTTAAACAAATCTGCTACTAAAATCTTATAGAGAATAAGCTCTACCGGCAGAAAAATTGTCAATGGTAAAAATGCCCACACCATCACAAAAACTATGCTATTGTAGCTTACTTTGGTTTTCACAAAAAATGAAGCGATTTTAACTGCTATGCTGACTATCCCCAAAAGTATAATCAGAACCACCGAGAGGTAAATGAACGATTTAACGGGATTCCATGCTAACATGCTGATTGCAGCGAGAATTTTTGCGCTTCCGAATCCCAAAAGAATTTTTTCAAAAAGAATATTTTGTTTTTCAAAGTACAAGAGAATGCTTATTAGCAACGAGAAGGCGCCGCTGATTATTATCATAAGGATAAAAGCATGCAGTCCGGAAACTATTCTTTGATCGCGGATATCTGCAAAGAAATTATATGATCTGAACAGGGCACGAGTGCAGTCTTCTCTAAACCTTTTGTTGGAATTTATTAACAAAGCCATAAAAACAGATAAACCGAGAGCAATTAATATAAAGGAAACGGGACTATCATCTTTTGGGCTGCCAATAGGGATAGTGATCTTACCTTTGTTAAGAAGTTTTGAATTTACTGCTCTGTAAGTGATTGAGTTTAAATTTCTGTTGTCGTCGAGAATGCCGACTTTGTATTCATTGCGAGGAGAGTATCCGGTGAAAAGCGAACAAAAACTTCCTGCATAATTAAAAATAGAATTTAAGATGAAACCGCCGAGTCTGGATGATCTTGAATAGTCAATCAAATCACTAAAATATTTAGCTTCTGCTTCGTATGAATAAGCGTTTAAATAACCGTTAGTGCTTCCGTTAAAATTCGGGTATGTTGCTTCACTGATAAAAAATTTAGAAGCATTCTGATTTTCTATAAAACTTGAGATAATATTCTTTTGGCTGTCAAAGTTACCGCCGTAAAGTTCAATTCCGATTAAATCAAGACGGCTGTAATTGTTTTTAGGTAAACCTGCAAATGAAGCATAAGTTAATCCACTCCATCTGCTTTTAATGTTATTGTTTGTAGTGTTAATAAAATCTTCAGTTATTTTAGAATCGGTTAAAAATGAGCTGCCTATTCCTATACCGGCAACTGAATTATATTGTGAGGAAATAGTCAGCAAATTTTGAAGATAAGATTTATATCTCATTACGAATTCTTTGCTGCCTAAGAGTTCTTCGGGTATTGAGTTTATAGGGACCTCAACAAAAGCCAGCAGCCCGACTTCCTGGCAAATTTGTAACGCATAAGGATCCGGTGCGATCTTGGCAAATCGAACTGCATTAAAGCCTGTTTGTTTAATTAACCTCAAATCGTCTTCCAGTTGCCTGCTGGAAATAATGTTTTGTAAATGGGAGCCGTAGTAAGTAGTTCCTTCAAGGATGAATTTTGCTCCGTTCAAGTAAAGCAAGTTTTCTTTTTTTTCTAATTTGTAAAATGAAATGAGTCGTTTTAGCTGGTCTGTAAGTGCTCCGTTTTTTAATAATAATACCTGAACAGTGTAATTATTGGGAGAATCAGGGGACCATAACAATGGGGGCTTAATTTCGATATCAGCAGATGTATCAATGCTTGTCCTGCTAGTTAGGTTAAAAGTCAATTCAGTTTTTGCAACAGGAATTCCGCTTATACCTGAAAATACGTTTACTATTAATGAATAAAATGTGCCAGCATTTTCATTACTGCTGCCGGTAAGTAATTCATTTACCTGTAAGTCTGTGTGTAATTTTACGGCAGAAAATTTTTCTCCAAAAGAGTAACTAATTTTTGCACTTGAAATATTTGTTTTAGGCAGAAATTGCAGATAAACATTCCTAATAATTCCACCGTAACTTACCGGGAATAAAAATCTTTGCTTTACTGGAATAGTTGTCTGCGAACTTAGTTTATTAGTTACACTGATAGAAATCTTGTTATTGCTATTAGGAATTAATATATCGCCGGGTAATTCTAATGAAAAGGGAAGACCACCGCCCGAATATTTGTAAATTGTATTGTTGTTCAGACTGACATCGGCAGAATAATTTATGCCGAGACAATTAAGAATAATCTTATAATTATCAATTTGTTCTTTTGTTAGATATATCTCTTTCTCATATGTTAACGCATTGTCGCCTTCAAATTCAGAAGGAACAGAAGCAGTAATTATAGTGTGTGTGTTTTCTGGGCTGAATATTTTCCAGCCGTCATTTAATAATTTTACATGCCTATATTGATTTACATCGTAAAAAAGGGAATTAATGCCATTTTGATTGGATAGGGGTAGTTCATGAATTTTAATTTGGGATATTGAAATTGTTTGAAATAAAATAAAAAATGAAGGGAAAAGAACTTTATAGAGTTTATTCATTTTTTCTCAGAGGTATAAAAAAAAGTTGCTAAATATACTAAATAAACGAGGGGTAATCAATTTGAATTAATTGAAAACGGGCTAAAAACAAATAGATAGACTGCCTTGCTACATGATAAATGGAGTTACAACATTTTATTTCAGTTAAATAGGGCTTGCGACTTTATTAACAGCACATAACAATGAAAATTTCTTTGTGGAATTTTTTTGTATCTTATGCTAAAAATTGTTCTAATTATTCAAGTTGTCCGCCAAATAAAAAATTCTTTAAAATAAGCCGCTAATTACGCTAATAAACACAAACCGTCTTATAAATACAAAAATTTATCCCGAATTTGTCATTAGAAAAACATTAATGACAAATCGACTAAGATTTTCTAAGGGCTTGTTCGCAATATTACCGTAAGAAAATTTTTTACCGAAGGTATGGATAAACGCAAGCCCAAGAAAATCTAAGTTTAATACTTACCATTTAACAAGTTATGTTACTAATATGTTATTGATAAATTTTCCTAATGAACAATGTGGGTTTAATCATCAAAAATTAGCGCAATTCTGCCGAAGGCATTCCCTACGGAAGCGGCTAAATTATTTTTTAAAATGGCGGTCAACCTGAGTCTAATTATTTATGAATAATGATTGTAGTATGAATAACTATTCAAGCAAATTCTTCATGTTAAAAAATACACAGCTTCCATTATATCGCTGCAGATTGAATTATGTTCAAAAAAGAATCTGCTTTTAAGCATGCCCCACCAACAAGAGCGCCGTCAATATCTTGCTGAGACATAAGCTGGAAAGAATTTTCCGGTTTAACACTACCGCCATATTGGATAATCGTTTTTTCAGCAGAATCTTCTCCATATATTGTTGAAATTTTTTTTCTTATGTACTGATGAATTTCCTGAGCTTGTTCGGGGGTCGCATTCTTTCCCGTCCCGATTGCCCATACGGGCTCGTAAGCAATAATAATTTTTTCAAATTCCTCTTTAGTAATTCCGGCTAACCCTTTTTTAATCTGTTGATCTACTATCTTAAACGCTTCGCCCTTTTCGCGCTGCTGCAAAGTTTCGCCGATGCAAAAAATAGGATTCAACCCAGAAAGAATTGCGGATTTGATTTTTTTATTTATCAGCTCATCCGATTCGCCGAAAATTGTTCGTCGTTCTGAATGTCCCAGAATTACATACTGGCAGCCCACACTTTTCAGCATACTGGCAGAGATTTCGCCTGTAAAAGCTCCGTTTTTTTCAAAATACATATTTTGTGCCCCAAGTTTTATAGCTGTATTCTTGATCAGCGCACTTGCAGTCTCAAGAGAAGTAAAGGGCGGACATATAATAACTTCAACTTTTGAATTTTTCTCATCCAATCCTTTTTTGATAGCAGAGATTAAATTAATTGATTCATTCAAATCATTGTTCATTTTCCAATTGCCTGCAACAATTTTATTTCGCATAGTAATCCTGTATTTGTTTATGATAGTGAGTTTATAAAATAAAAGCTGTCAACTGACAGCTTCTACTCTTCTTATGCCGGGTACTTCTCGTATGAGAGCTCTTTCTACTCCGGCTCTTAAAGTCATTTGAGACATGGGGCAGTCGGTGCATGCGCCTGTAAGTTTTACCTCAACTATTCCTTCTTCGCTAACCTTTACCAATTCAACATCGCCGCCGTCTGCCTTTAAGTATGGTCTTATTGTTTCAAGTGCCTGTTTTACTTTTTGCTGCATTGCGTCGTTCATTTTAGTTCCTTTTAATTATCCTGATCCATTAGGATTTCAACTTTCGATAAAGCAGCATTAATATTATTGATGCTGATTTGCGCCGCAAGGTTTTTGCTTATTTCCATTATTTTCGTAGACTGTTCACTTCCCGGTGATTCTATTACCACAGGTTTTCCTTTATCGCTGCCTTCGCGGATTTGCGGATCGATCGGAATATTGCCTAACAGCGGAACACCCATCTCTTTAGATAGTCGTTCACCGCCGCCGTCACCGAATATGTTGTATCTTTTACCGGTATCGGGAGCGATAAAATAACTCATATTTTCAACTACCCCAAATATAGGAACATTTACTCTCATAAACATTCTAATTGCTTTGCGGACATCAATCAATGACACATCCTGAGGTGTTGTAACTACCACTGCACCGCTTAACGGAATTGTTTGAACCAAAGTCAACTGGATATCGCCTGTTCCGGGGGGGAGGTCAAAAAGTAAATAATCAAGCTCGCCCCAGTGTACGTCGGACATAAATTGTTTTATTGCACCGCTTGCCATTGGACCGCGCCAAATTACGGGAGCGTCTTCATCGATCAAAAATCCTATTGACATTAATTTGATCCCGTAGTTTTCAAGTGGAACCATCTTTGCAGTTTGAACGTCCTGATAAATTTTAGGCTTTCCCTGAATGCCAAGCATCATTGGAATGCTCGGTCCGTAAATATCGGCGTCAATGAGACCTACTTTGGCTCCTTGTTTTGCCAGAGCCAAAGCAAGATTTACAGCAACTGTGCTTTTACCTACGCCGCCTTTCCCGCTTGCAACAGCGATCGTATTTTTTACTCCGGGCAGTATTTGATTCTTGACAGCATTTTGATTTGTCCTGACGTTTGATGTCATTTCTACTTTCACATCATTAACAGACGGGAAATCTTTTTTGACAACATTGATACAGTCTTCTTTTATTTTGTCTTTCAGAGGACAAGCGGGAGTAGTTAACTCAACTGTAAACGATACATTAGAACCGTCTATTTTTAAGTTTTTCACCATGTTCAATGTGACAATATCTTTTCGTAAATCCGGATCGACCACCTGTCTCAAAGAATTCATTAATGATTCTACAGAAATTTTAGACATACCAATCATCTCCTTTCTTTAGTATACAAAATTATGGAAATAATAAACCTTTTTCATAGTCAAATAAAAAGAATATGATAAAAATAATCTGTGTTCAATGCCGGTTTTAAACATCCAATAAATAATCGGAATTATACATTTATTAAGTGACTGATAATGTATATTTAATATCACATGAAAATAAATTTATATTATCTTGACTATTAATTTAAGCATGCTTAAATTTATGTCGAAAAATTTGGCATTTTATGTCTACTATTTCAAAAGAAAATTACCTTAAAGCGATATATCAGAATTTATCCTTAGGAGTTGCTGCAACGACCTCAAAGCTGTCAAATGATCTTGAAGTTTCTAATGCTGCAATCAGCGATATGGCAAAAAAGCTTTCCAAAGAAGGGTTAATCTCTTATGAAAAATATAAAGGCATGGTTCTTACAAAAGAAGGGAAAAAAATTGCGCTGGATGTAATAAGAAGGCATCGTCTTTGGGAAGCTTTTTTAGCAAAAGTTTTAGGAATACCGTGGGGGGAAGTTCACAACGAAGCAGAACGACTCGAACATCACTCGTCCGAAGAACTAATTAATAAAATCGATGAATATCTGGGGTATCCGGATTTTGATCCGCATGGTGATCCAATACCCCGAAGCAACGGCAATTTGCCCGATGCTCCCAAATTTATTCCTCTGACAAAAACCAAAGTGGGAACAGCGTATAAAATTGCCCGTGTTAATGATAAAAATACTGACTTAATCAGGTACTTTACGAAAATTGGACTGAAAATAAATGGTAAACTTAAAGTTGTTGACAGACTTTCTTTTGATGATTCTCTTCATGTTGAAATTAATGGTAGACCGTTCACGTTCAGCGAAAAAATTGCAGCTAACATTTTTGTGAATGAGTATAATCCGGAGACTGAAAAATGAGTCCAGCAACTTTATTGATTATTGGGATTATCATCTTATCAGCTTTTGCGTTTGTAATTTGGCCCGACAGAGGGATTCTCGCAAGGTGGAAAAAGATTAGGGTTGATTCTAAAAGAGTTTTTATAGAGGACGCGTTAAAGCATCTGTATGATTGCGAGTACAAAAATACAGTGTGTACATTAAACGGCATTGCAAATTTTTTAGGTATCTCCAACGAAAAAGCTTCCAGACTTGCTAATCTTTTGCTTGAAATGAAACTTGTAAACATTCTTGAGAATTCAATTCAGCTTACTGCCGAAGGGAGATCATACGCATTAAGGGTCATTCGCATACACCGTTTGTGGGAAAGATATTTAGCCGACCAAACGAGTCTCGGTTCAACCGAATGGCACAAGGAAGCCGAGCTTAAAGAGCATTCGTTAAGCGAATCACAGGTTAATGAATTAGCTGCTCAGCTTGGTAATCCGCTTAACGATCCGCACGGTGATCCTATCCCTTCTGAAGAATTGCAAATGCCTGAAAAAAGAGGTGAGCCGATCTCGGCGCTTAAAAACGGCGAGTTTGCAACAATAATTCATCTTGAAGATGAGCCTAAAGAAATCTATGCACAGCTCGTAGCCGAAGGATTGTATCCGGGCATGCAAATTCGAATGCTCGATCAAAATGCATTGCGCGTTATATTTGAAGCAGACGGTGAAGAAACTGTGCTTGCTCCGGTGTTTGCAGCAAACATTACTGTTATTCCTATTAAAGAAAAAGAAAATATTCAAGAGTCGTTTCATACATTGTCCTCTTTGAAAAAAGGGGAGTCCGCTGTAGTCGCCGGAATTTCAAATGCTATGAGAGGATTACAGCGCCGCCGTTTGTTTGATTTTGGTTTAGTGCCGGGGACCAAAATTACAGCCATGATGGACAGCTTTGGCGGTGACCCCATAGCTTATGAAATACGTAGTTCAATAATAGCCTTAAGAAAAAATCAAACAGATTTTATTTATGTAAAAGATGTAGAAAGGAGAAGTAAAAATGTTTGATCAAAGCGCTTGTGCTGCATGTCCTGCTCACAATATAAATAATCTTGTAAAGCTTGGAATAGATATGAAGAATTTTGATTATGTCGTTGCTCTTGCCGGCAATCCTAATACCGGTAAAAGTACTGTCTTTAATGCTCTGACCGGATTAAAACAGCATACGGGAAACTGGCCTGGGAAAACCGTTACACGTGCAGAAGGAGGTTTTAAGTATGGAACTAAAAAATATAAGATTGTTGACCTGCCGGGTACATATTCACTTCTATCCACAAGTGTTGACGAGGAAATTGCCCGTGATTTTATTCTTTTTGGTCAGCCCGATGTAACGGTTATTATAGCAGATGCAACCAGACTGGAAAGAAACTTGAATCTTGTACTTCAGGTATTGGAGATAACCGATAGAGCAGTTTTATGTCTGAACTTAATTGATGAAGCCCAAAGGCATAGAATCAAAATTGATGATAGAGCACTGTCTAAGGAATTGGGGATTCCCGTTATTCCGACAGCGGCGAGACAGAATTTAGGTATTCCAGAATTACTAAAAGCAATTGACGAGGTAGCAACCGGAATTTATGTCTGTCGCCCCCATAGAATTACTGCAGAATTTAGAAAAGTATCTCGTGCAGTGAACGATCTTCAGAAAAAAATTTCCAGAGAATTTCCGGGCTTGCCTAATACAAGATGGATTGCACTAAGGCTTCTCGAAGGTGATCAAAAAATTATTAATGCACTCAAAACCGGGGAATTACAAAATCTTGCGGTAAACACAGTGCCGGATTGAGAGGTGAGTGATGAACAGACTAATAAATAATTCAAAGGATCTGATATTAGCTTCGGCTAATAAAATGCGTTGGGAAATAGGCGAAAGTCTGCATGATTCAATTATCGAAGCTATTTACAAAGATGCAGAAAAAATCGCTTCCCGGGTTGTAATAAAAGATCAAGCAAAACCAAAATTTGATTGGGACAGTACTATCGACAGGCTTGTAACAAGCAGAGTACTCGGACTGCCGATAATGGTTCTTTTGCTTTCGGTGGTATTTTATATTACAATTGTCGGTGCTAATTATCCTTCGGATTTAATTGCCGATGTTTTAATAGGGAAGATTTATCCATGGCTTAAGTCAACGGCGGCGGCTTTGTCGGTACCGAGTTGGATTTCTGGTGTAAGTATAGACGGAGCGTATCTTGCAATGGCTTGGGTAGTCAGTGTAATGCTTCCTCCAATGGCAATTTTTTTCCCCATGTTTACATTGCTTGAAGATTTTGGTTATTTGCCGCGTGTTGCTTTTAATCTTGACGGAATTTATAAAAAAGTAGGTGCTCATGGGAAACAAGCTTTAACAATGAGTATGGGATTCGGATGCAATGCAGCCGGTGTAATTGCTGCCAGAATAATAGACAGCCCGCGCGAAAGATTGATTGCAATAATTACTAATAATTTTTCTTTGTGCAACGGACGCTGGCCTACTCAAATACTGATTGCTACAATTTTTATAGGAGGTGCTGTACCGGCTTATCTTGCAGGTGTAGTCTCCGCTGCCTCGGTAGTTTTTATTGCAGTTCTTGGCATTGCATTCAGCTTCCTGGTTTCGTGGGGATTGTCTAAAACAATTTTGAGAGGTGAAGCTTCCACATTTTCACTTGAACTGCCGCCATACCGTCCCCCCCGTATACTGCAAACTCTTTATACATCGCTAATAGATAGAACCATATTTGTACTTAGGCGAGCAGTTATTTTTGCATTGCCGGCAGGAGTTGTTATCTGGCTTGTGGCAAATGTTAAAATAGATGGGATAAGTATAGCTGAGTATTTTATTGACTCTGTTAATCCCTTCGCTTTTTTGCTTGGGTTAAACGGAGTAATTTTATTAGCGTATGTAATTGCTATTCCTGCAAATGAAATAGTAATTCCGACAGTTTTAATGTTGACTGTTCTGGTTGCCAAACTCCACGGAATTGGCGCCGGTGCCGGAGTAATGTTTCAAACAGATTCTATTTCTGATACTGCTTCGGTTTTACAGACAGGAGGCTGGACTTTGCTTACCGGAATTAATTTGATGCTCTTCAGTCTTCTTCACAATCCCTGTTCAACAACAATTTATACAATTTACAAGGAAACCAAGAGTATAAAATGGGCGATTGTTTCAACGCTGCTGCCAATTTTGCTTGGTTTTATTGTTACTTTTTTTGTAGCTCAGATTTGGAGATTATTCGTTAATTAATTTAATAGAGGGGATATATGATTGATTCTTCCACAAAAAAAATGTGGCTCCGTCATTTGCAGGGCGAAATCGATTCAGGTTATTTATATCGTGTACTGGCGGGACTAATCGATGATGAAAAAAAGAAAAAAGTTTATCTGCAGATTGCTGAAATTGAGGACAAACATGCGGATGCTTGGAGAAATCAATTTCATTTAAGTGGATTAAAAAATTTAATTTCCGGTCCATCTGCTAAAGCAAGGATTTTTGCATTGTATTCAAAAAAATTTGGTACTTCTTTGCTTGAACAGCACATGCTGAGGAATGAAGCTTCGGAGGTGAAAAGTTATTTTGAACTTTACAACAAAGCTTCTGAAAAGTCTACTAAGTCAATTGCGCTTCAGCTTGCAAGAGATTCTGCCGAACATGCAAACAGCTTAATGAAAACTGACAGCGTTTCTGAAGAACCATGGCACAGCTCCGAATCCGGAGGCTTACTTAGAAATGTTGTATACGGATTTAACGACGGCTTAACTGCAAACTTTGGTTTAATTGCAGGCATGATTGGCGCAGCAGCGCATCCGCAAATAATTTTAATTTCCGGGATGGCTGGAATGATTGCAGATGCACTTTCTATGGGATCTTCAGGTTATCTTGCAGCAGTCAGCGAAAAAGAGGTGTATGATTATGAACGGAAGATGGAAGCCGAAGAAATAAAGTTAATGCCGGAATTGGAAACGGAAGAATTGGCTTTGATTTATGAGTCGAAAGGTTTGGATGGAACAGAAGCCCGTAAACGTGCAATTGAAGCGATGAAAAATCCGGAGCAGGTTCTGGAAGATAAAGTTAAGGAAGAACTCGGAATAGTCGAGCGCTCTCAAAGTCCGATTAAGGAAGGATGGGTTACCGGAACTGCAACTGCTATTGGAGCTTTGATTCCGGTGTTCCCTTTCTTCTTTTTTTCTGGAAGTTTTGGTATCTGGACTTCCTTTGTAATTTCGATGATAGCACATTTTGGTGTTGGAGCGGCGAGAAGCTTTTTTACCGGAAGAGGAATTTTTAGAAGCGGCTTTGATATGTTTGTGGTTGGTTTTGGCGTTGCTGCAGTCGGCTACATAATCGGCGAACTTATCCTAAAATTTTTATAAAACTAAACAGAGATAATTTCTTGATTAAACTGATTTCTGTTAAACTACGTTGCAGTTTGCTTTTTGTGTTGATATTTTTTTCCGGCAAAAATTTATACTCGCAGAGAAAAACACCTCCTTTAATTACTGACCGTCCGGATAAAACTGAATCACCCAATTCTGTTGTACCTGGCTTTATTCAATTTGAAACCGGATTCTTATACGAAAAAACAGAATTTGAGCAGCTTAATTACAAATTGGATGCTTTTACGCTGGGGAGTTCACTGCTAAGAATCGGTTTAATAAAAAATCTTGAGCTGAGATTTGGCGGTGAGTATCTTGTTAATAAATTTACGATAGATAATTCAACACAGAATATAAATGGGATAAATGCAGTTAATGCAGGCGTTAAATTTCAGTTTCTGGAAGAGTCAAATCAAGTGCCTGCTTCAGCATTAATTATTGAGGTTGAATTGCCGGTGGGGGGCCTGACCTACGACCATCGGAAGCAGAGCCTGTAGTAATTTTTTCAATTTCACGTACTGTAGGAACAAATGGCTCCACAGGATTAAATATTGGGGCTTCCAGCAACAGCAATACTAAAAAAATTGATTACCTTTTCACTTACACTTTCGGATATAATTTTGACACAAACTTCGGGATGTTCCTGGAGTATTTTGGTTTTTTTGCCCCCGCTACTGCACCGCTTCATAACATTGACGGCGGTTTAACGTATCTGCTCATGTCTAATCTTCAACTGGATGTTTCCGCTGGAACAAAGTTAAATGGAGAGGGGAATTATTGGTTTATTTCTTCCGGACTGACAATTCGTCTGCCGAGATAATTTACAGCTTTGTTTCCTTGTGGATCAATTTTTTTGCCTGCTCCGCTGTTTGTTTAATCAGCCATTCCTGGTAATTAAAGTCTTTTTCGTAGTATACTTTGTGGTTATATACATAATTGCCAGAGGGGAGCAGCACACGTGCTTTTTGATTGTCTTCTAATGCTTTCATTAACACATTTTCTATAATCATTTTTTTCAGTTCTTCATCTTCTATCGGGAATGTGGTCTCAACACGTCTGTCGAGATTTCTTTGCATAATATCTGCACTGCTGGCAAAAACTTTTTCTTCTCCATTGCTATAAAAATAGTACACGCGGTTGTGCTCTAATAATCTACCGACAATGCTTATAACACGAATGTTTTCACTTAATCCAGGCTGTTGTGGAATTAAACAGCAGATGCCTCTTACAATCAGGTCAATAGTTACTCCTTTTTGAGATGCATCATATAAAGCAGCAATTATAAAAGGATCAACCAGAGCATTTAATTTTAGTATGATGCGTCCTTTCCCATAACGTTTTACATTGTTAATCTCGTTTTCAATAAGTTCAATGATTTTTTCTCTTGTATTTATTGGTGAAACGAGGAGTTTGTTAAATTTTTTTTTCTCGGAATAACCTGTCAAAAAATTAAATATTTCGGAGACATCGGAGCAGATTTGTTCATCAGCGGTAAAAAGACCAATATCTGTATAAAGCTTTGCAGTAGTGGGATTATAATTTCCTGTACTGATATGAGCATATTTTTGAACACCGTCAAGTTCTTTTCTAACAACCAAAGTCATTTTTGCGTGTGTTTTTAATCCTATGAGTCCGTAGACAACATGTACACCGGCTTTTTCAAGTTCTCTCGCCCAATAAATATTATTTTCTTCATCGAATCTTGCTTTTAATTCAACAAGAACGGCAACTTGTTTTTTCCTTTCGGCAGCTTCTATTAGATATTTAACAACCGGTGAGTTTTGTCCTATTCTGTAAAGAGTCTGTTTTATTGCAAGCACATCAGGATCACGCGAAGCTTCTTTAATAAACTCTATCACAGGCGTAAATGAATCGTATGGATGATGAAGCAGTATGTCTTTTTTCTTTATTTGCAAAAAAATATTTTCCTCATCGTCAGATATGATAGAAATTGCTGGATGAAACGGTTTTTCTTTTAGATGAGGAAGGGGTAAGTCGCACAACTGCAGTACATCGCTCAGACCCAAATTTCCGTCAATAATATGGACATCATGCCGGTTTATTTCCAAGTTTTCTATAAGTGTATCGATCATAAAATCTGGCATGCTTTTCTGCACTTCGAGTCTCACGACAGAGCCGAATTTTCTTTGTTTAATATTTTCCTCAATAACCTCCAAAAGATCGTCGGCTTCATCTTCCTGTATTTCTAAGTCGGTATCTCTTGTTATTCTGAATCGATGGGCTTCAAGTATTTTGTGTCCGTGAAAAAGTTTCGATAGATTTTCTTTAATTAAATCTCCCAGCCATATAAATTTTGCAATGTAATCTGAGTTGCCGTTTCTTCTGTCTGGTTTAAGGATATGATCAATTCTCACTAGTCTTGGCAGAATGTTCGGCACTTTAACGCGTGCAAAATGTCTTTCGCCTTTTGCGGTTTCCACCAGTATTGCAAAGCTTAGACTTAGGTTAGATATGTAGGGAAAAGGTCTGCCTGGGTCAAAAGCTAAAGGTGTCAAGACAGGGAAAATCTCTTTTGAAAAATACTGATCGAGGGCTTCTTTTTCATCGGCATGAAGTTCACTAAGATTACAAATAAAAATTTTATTTTTTTCTAATTCTGGAATTATAGTGTTATGCCAGTATTGATAAATTGTTGTCAGCATTGGTTGGACGGTATTTTCAATTATTTTAAGCTGATCGAGCGGTGTTAAGCCGTCTATAGATAATTCGATAATATTTGCGCGAACCTGCTCTTTCAGACCCGATACCCGGATCATGTAAAATTCGTCAAGATTGGAAAAAAAAATTGAAATAAATCTTATTCTCTCCAAAAGCGGAAGCTGGGGATTTGTTGCTTCTTCAAGAACACGACGGTTAAATTCCAGCCAGCTTTTTTCACGATTAAAAAAGTTGTTCGGATTGAAATATTTCGACAAGTATTCTTTAGTCAATTGCATTGTGCAGATTAATTTAATACGTGCGAATATATATTTTTTTTGAATGAATTACTGCCGAAAAGAAGGGACAGGGAATTAATTACTCTTTTAATTTTACCGCTGAGACGAAGTTATCAAGGTCATAGTCAATGCTTTTTTCGGGCATTGGCAGTCGCTTGATTTTGACTTTGGCTTTTGCAAAGAAATGTTCGGCAAGGGTATCGTGATAATCGGAAAAAATTACGACTTCTTTTATTCCTGCTGTAATTAAAGCCTTTGAACAGTTTGTGCAGGGCATATTAGTAATGTATGCAGTAGCGCCTTGTGTACTTATTCCGTGTGATGAACATTGGAGTATAGCGTTCATTTCAGCGTGAATTGTACGAACACAATGGTTATCAACAATCATGCAGCCAACGTCTTCACAATGGTCATCGCCCGGTATAGAGCCATTGTAACCGGTGGATAAAATTTGTTTGTCCTTAACCAGAACACATCCGCAATGCATTCTTGGGCAAGTTGCTCTTTCGGATACGAGCATCGCAACTTTAAGAAAATATTCGTCCCACGAAGGACGTTTTGGTTTCATAAGAAGAAATAGTTATTAAAGATTAGTCAAATATAAACAACTTAGAATAAATCCTCATACAAAATTACAACATCATCACTTGCAGGATGACCAACACAGGTTAGACAGTATCCCAGTTTTATGTCCTCTTCCGAAAGAGCGGTTTGTTCTATTAATTTTAATTTGCCTGAAAGGAGTTTTGCTTTGCATGTACCGCATTCACCTAACTGGCAGGAGTTTGGCAATTCTAAGCCTAACGACAAAGCTTTTTGTAAGATAGATTCGTTCGGCTTAATTTTTATTTTATGTTCTTCATTTTTAAATATAATTGTAACTTCCCGTTCTATTTCTTCAGTTTCATCGGTTTCGTTGAGGATAGAGATTGAAAAATTTTCGCGGTGAATTTTTTTCCTTTTTACTTTCAATTCCTCCAATGCCGCAAGAACATTTTGCATCATACCTTCGGGTCCGCATAAGTAATATTCACCTTTTTGAAGTTTGTCCAAAGAAAAATTTGATAGATATTTAATGACTTTTTCTTTTGTAATTCTACCGGTATCACCTTTCCAATTTATTGGCGGCTGGGTGAGTGTGTTGACAACAAGAAAGCGGGATGGAAAGTTTGTATGCAAATTCTCAAGTTCTTTTCTGAAAATTATATCGCTCTCTTTTCTATTGCCGTAAAACAAATAAATATGATTATCTTTTTCTTTCAACAGAGCAGTTTTAAGGATAGAGAATAATGGAGTAATACCGCTACCTGCCCCAAACAGAAAGATTGTCCTTTCTTCGCCGCTGTTTGAAGAATAAACAAAATTTCCTAAGGGTGGAAGAGATTTTACCAGACTTCCAATTTTGACTTCGTCCCATAACTTGTGGGAAGCAAAGCCGTCTTTTACTTTTTTGATTGTGATTCTAAGCACGGGCAAATCATAAGGAGTTGATGAAATGGAATATCCTCTGCGGATTTCCTCACCGTCAATATCAAAAATTAAGGTTAAAAATTGACCGGGTAAAAATTTGATTTTGTGATCAGTTTTTTCTCTTAGAATAAGACTAATTGTGTCGGCTGTTTCTCTGATTATATTTTGTATTTCCAGAATAAGAAATTTTTCCATTGACAAATTTTGTATCCATATTAATTAATACTTCATATCTCATTTCAAAAAATAAATAAAAAATCCGTTATGGTGAGGGCAAACCATAACGGATTTAATAGTGCGTTTGAGGAGGGTAATTTAATGATACTACTATAAGGGCGCTATTAGGAAGAACACAACTATCATGCCATTTTTCAGGAACGCGAATACATTTCAAAAAATGGTTTTGATTCATTGTGTTTATCGGTAATCGGTAAAAATTACATGTAATTATTACCGATTTTACCGTGTAACCTTTATACTATTGACTAAATTGTTTGTTTCGATTTTGCCCAATAGTCATGAATTTTTGCCCGATTCCTTTATTTATTCAACCCTTTAAGGTGCTTTTGAGCAGTATTCTAATTCTTTTTCTACAGGTGAATTTTTTAAAGGGGACTAAATTTTATGCGGTTTTCAATAATATCTTGAATGTTGTTCCTTCATTTATTGCTGTCTGCTTAACAAAAATTTTCCCTTTGTGGTAGTCTTCAATAATTCTTTTTGATAGACTTAAGCCAAGTCCCCATCCTCGGCGTTTGGTGCTGTAACCGGGTCTAAAAATATCTTTTTTTCTTTTATGATCGATTCCTTTACCGTTATCGTGCACTTCGATTTCTATAAACTTTTTAACTGATTTAACCTCCAATTGTATTTTACCTTCTTTATGTTCAATTGCATCGAGCGCATTTTTGATGAGGTTTTCGATTACCCACTCAAATAATTCAACATTCATTTTCGCTTTGGCGTTTTTATCTCCCGTTAAATTTATGATTACATTTTTTCCAATCTGCGGCAGTCTTCTTTGAAAATAATTTATAACGTGCTCAATAGCATTATATGGAGAGTCTGCAGCCAATTCCGGTTTAGAACCGATTTTTGAAAAACGTTTTGTAATTTTATTTAGCCGTGTAATATCGTTTGTAATTTCTTCGGATGCATCAAGTACCTTATCTGCATTATTATAATTCATTTTGATTATTTCATTCCAGCCCATAAGGCTTGAAATAGGTGTTCCTAACTGATGAGCTGTTTCTTTAGACATGCCGACCCAAATGTTACTCTGCTCGCTTTTTTTTAAGTAATTAAAGCTGGTGTAGGCAACAAGAATGAAGAATATGGCGAAAAGAATCTGCAGATAAGGATAATAACGAAGCCGCTGTACAAGTTCTGAATCGCCATAGTATATTTTAGAAAGTGTTTCACCTTTATATTTCACATTAATGGGTGTATGTAATCTTTCTAGTTCTTTAACATGTTTTTGAAGAAACTCTATTTTTTGCTGTGGGGTCAACTCGGGGTCAATTTCTATATTGCTGTAGCCTGTTCCTAAAACACCAGAAGTAACCTTATCGTTTGCGTCTGTTAAAATAATAGGGAAGTCGATTTTTTGAATTATATTTTGAAATATGAAAGTGATATCGGAATTTTGAGTGTCGGAATTAGCTATGAACTCCAGACTCTGGGCATATAGTTGAATGATTTTTTTCTCACGTTCCTGAAGTTTTTTAATTAGATTTTGAGTGTAGAGCAAAGTGCCCGCTGCTATCGCTATGGCAATTATTAGAAGAATTATTTTAATGTTCAGGGAAGCTGGTCCACCGCTCATTTTCATTTTAATTCACCGGCGAAATTTTTTTGTACGTATCCAAGCATCTTATAATTCTATAGTTTGATTTCTTCTTGGTCCGACGGAAATAATACTTATTTCAAAGCCTGCCTGCTGTGAAATAAAAGATAGATAGTCTTTTGTTTGAGTGGGAAGTTCATCGTAATATTTAATACTGGAAATATCTACTTTCCAGCCGGGCAAGGTTTCGTAAATCGGTGAAACTTGCTGCAGCAGATTAACATTATTTGGATATGATTTTAATTTTTTCCCGTTGATTTCATAACCGACACAGACTTTTATTTCATCGAGGTAACTTAATACATCAAGTTTTGTGATTGCCGCTCGTTCTATTCCGTTAATCATTCGTGAATAGTTTACAAGAAATGCATCAAACCAGCCGCAGCGCCTTGGTCTTCCGGTAGTAGCTCCAAACTCACTGCCGAGTTCTCTTAATTTATTTCCTTCTTCTCCGGTAAGTTCGGTCGGGAAAGGACCTAAACCAACCCGTGTTGTGTATGCTTTTACAATTCCGTATACCGAAGTAATTCTTGTAGGAGGGATGCCTGTGCCTGTGCATGCACCGCCTGCAGTGGGATTGGATGAAGTAACATACGGATAAGTGCCGAAGTCTACATCGAGCATTGTGCCCTGTGCACCTTCAAGCAAAATTGATTTTTCATCAGCGAATGCACTTTGCATGTATGTCGGTACATCAACAACATACTGATCGATTATTTTATCAAATTCGATGTATTCTTTAATAATTTCCTCAACGTCAAGTTCTTTTTGATTATAAACTTTTTTTAGGATCGTGTTTTTCTCTTCAATGTTTGCTTTGATTTTTTCTTCTAATACTTTACGGTCGAGAAGGTCAACAATTCTAATTCCTTTTCTTGCATATTTATCAATGTAACAGGGACCAATTCCCCGCCCGGTCGTTCCAATTTTCGAATTACCGCTTTCGCTTATTGAATCGAGCAGTTTATGATACGGCATTATTAAATGGGCATTTTGACTGATAAACAATCTCCCTTTGCTTGATATTCCGTGATCTTCTAAAAATTTAATTTCCTCAAGCAGTGCTTTCGGATCTATGACAACACCATTCCCGATTACACACTGGACATTTTCTCTAAGAATACCCGAGGGTATTAAGTGAAGTATGTATTGTTTATCTCCAATTTGAACGGTGTGACCGGCATTAGCTCCACCTTGATAACGAACAACAATATCGTATCTGTCACTCAGGATATCTACAATTTTGCCCTTTCCTTCGTCACCCCATTGACTGCCAACCAGAACAGTAATATTCATGAATGCTCCGAAATTTGATAATGAAAAGAAAGAGAGGACGTCTTTTTAAAACATCCCCTCTAAATTTTTAAGAAGAGAAGAGTCTATTTGAAACTTTCTACTGCTTTATCCACCGAATCGTAATGATCAAAAATAGTTATTAGTTTGGTAATCACAAGCAAGCTTTCTATTTTTTCTGTTGCATTTGCCAGCTTCATATTACCTCCCCCGTTTTTGATTGTTGTATATCCGCTGATTAACATACCTAATCCTGAACTATTCATAAACTTTGTATCCGAAAGATCAATTACAATATTTTTTTTGTTCTGTTTTAATAAATTGTGTAATAGGTCGCTGAATTCCTGAGCTTCTGGACCGCCCATTACATTGCCTTTAAGCTCGATTACAACTGCATTATACTTTTCAGTGGTTTTTACTTTCATATAATGTCTCCAAGTTTTATAGAATAAAAATTTATAGTGGAATTGTCCGAATTAAGCTGCACCGCAATATTGGATATAATCGATAATAAATAATTATATTGGCATTCAACTTATTGAATATTATAGTAAAAATAAAGCATTATTTGTCGTCCAAGGTTTGGAAAAGTTGTATGCAGTCAGCCTTATTTTTAAGGAACAATTCCAACACAACTTCGTCTAATAAATGGATTTTACAAACAATAAAACAGTAAATACCCGTAGTACATCCAACATCTATGAGCAGGATGATTTTGAAATTATAAGGCGTTTTAATAATGGGGAGGAATCTGTTTTTAGAGTTCTGGTGGGTAAACATAAAGATAAAGTGAGGAACCTTGTTTATTTGACATTAGGCGATGCTGAATTTGTTGATGATATTTCTCAGGATGTATTTATCAGTGTCTATCATAAACTGAAAGATTTTCGTTTTGAGTCGAAATTTACAACATGGCTTTACAGAATTACTGTTAATAAATGCAGAGATTATTTGCGGAAGAAACAGGTTAGAAGCATTTTTCTTCCTATTGAAGATACCGACACGCGATATTCCAGCGGCTCTTTTTCTGAAGATATTGATATTCCGACTTTGGTTAGGAAGGCAATTGAAAAATTACCAGAGAAACTAAAAGTCCCCTTGGTCCTAAGAGATATTGAAGGTTATTCATATAAGGAAATAGCCGACCAGCTCGGCTGCGAAGTTGGTACTATAAAATCGCGGATATTTAGAGCAAGGGAAAGTTTAAAATTTATTTTAGAACCGTATCAAAAAGAATTGAAGTCATAAATATGAATAAAGAAAACTCTACCAGAGGTAACGGTTCTTATTCATCAAAAAAAATTATTCCAATTGTTCTGCTCGTCCTTGTCACGGTGGGATTAATGCTGTTCTTCCGGCATAATAAAAAAGGCTTTGACAGCATAATTAAGACCGGCAGGAAAAATTTACTCTCGTTTTACACTGAAAATTTGAAACCGCTTTTCTTTAGATCAGAAATTACAAATGAAGATGTATTTAATTTTGCGTTTAACCGGAAACTTCCTATTGATAAACAGAACAATAAAGTGCTGTTATTTGAGAACCGTGATTCGTTAGGTAACCAGCTTTGCGAAATTAAACCTGTTTCAGAATCAGCAATGCCGGATAATTATGAAAGTTTCAAAAGATATTTTCAATTGAACAGTAAAGAAAGCGGACAGCTTGATTCTATTCTAAATTCATACAAAGAAAGTATCTACAGCTCCGTCTGGGTTAACGATAAAAATACAATTGCAATAAATCCGAAACTGCCTGAATTGCATGAAGCTATTTTAACCGACATGCTCTGGTATGTTTACTCAGTCGATAAAAAGAAGTTATCGAAATTGTCCCCAATGGTTTCTATCTTTGAAAAGAATAAACTGAAGAGAATTGTCAGCGATATTAAATCGGATACAAATAAGAACTTTATTTTTATTACTCCCGATACCGTACTTGATGCTCCCACAAACTTTAGCCGGAAGGAATTTAAAAAACAATATTCGGAATGGGAAAAGAACATAGCGGAACTTAAGGGTAAAATGGAGAATTGGGAGAAAAACAAAACTCAATTGACCAGTGAGTTAAAAAAGCTAAGTGTCAATATCCCCTCATTAAAAATTCCCGCAACTTTCAGCAGCCGGACTAATTCATGGTATAGCTATGATTATAATACCAACTTGAATACATATAAAATTGTGCTGCCGGTAAAAGAGATAAAATATTTTGCAAAATCGCTTACCGATAGTCTGCGAGATATAATTGAATTATCAACCGAACTTGCGATGAAAGGCGTAGAAAAAAGTCTTTCATACGCCACAGATGGTTCCGGCGTTAAAGTACACGTGGATGGTAAAGAGGAAATAAATGCTAACCTTGGGCATGTTAACGAGATACTCATTGAGGTAATGAAAGAAATCTCCAAGGGGGATACGGCAAATTGGGAAAAATTTAGCGAACGAATTGATTCTATTGCAGCTAAAATAGCTAAAGTTAAAAAAGATTCTATTCTTCATAACAAAAACAAACTGAAAGGTCTGCCTAAATTAAATTCGGGAGTGAGATAAGTTAAATTTATGCAGACCGGTTTTTACAAATTAACACGTGCCCGAAAACTTGAAAATACTATTTTGGTATCAATCCTATTGTTTTTATTTAATGTTCTTTTCCCATTGCACGATTCGCTCATTATTCACATATCGCATGAGATTCTTGTTTATCTTACTCTTTTTTTACTTTTCGATTATGTTAAAGATTTTTTAAGCTCAAAAGCCAACTCGCCTTTTTCGCTGATTCTTAAGTCAGGCATACTCGCTGCTCTAATTTTCTTTATCATCACGTTAGCCGATACTTTTTTCGATACATCTCAAATCGGCGGCGGGGGAGTAAGCTTTATCGGTTCGTTTTTCATTCTCCTTATCGCTTTTATTTTTATTGGTGCTCTTACTTTCATCTTCACTACATTTAGAGAATTATTTTACCTGCGTCAAAAAAAAGACCCGCGTACATACTTCAACACAATGCTTGTTTTTTTTACGCTGGCATATTTTTCCAATCTGCTGCTTAAGTTCGATGCAAGTTTTGATTATCCAAAAGATGCTTTTTATGTAGTTTCTATAATATTAATATCAATTAATTCGCTGCGTGTTGCATGGATTGCATTTCTTCAAAAAAAACAAAAAATATATTTGCTGATCATATCAATTGTTCTCGCGGCTTTGTTCGGGATTAACTTTGCTTTGCTGATTAACAATAACGTAATCAAGCTTATTATTTTTTCGTTTTCTCCGGGGCTGCACACGGTTTTAAGTCTCGTAATGATTTACGGTGTAATCTATTCAGGTGTAATTTTCTTTACCACATTATTTCACCTGCCGACTGCAGAAGCTTTTGATAGAAAAGCCGAAGAGGTTTCATCTTTATTTGATTTAACCAAATTAATTACCCAGGTATTTGATTTTAAGGAATTAGCTGACACAATAACTTCTCTTACTACTAAAGTCTGTAATTCCGATTCTGCATGGCTGATGACGAAATTAGATGATAAATACGAGTTGAGTTCGGTAAATAATATCGGCTATCTCGAGGCTGAAAAAGTTACTAATATTCTTTTGGAGGAATATTCGTATAATATTGAGAGTGTAAGAACGATCAATAGAAGTTCAATAAGAATAATGATTGAAAACGATGTACGGGTTTTTAACTTTGGCTCTATTGCGATTGCTCCTTTAAAAGTACACGGAGAACCGAGTGGTTATTTATTTACTGCAAGAAAATACGAATATAATTTTGACGAAGATGATATAAAAGCCGTAGGTGCATTTGCGGATTATGCTGCGGTTGCAATGGAAAATGCCAAGCTTATAAAAGAATCTCTTGAAAAAGAACGCCTCGAAAAAGAACTTGATGTTGCAAGGGATATTCAATATAAAATACTTCCACATCAAACACCTGTTTTTGAGAATTTAGAAATTTCTACAGTTTTTATCCCCGCATTTGAGGTAGGCGGCGATTACTTCGACTTTTTTAAACTAAATGACGGAAATCTTGGTTTCGTTGTTGCAGATGTATCGGGCAAAGGAATTTCGGCTGCCTTCATTATGTCGGAATTAAAAGGTATTTTTGAATCACTGGCTGCTATAATTCCGAATCCCAAAGAATTGTTAGCTAAAACGAATGAATTATTAAAAAACAGTCTTGATAAGAAAAGTTTTGTTACTGCTGTTTACGGAATAATTGATTTTAACAAGAAACTGCTTAGATTTGCCAGAGCCGGTCATACACCGGTACTTTATTGTTCAAACGGAGTAATTCATAAACTGCAGCCGCCAGGAATCGGTTTAGGTCTTGATTACAGCGGCAGCTTTGAAGGCTCACTTACTGAAATGGAAATTAATTTGAAGGACGATGATGTGATTGTTTTTTATTCAGACGGAATACCAGAAGCAAAAAATTCTAAATTGGAAGATTTTGGCTACGAAAGATTTGATAAAATAGTGCTGAAAAACAAAAATGAAAAACCGGATTTTATTGCAGGAGAGATTTTGAAAGAACTTACTATTTTTACACAAAACAGATCCCAGCACGATGATATAACATTGGTTTTATTTAAATGGAAATCTAATAACAAATTAAATGGAGTTAATTAATGGCGGATTTCATCGTCAACTTACGGGGAGTTGGCAATGTGAGTGTAATAGATGTCAAAGGCTATTTAGATGCTCACACCGCACCTGAACTGGAAAATGTTTTTAACTCGCTGATTACTGATAGGAAATTTCGGGTCGTTGTAAATTTTCATGATCTAAACTATATCAGCAGCGCCGGCTTGGGTGTATTTATGGCCTATATTGAAACTATGCGCGACAATAAAGGCGATATCAAATTTTCTAACGTGAAGGAAAATGTTTATAACATTTTCGACCTTCTAGGGTTTCCTGTTCTATATGAGTTTTATAAAGATGAAAAGGAAGCTATCCACAAGTTTAATGAACAGGGACAATCTTGAATCTTAAAAACACGAAATTTCCAAAGAAGCTGGTTGTCAGAAGCACAACCGATAATCTTTCGTTAATTAGAAAATTTACGGAAGATGCAGCCAGAGAAAGCGGGTTTGACGAAACAACTGTACCTAAAATTGTTCTCGCAGTCGATGAAGCATGCACCAACATAATTAAACATGCTTATAAAAACTCCCCGGAAGGCAAAATCTTTATCTCAATTAGCTTCCATTCGTCCAAATTTGTTGTTACAATAACTGATAACGGTAAACATTTTAATCCCGCCCTCGTTCCGGAACCTAACATTAAGGAGTATTACAAACAAAGAAAAGTCGGCGGTTTGGGTATTTACTTAATAAAAAAGCTTATGGACGAGGTTAATTATTCTACTTTTAATGATCGTAACAAAGTAGTTTTGACTAAATATCTATCATAATAAAATGCAGATTACAAATAACAACGCTGCACTGAGAAATTTGGCAGCTCTTGTTGATTTCAGCAATTTAATTAATTCCAGTCTCGATTTGAACTTTACTCTCAATAATCTTTTGCTTACCTGCTTGAGTAAATTTCATACGAGTAAAGCGTTAATTGCAATTGCCGGCGAAGACGGTATCCTAAATGTATATGCGTCAAAAGGTATTCCCCAAAAAAATTTGGAACAATTCCCGGATGTGGAAATAAATAATTACAGCAAAGACAAAAATTTTTTAGACTTTGTAACACAAAATAATTTTCCTGTTTATAATGAATTCAAATCCAGCAACGAAACAAAAGGATTAATTCTGCTGGGTGCTAAATTGGGAGGCGGCGATTACACTAAGGAAGATCTTGATTTTTTGCGGACTATATTAAATGTCGGGTCCACTGCAATAGAAAATTCTCTTATCGTAGAAAAACTAAAAAAGGTTAACCGCAGCCTAGACGCGAAAGTAAATCAATTAAGCTCCCTTTTCGATTTGAGCAAAGAATTCAGCGGTATTCTGGAGATCGACAGAATAGGGAAGCTGCTGATTTTTTCAATTATCGCTCATATGCTTGTTTCAAAATATGCCGTGATAACTATCTATGACGGTGTCATCCAATTACTTGAAAATAAGTTCGATGAGATTGAGTTGAGGAATGCTTTAAAAGAGCTTGAGATTGCATCAATAGTTGAGCCGCTGAATAAAGATGAAATTATCGAGAAACTTCTTTCCCTAAGGAAGCTGGGAGCGGAACTTATCGTACCGATGAAAATAAAAAATGAAGTTAAAGGATTAATAATTTTAGGGAAAAGAAAAAATGAACTGGTATATACTAAATCCGATGTGGAATTTGTTTCTTCGATTGGAAGTCTTGCAATAATTTCAATTGATAATGCCAAATTATTTAAAGAGACGCTGGAAAAACAAAGACTTGAAAAAGATATTGAGACAGCACGAAACATTCAGAAAAATTTGCTTCCTAAAACAATTCCTTCATTTTCGAACATTCAATTATCGGCTTTCAATTCCGCTGCAAGAATGGTTGGCGGTGATTATTACGACGTAATTAAACTTGACAATGAAAACCTGCTTTTTGCAATTGCCGATGTTTCCGGCAAAGGGGTATCGGCAGCTTTGATAATGGCAAATCTTCAGGCATTCTTGAAATCGATTTGCAAACAAAAAATTTCTCTGCCCGAAGCAACAAACATGATGAATGATCTCGTCTGCGAAAATGCAACGATGGGAAGCTTTATTACTTTTTTCTGGGGCATAATAAATAATAACACTAAAAAATTAACCTATGTTAACGCAGGTCATAACCCGCCTTTGCTTCTACGAAATGGAGAAATTACAAAACTTAAAAAAGGCGGAATGATATTGGGTGTGCTGCCGGCATTAAACTCATATTTGTATGAAATAATTCAGATGAAGTCTAATGATACATTAATATTGTTTACCGACGGCATAACCGAAGCAATGAACTCCAACGGCGAAGAATTTTCGGATGAACGTCTCGAAGAGTTAATGAAAAAAATATACACAAAAGAAAGCGATGAAATTCTGGAAATAATAAAAACGGAAGTAAAGAAATTTACACTCGGTGCAGAGCAGTCAGACGATATAACATGTCTGGTAATTAAAATTTTATAACATGCTGAAATTCGTTAAGAACATATTTTCAAAAAACCGAAAGAACTTTATCATTTTATCGAGTGTACTTCTTGTTATTATTGGATTAATAAATTTTTATTTCATTTTTGAAGTTACCGCTCAGTCGAATGATGAGTGCTTGTGGGTTTTGAAAAAAATAAGCACCGACAGCACTATTGTCGTATTCGATCAGGTTAAATATGGCGGTGTAACGTGGGTTGCCGGAATAAGAGACGGTGACAAGCTCCTTAAAATTAACGGAACTAAAATTGACAACCTTGTCACTGCATCTAAAATATTGGACAGCATTCACAAGGGAGATTTTGCTGATTATGTTGTTGAGAGAAACGATAAAACTTTTGAAGCTAAGATTTTTATAAAAAAACTTATTAACCTTACTGGTTTTGGTTATGCTTTACTGGCATTTATCTGGGTTATTGTGGGCTTTATTGTTGTGATTGTAAATCCTCAAGGGAAAACACAAACTGCTTTTTACAAGATTGGTCTTTACGCCACACTTTTTGCATTAAGCAATTTGTTTTATAGAGGACAGACGGTTCAAAATCCTATTTTTGCAAGTATATTTATTTTCAGTATAGTAGCCTGCGGCTGGATAATAGGTGCAGCATATCTGCCGTTTCAGATAATTAAATTTTTCAATCTTTTCCCCATAAGAAACAAAGTTAATGATACAAAGTGGTATAAAAATATTTTAAGATACGTTCCAGCGATAATTTTTATTGTGTCTTTTTTGCTTTTCATTGCTGTCTTTTCGTTTGAACGCAGATTCAAGCCGGACTATGTTTTTCAAATCATAGGGAATATTTATTTAATACTTGTTGTTGCTGGGTTTATATTTGGGCTGGTTCTTTTATTTATAAGTTACTCGCGTCTGCAAACTAAACAGGAACGAAATTCCATTTTTGTAATTTTGATAGCCTATACAGTGGGGGTTGCAGCGTTATTATTCACATATACACTTGCAGGTGTATTTGCCGGTACCATCTTTAATAACCCTGTCTACTTTATGCCGATTATTTTAATTGCGCTTTTGCCGGTAGCCTTTGGTTACTCGATATTTAAATACTCGCTTCTGGATGTTAGTGATGTTGTAAAAAATGCAATTTTCTACGGAACAGCTACTCTTGCATTGGCGGCAATTTATTTTTTGTTGATTTATCTAATCGGGCAAAGCGTAAGTTCGGCAATCGGTACTGATTATCAGGGTATTATTGCCGGAGTGATATTTATAATTTTTGCGACAATATTCCAGTCGACTAAAAACAAATTTCAGGATTTGATAACAGTAAAATTTTATCCTGAACAGTTTGCATTTCAGAGTGTGCTGCTGAAATTCAGCAATGATATAACCACCATTGTTGGGTTTGATAATATTTTAGACACTACAAAAAAAATATTTGTTGACTCGCTGAAGTTAAAGCACTTCGGTATTTTCTTAAAGAATGAGAAGAAGCACACATTTGAACTGGTACGCAGCGAAGGGATATTTTTGGCTTCTATGAAATTGTACGATCCTCAATCAAAAATTGATAAATATTTTGCACAGAAAACAGCGGCAAATAAAAATTTTGCCGTATACAGGGATGAGTTCAATGACTTATTCGGTGAAGAAGCAGAATTGTTAATTGAGGAACATATCTATACCATAATTCCGCTTCATATTAAATCGAAACTGATTGGTTTTCTTGTGTTTGGTTTAAAATATTCAGGCTCTCGTTTTGCAGGCAAAGATATTGAGTTGTTAAATGCTGCTGCAAATCAGACTGCCGTAGCAATTGAAAATGCAAGATTGTATGAATTGGAAGCAGATAAATTAAAGCTTGAAAAGGAATTAGACAACGCCCGCAAAATTCAGGAAAGTCTTCTTCCTAAAAGCCTGCCGCAGATTGAACATCTCGATATTTACGGTATGATGATACCGGCGATGCAAATCGGTGGTGATTATTATGATTTTATTCAGATCTCAAAGAACAAGTTTTTTGCCGTGATTGCAGATGTTTCCGGCAAAGGACTTTCGGCATCGTTTTATATGTCCAAAATTCAAACCATGGTAAAACTATATTGTGAACAATTAAATTCACCCAAGAAAATTCTTTGTGAAATAAATAAACAACTTTTCGATAAGATCGAACGTAATTATTTTATAACATTAAGCCTTGCTCTTTTTGATTTGGATAAAAAAGAGATTAAAATTTGCCGTGCAGGCCACACTCCTATGATTTTGTTGAGAGAAGATAAGATCATCTTATGTCAGCCTGGAGGAATCGGACTAGGACTCGAAAAGGGCGAAATATTTGAATCTGCTCTTGAGGAGTTAACCGTTGAAATGAATCAAAATGATTTGTACTGTTTGTTCTCGGATGGATTGACGGAAAACATGAACGAACAAAGAGAACTTTACGGCATGGAAAATCTAGAAAATGTTATTACATTAAATTCCTCAAAGGGATGTATTTCTATTTCCAATAGTTTACTTCAAAGCGTTGAGAAGTTTAGGGGAGAAGCAATGCAGTTTGATGATATTACATTGATTCTTATAAAATATTTTTAACATTGGTTGACAAACTGCATTCCTCAGAGTTCGCTCGCCAAGGCGAACTCTGTCGAGGAACGAGATTGGTTATTCTTTTTGGACAGTCAACAGAAACTTTAACGAGGGAACTTTAAAACTGAACTTTTTTGTTTGTGCGATTTGCATATTCGAGAACAAACGCGCTTGCAACAAATATTGAAGAGTATGTTCCAGTAAGAATGCCGATAAACAAAGCAAAAGCAAAACCTTTCAGCACCTCGCCTCCGAAAATTAATAAAACTATAACGCTTATCAGAGTTGTAAAGCCGGTAATTATTGTTCTGCTCATAGTTCTGTTAATAGCATTATTCATGTTTTCTTCCAACGAAAGTGTCTTATGAATCTTTAAATTTTCTCGTACTCTATCGAAAACGACTACCGTATCATTAATTGAATAACCAACTAATGTCAAGAATGCGGCAACAACAGTTACAGAAATTTCCAAATTAAGTCCCGGGAGCACACCGTAAAAAATTGAAAATAAGCCGAGGGTTATCAGCACATCGTGGAATAATGCAGCAACAGCGCCTATTGCAAATGTAAATTTAAATCGGAAACCGAGGTAAATTAAAATTACGATAAGCGAGAGTAACACTGCAAGCAATGCATCAGTTTTTAATTCTTGACCCACTTTGGGTCCAACTTTGTCTTCCTTGAGTACATTGAACGGGTTATCTGTAAATTTTTCAGTCAAATTTTCTTTAATCCAGTCCGCTATCCCGACTCTTACAATTACAGAGGTGTTCTCTGCTTCTTCGGAAGCTTTAGTTGTTTGAAATCCAGCTTCGAATAATTTATTGTTCATAAAATTAGCTGTTGCCGGATCGGGAAATGAAAACGTTATAGAATTAATAGTTGAATCAACTACGGCGGCTTTGGTGCCGGGTTTGGCTTTTTCAATTAATTCTCTTATTCTTTGTGTTGCTTTTGGGAAAATGTTTGCTGGAATTTCCTGGACTTCGGTTCTTACAAGAATACCAGTACTGCCGCCAAAAGTTTTTACTTCAACATTTCCAAGTCCAATTGCATCAACCTCTTTTCTGACATCTGCAATTTTAATTGGCTTGTCAAATTGTATTGCTACTTCGGTACCGCCTTTGAAATCGATTCCAAACTGTAAACCTCTGATAACAATACTAAGGATTCCTAGGAATAAAAGAGTAGCCGAAAGGGAATAGAAGAATTTTCTTTTTCCCATAAAATCGATATTTAAGTGTTCGAATAATCTCATTTATAAAAAGTCTCCTGCTAACTTAATTAACCAACATTTATTTTGTAGCCTTTAGCTATCATAAAATCAAAAATGAGGCGAGTTACTACTAATGCAGAAAATAAACTTGCAGCAATTCCTATCATTAGTGTTAAAGCAAATCCTTGTACAGGACCGCTTCCGAACTGGTATAGAATAATGCCGGTAAAGAAAGTGGTAATATTTGAGTCAAATATTGCTGAAAAAGAATTTGCGAACCCACTATCCACAGCTGCTTTTGCGGTTTTGCCAGTGGAAAGCTCTTCTCTGATTCTTTCATAAATCAGTACGTTTGCGTCTACTGCCATACCGATTGTAAGGATAATACCTGCAATTCCAGGTAAAGTGAGAGTAGCATTAAATCCGGCAAGAACACCAAGTATAAGTAAGATAGTGTTTATCAATCCTACATCGGCAACCGTACCGGCTTTTTTGTAATAAAAAATCATAAAAGCAGAAACAAAGAAAAATCCGATTATAAATGAATTGAAGCCCTGGCTGATAGAATCTTGTCCGAGTGAAGGTCCTACAGTTCTTTCTTCAATTATATCGATTGGAGCTGGCAGCGCGCCGGCTTTCAAAACTATTTCGAGTAGTTTGGCTTCATCTAAATTTGAGATGCCGGTTATCTGGGAATTTCCCGTTGGTATTTTATTAATGATTGTTGGGGCAGAATAAATAACGCCGTCTAAAACAATGGCACATCTTTTATTAATGTTGGAACCAGTAATACGAGCCCACTCTCTAGCACCTTCACTGTTCATAGTCATTGTAACTTCGGGAGCTGATGTGTTGGGATCAATATTTGATTGGGCATCAACAATAACCCCGCCGGTTAATTCGGGTTGTTTATTAACCATGTACATTCTATAATACTTTTGTCCGTCCTGTCCTGTTTCCGGTTTGGCATCGAACAAAAATTCAACGTTATCCGGCATAACCTTTTTAACGGCAGGTAATTCCAGATCATCAAGTAATTTTTGTCTATCGCTTTCTTTAACAAATGCATCTGCAACCCTGCCTTTAGGGTCAATTAATCTTGCAATATAGAAAAAGGGATGTTCAATTTTAAATTCTTCTTCGGTTAGTTTTGTATTTGTAGTATCTCTGGATGCTTTAAGAGAATCAAGAGCCGTGCTGTCGCTTAAAGTCTTTGCAAGAACTTCATCAATTTTATTCATTATCGGTATTGCGAAATCCGCATCTTTCACAAGCTTAAACTCGAGCAAAGCTCTGCCCTGCAGCAATCTTTTAGCTTCTTCTTCCCGGGCAATACCGGGTAGTTCAATAATTAATCTCCTTGAACCCTGTTTTTGAATGCTTGGTTCTGAAACACCGTACTGATTAACTCGGTTGCTGATTATTTCCTGTGCTCTGGTAACTGCGTCGGATTCCTGCTGTTCGAGTTTGTTTATAATCTGCTGGTCATTTTCTCTTATTGTTCCGAAATACCTGCTTAATCTTATCCCTTTTTCCTGAAGTTTTCTTGCCAGTACCGTTACAACATTCTCATCGGTGTTTTTGGTTTCATTTTCGGCTTCTTTCAAAAGATTATTAAAAGTATCGTCAGGATCCTTTGCGAGACGTTCAAGCAGTTTGCCGGTATTTACTTCCATTACAAGGTACATTCCCCCTTGCAGGTCGAGTCCAAGTTTTATTCTTTTTTCTCTTGCCTTGCGGTAATCAGGATTGTTAGCAAGAATACTGTCTTTTTTTGCGGTAAGTATATCTCTTAAAACCGAATTTGGAATTTGCGGATCAGCATTTTTAATGCTGTCGCCTATAACCGAAATTTCTTTAGAGACTTCTTTATTATTTTGATAATCCTGATAGGTAGGGAAAAGCAGGTATAATGAAAGTGCAGCAGCAGCGATTATGATGATGAATCTAAATCTTAGTTCTTTCATTCGTAAAAACAGCCATTTAGTTAGTTGATTTTATTATTAATTAAAAGACGAAATATAGAAGCTACCCCCTAAAAAGTCAATTAAATGAAAGTATATATGTTTTGGACTTCTTATTATAAAAAAAAGCCGGTTTATACCGGCTCTTTTTAATAAGCAGGAAAAATGTTATTCTCTTACAACCCAAGTTTTTACAACTGCAGAAACACTGGGATGTAATTTAATATTCACACTGTAAATTCCAAGTGCTTTTATGGGTTCGCTGATTTCGATTTTACGTTTATCTATTTCATAACCTTTCTCTAGAAGAGAATCTGCAATCATCTGGTTTGTAACTGTTCCAAAGATTTTATCTTCTTCGCCGACTTTAACCGGGATAGTAATCGAGACCTTTTCGAGTTCCGCGGCAAGCTTTTGTGCTGTTTCAAGCTCTTTAGCTTCCTTTTTGAGCATCTGTTTTTTTTCTTCTTCAAGGCTAAGGATATTTCCTTTTGTAGCCTGATAAGCAATTTGCCTCGGAATCAAGAAGTTTCTGGCGAATCCGTTTTTTACGTCAACGACATCGCCTACTTTCCCTAACTTGTCGTAATTTTTTCGTAATATTACTTTCATTATTTACTCCTTATTTAACTGCTTCGGAAACATAGGGGAGAATGGCTAAATGTCTTGCGCGCTTAATTGCACGTACCAACTCACGATGTTGTTTTGCACTTAAGCCTGTAATTCTTCTTGGGATTATCTTGCCCTGGTCGGTCAAGAATTTTTGGAGCTGCTTTGAGTCCTTGTAGTCAATGTATCCTGTAATTACTCTTTTAACTTTCTTAGTGGTTTTCATTAAAACTCCTTATTGCTTATCACTTTTCATGAGATTGGATTCTTCATCGGTTAAAAATTTATCAAATGAATTATCCTCGAAATCGCTGTCGTCTTCTACAGATTCGACAGTATCTTCAGTTCCTCCATTACCTGCTTTGTTGAATTTATTTAAGAACTGTATTCTTTTTGCTTTTATTTCAACTACTGTTCTGTTTTTTCCGTCATCGGTTTTAAAAGTTCTGCTTTGCATCTCACCGTCAATTAAAACAGCACTACCTTTTTTTAGTCTATCGCGGCAGCTGTCTGCCAGCTTATTCCACGCAACAATTCCAACATAGCAGACATCCTCTTGCCATTGGTTGCTGCTGTCTTTGTATCTTCTGTTTGCAGCGATATGAAAATTAACAACAGGCGTGTTGTTAGAAGTTTGTCTAAAGACAGGGTCTTTAGTCAAGTTGCCTGCGACAATAACATTATTAATTTCCGGCATCTTCAAATCAGCCATCGTTACCTCCAAGCTTACTTTTGTTAGTGTTCAGTTACAATTACATATTAATCTTTAATTATTTCAGAAACAATATCTTCTTCGTCGTTTTCATCTAAAGATTCTTTTTGTTTTTCAAGAGCTTCAAGGGCATTTTTGTCAAGTACTACAGTTAAGTACCTTACAATGGTTTCATCAAGTCTGAAATTACGTTCAATTGTACTTATAATAGCTGGAGATGCAAAATATCTAAGTACCAAGTAGTAACCAGTTTTGGATTTTTTAATTGGATATGCAAGACGTTTGCGTCCCCACTTATCGGTGTTAATTATTTCACCACCGTTAGTAGTTATTGTTTCTTCTACGCGTGAGATAGTTTGTTCGATTTGATCATCTTCAAGCGCCGCATTAATAATAACGACACTTTCGTAGTGTCTCCGGTTCATTAATTCACCTCCCTTTGGACATTAGGCCTTCATTTTTATAAATGAAAGCAGGGTTAATAAATTTGATGCATAAAAATATACTTATTTAATCAATGGTGCAATAACTAACGAAACTACAGACATTAATTTAATTAAAATATTAAGCGATGGTCCCGACGTATCTTTGAAAGGATCGCCTACCGTATCGCCGACAACGGCAGCTTTATGAGCATCAGAACCTTTAGTGTAAGTTAAGCCGTCAGTTGTGTAGCCGGCTTCAATTAATTTTTTAGCATTATCCCATGCGCCGCCTGCATTTGCCTGAAATATTGCCATTAAAACACCGCTAGCTGTTACTCCAGCTAAAAGACCTGCAAGCATTTCTTTGCTTATAAATCCGACTATAACAGGTACAAGAACTGCCATCACCCCAGGTACAATCATTTGTCTTATTGCAGCTTTAGTTGAAATTTCAACGCATCTTGAATATTCTGCTTTTGCGGTTCCTTCGCGTAAGCCCTTAATTTCTCTAAATTGTCTGCCTACTTCTATAATCATGTCTTTTGCTGCTGTGCCAACAGCACCCATCGCAAGAGAAGAAAACAAAAACGGAAGCATTGCTCCTATAAAAAGACCGCCTATAATTATCGGTTTCGATAAATCAATTATGGAAATGTTAGCCTGGTGCATATATGCAGAAAACAGTGCAAGGGCAGTTAAGGCAGCAGACCCAATCGCAAATCCTTTTCCAATGGCTGCAGTTGTATTCCCGACGGCATCAAGTTTATCTGTTCTTTCTCTGACTTCTTTTGGGAGTTCGGACATTTCAGCGATCCCGCCGGCGTTATCAGATATAGGTCCATAAGCATCTACCGCCAATTGAATCCCGGTTGTAGAAAGCATGCCGAGAGCTGCGATTGCTATTCCGTACAAATTTGCCAATTCATAAGCACCGATTATTCCTGCTGAAATGACTATGATGGGTATTGCGGTGGATTTCATTCCAACACCAAGTCCGGCAATTATATTTGTGGCTGCACCGGTTATAGATTGACTGGCAATTCCGAAAACAGGTTTATTATCTGTACTTGTGTAGTATTCGGTAAGCATACCAATTATTACTCCTGCTGCCAATCCAATTATAGTAGAATAAAAAACGCCGATATTGGTGTAAGTAAAATCATTATAAACCCATTTCTCAGGGAGCATTTTCATAATAATAAAATAGGAAGCTATTAGCATTAAGCCTGCTGCCGTAAACTCTCCAAAGTTGAGTGCTTTTTGCGGGTTACCGCCTTCTTTAACCTTTACGAAAAAAGCTCCGAATATAGACAGTAATATTCCTGCTGCTGCCAAAACAAGCGGAAGTATAACTGCTTCCAGTCCGATTTCGGGCACGGAAGGATCAGCAAAAATCGCACCTAATACCATTGTACCAATAATAGCACCGACATAGGATTCAAACAAGTCTGCTCCCATTCCGGCAACATCGCCGACATTATCGCCGACGTTATCTGCAATAGTTGCAGGATTGCGCGGATCATCTTCGGGTATACCTTCATAAACTTTTCCTGCAAGGTCGGCTCCAACATCGGCGGCTTTTGTATAAATTCCGCCGCCCACCCTTGCAAAAAGGGCAATTGAAGAAGCTCCTAATGAAAATCCAGATATTACATTTATTATTTTTGGTAAGTCCCAAGAAAGATTGGAATAGATGATAAATAGCACACTCAAACCTATTACACCGAGTCCGACAACATTCATTCCCATAATTGAGCCGCCAGAGAAAGCAATTTGAAGTGCCTGACCTAAGCTGGTACGCGCAGCGTGCGTTGTTCTCACATTTGCTTTAGTTGCAGATACCATTCCAAGGAACCCTGCAAGGGCAGAGCATAAAGCTCCTACAGTAAACGAAACGGCAATTAACCACGAGGAATCGGTTCTACCGAAGTTAGCTATTCCTAGTAATACTGCAACAGAAACAACAAAAATAGTTAAGACTTTATATTCGGTTTTGAGAAATGCCATAGCACCTTCTCTGATATGCTTGGAAATTTCAATCATTGTTTCGGTGCCGGCACTTTGTTTTCCTATCCAATTATATTTCAGGTAGGAATAGAAGAGAGCGGATAAACCAACAAGAGGAATTATATAAATCAATAATGTCATAAATGATCTCCTAATTTACATCTGAGTTGATGTTATTTGTTTGATTGTAAATATCTTTTGAATATTTACTATAATAGTCGAGCATTTTATGTGTGCCGTTTTTAATAAATTCTTCTATTAATTCTAGCGCAAATGAAATGTATTTTTCTATTACTTTATTTTGCTTCTTATCAAATTTGCTTAAAACGTAGTCTGCTAGCTCACCTTTTTCAAAGTCACTCCCGATTCCAAATCTTAATCTCGGGAAATTATCTGTCTGCAGATGATAAATAATCGATTTAAGGCCGTTGTGACCGCCGTCCGAGCCGGATTTCCTTATTCTGATACGTCCCGGTTCAAGATTAACATCATCAACGACAATCAGCAGGTCGTGGAGAGAAGTATTAAATTCTTCCACTGAATCTAAAACAGCTGTACCACTTTGATTAACAAATGTAGTTGGTTTTATTAAAAGGAACCGGCTGGTGCCCATAGTCCCGCGGGCATAATAATACTCATTTTTAGAAGGCTTAAAAAACAATTTATGTTTTTCTGCGAAGGAATCTATTATTCTAAAACCTATGTTGTGTCTTGTTAATTCGTATTTTTTACCGGGGTTCCCGATTCCAACAATGGTTTTCAAGAAGTTTATTCTTCCTCTTTTTCTGCTTTGCCTTTACTTATAACTTCGGGTTCAGTTGGTTCTGCCTGAGCAGTCTCTGCCGCAGCAGTTTCTGTTGTTACTGCCCTTGGTATATTTACGGAGACGATAATGACATTTTCAGAGTTGAGTATTCTGACGTTTTCGATTTTTAAATCTTTTACATGAATAGAATCACCAACATCCAAATCCGAAATATCTATTGAGATATGTTCGGGAATGTATTTTGGAAGACAGGAGACGTGAAGTTTATGCAGATGGTGCTGGACAACCCCGCCTTCTTTAACTCCTTTTGCCTGTCCGGTTAAAACAACAGGAACTTCAAGTTCAAGCTCTTGACCGAGCTGAATACCCTGAATGTCGAAATGAATGATTTTATCGGTGACCGGGTCGAAATCAACGCTTTTAAGTATTGATTTTATTTCTTCGCCATCATCTATTTTAAGATTTACAATATGGGTTTCAGCAGTGTATACTAATGGTCTTAATGAGCCTTCAGCGGTATAAATTGGAATTGGTTCGGTACCTTTACTATAAAAAATCCCCGGTACATTCCCATTCTTTCTTAATTTGTTGTTTGCGCTTTTTGTAGAAAGCTCGCGTTTTTTAACAGGCAAATTGACTTCAGACATAGTTTATTATTCTCCTAACTAACTTTTATCAATTTCAAATAGTGAACTTATTGATTCGTTTCTGAAAGAACGAATGATCGCTTCGGCAAGAAGCTCGGAAGCAGTTCTTACATTTATTTTTTTTGAATAAGGTGTATTTTTTAACGGTATACTATCGGTAACATACAATTCCGTGATTTCGGACTGATCAATTTTTTCAATCGCTTTACCCGAGAGTAAAGGATGAGTTACGGCACCGTAAATCTCTTTTGCTCCTTTTGATTTTAATGCAGAGATTGCAGAGACAAAAGTACCGCCGGTATCAATCATGTCATCTACAATAAGAACATTTTTATCTTTTACATCCCCTATAATTGTCATTACTTCTGCAATATTGTGTGCAGGTCTTCTTTTATCGATTAAAACCAGACTTGCATTAAGTCTTTTGGCATACGCTCTCGCTAATTTAATTCCTCCAATATCCGGAGAAACAACAACCAAATCTTTTAATTTGTCTTTGAATAAAACCGTAAAAATCGGAGATGCATATAAATGGTCAAAAGGGATATCGAAAAATCCCTGTATCTGAGCAGCATGCAAATCCATAGTAATTACTCTATCGGCACCTGCTACAGTAATAAGATTAGCTGTTAACTTTGCCGAAATTGAAACGCGCGGCTGATCCTTTCTATCCTGTCTGGCATAACCAAAATATGGTATTACTGCTGTTACTTTTTTAGCAGAAGCTCTTTTTGCAGCATCAATCATCAACAGTAATTCCATCAAGTTTTCCGCTGGTGGATGAGTTGATTGAACTATAAAAATTTCTCTGCCGCGGATATTTTCAAGGTACTTAACCCAAATTTCGCCGTCGCTGAATCTTTTAAGATCTACCTTGCCGTATTCCAGACCTAAATAATCACAAATTTTTTTTGTTAGGTCGGGATTTGAACTACCTGAAAAAATTAACGGTTCTTTTTCCAACCTTTAAAATCGAATTTTTCTTGTGAAATAGTCGCTAAATATAATTAAAAGATAAAGGCATGTCAAACAAAGTTTGATCTGTTTATTTTGTTCGTTTGCTAAATAAATAGAAAATTACAACAATTATCACCAGCAGGGCGCTGTAATATATCCATGGTGGTGTTTCTTTTAACTTAAAAGGACGATAAGTAGCAGTAATGTATTTACCGGTTCCAATTTCGTCCAATGTGTATTTCCAAGTGAGCATATTATTAGAAATCGACGTAGCGTTATTACTTACTATCTCACCAGGTAAATAATAAATATAAGTTATGGCAAAGTCTTTACTTTCAAAACCAAAACCTGTGGCAATAGGCTGGATAAATTGCGAGAAAATTTTTGTGTTGCCAGGACCATCTTTGATTGACAGCTCTGCGCCTTTAAATGCACGTGTTTTGTTTAAGTTTTCCAGACTATTGAATTCAAGTTCTACTTTTGCATGAACAGTGCTGTCACCAAAATCCTTATAGACTTCAACGTTAGTTAGATTGACAAAATCAGAAAGAAACTCTTTGCGCACAGAATCCTGGTTGAAAATTCCAAGATTTTCGATTAGCAGGGAATCTCTGGATGTTTTCCATTTCATCCAATAATGGATAAACATATTTCCGGAGCCGTCAATTTTTATTGTGGTTACCTGAGTGTAATTCAAACAGCCTGATAAATAAATACTTAAGACCGTAAATAGAAAAAATAAACTTATTCTTTTCATAAAAGGTTATTTTAGTGAAGAAAATATGCAAAATTTTTGACTAATAAATAAACTCAGTATCAATTTGATTTCTTTGCGACTCTCATTATTTTTGCAAGTTCGAATTTTCACTTAGGAGAGATATTCGATGCCTACTTACGATTACAAATGTACCAATTGCGGGCATACTTTTGAGTTGTTTCAAAAATTTTCAGACCTGCCCATTACTGTTTGTCCACAATGCGGCGGTGCAGTAAAAAGATTGATTGGTCCGGGTGCTGGGACAATTTTTAAAGGAAGCGGTTTTTATCAGACTGACTATAAAAACAAATCGAGCAAACCGGCAGTTGATAAGAAGACTTCTGAAAAAAAAGGGAATAATAAATAATCCAAATTATTCAACCCAAATTATGCAGTAGGATTCGAAACTTGTCCCCGACATCTTGTCGGGGGAAAGTAACTATGTACTTA
>DYLN01000234.1 GCA_020722085.1 Melioribacter roseus
CTGAGGTTTATCCACATCTCGATTATGACTTAACAATTGAGAGGATTATTTAAGAAATTCTAATTTTAAATAGAGAATGATGTCATCAACAAATTTTTGCCCGTTGAGTTTTACTACTACATCTTGATTATAAATTGTAATCACAAAGAAATTTAATAACGACAAAAATCTCTGTGTTTTTTAATAATCGATCTCAAAATGAATTATCCCGATATGCGACAATTTTTACGAAGTATCATTTAATTTAAGCTTCTCATTAACCATCAGCGCAATGAATAACCTTGATAACCCACGCTCAAGTGCCCCTTTCCCAGGTTTATCCCTTTTACGCCCAGCAAATCCACCAAGATCCAAAAGTAATTTAATATAAGGCTCAGTAACATCAACCCCTAAATCATAGAGAAATGCGCCCGCCACTGCAACCCAACTCAAAACCTTCCTGATCTTCTCTAATTCATAAACTTGAAAAGTCTCAAGATTAAGATTATTCTTAGCAAACTTGTAAAAATCTTCGATCCCCCAACGCCGGGCATAATTACGCCAAATCTCTAAGGCAATATCTAAATTGACCACCGGCACATTGGTAATTAAAACCCACTCTTCTTTAAAACCCCGAATCACACTGCGCACCACCCATAACTTCATACCCTCACACTCAAATGACCCAATACTAACATCAATCTTTACCTTCTGACGCCGCCTTTTAATTTTTAATTCCGTATCAAAACTTAAACAACATTCAAGCCCACGCACATATTCTAATAACTTCCGCACTTCACCATTCACCTGAATCAAACGATTCTGATAAGCCCGCACAATAAACTCATCACCCTCTTCACCAATAAACTCCAGGAACGCTTTTTTGTCATCAAAACCACGATCACTAACATAACGTAAACGCTTACCCTTAAATAATTTTTTTATCTCCTTGATACATAATGCCCGCTCCGCATTCTGACTCATTAATTCTAATTGATGGGAAAATACTTTAAAATATACTAAGCCTTTCTTACCATTATTATTTGTCATACCAACACCACCCAGGGCAAGACCGGTAATCAGCATATAACCATTTACCTGACCGCTCTTGTCGTTCTTCTCAACCAAACAGATACCTTCAGAGTCCACTGTATAAGGCTTCTCTAAACTCGTTAAATCCAGGGCAATTAAAATCGGCTCTTCACAATCCTGGTAAGCCACGGCGGTCTTTTGATATAAAGTCTCAAGGAGAGCAACCGCCGAAAATTTATCAACCCCCCTTGGGGTTTTACCTAAAAAACGATAAAAAGGCCGCGCCGCATGAAAATTACTCTGGCAATAATGGGGCAGGGCCCCACCAATCTTTAAGATAATTGGCGATTCCGCCGCAATTACCCCTTGAAGGGCACGCCGAAAAACCCGAATATGCCGCTGATCCAAAAAAAGTTTATCAAAATCCACCAAAAACTCATCCCACTTCTTTAATGTCCATTTATCTAACCTCATTTTAATAACTCCTTATTTAACTGCGCTAAACCTTTACGATCCAAAACCAAAGATTTAGCTAACATTTTTAAATCCTCAGGTTTAAGAATTATTTCCCGAACATAGAGCTCAACCTTGCCCTTAAGAAAACTCAAAACTCTTTCCCGGTGCTCACTTTTAACAATTAATAGCCCACGAATAGGTGATAAATAAGGCACCCCCTTTAGAAGACCTGCCCGCTGATAACGATAACGCCCATACTGCGAATGGTCTAAATAACCATAGAGCGCCTGACAGAAACGCACTCGGGCCTTTGCTTTTAATCTCTTTTTAAAGCGAAAGGCAATAAGATACCCCAATTTGACTGATTCCTTTTTCATAATACTTTAATATATTAAAGTATATATAAAAAATTAAAGAAGTCAAGGCGTAAGATTACAAATAGTCAACTCTTAAATATTCCTATCCTGAAACAAGTTCAGTGCCTGCCCTGAATTTATTTCAGGGATGACATTTCTTTATAGCCCGTCTTCAAAGATGTGGATAAACCTCAGTCAAATCTTGACATAATTGTTATTTTTTTGTAAAATGAGATTGGCATTTAGAAATTTAGGTATTTAGGTATTTTAGGCATTTAGGTATTTAGGCATTTAGGTATTTTATCAAAAGGGGGTCTTATGCCGTTTTTAGAGATTAATCTCTGGCAGGGGATTGATAAAGAAAAGAAGGCAAGATTGATTGCCCGGGTTACAGAGACAGTATGTGAGGTGATTGGCTGT
>DYLN01000078.1 GCA_020722085.1 Melioribacter roseus
CTTAAAATCCTGTGGGTGTTTACACCCGTGCCGGTTCGAGTCCGGCCCTCGGTACTGGATGAGAATCCAGTATAAAGGTAAAAGTAAAAAGAGAAAGTACGACGCTTCAACTTTCACTAAAATAAGAAGTCGAAATACATTGTCTAATTACTTTATACTTTTCCTTGTGAGGGGTTCTTAGCTCCCCGATAAAAAACATCGGGACACGCCCCGATAAAAAACATCGGGACAAGCAGTTTGGTTAGAGCGCTCCGACTGTGTCGGAGAGGTCATAGTTGAATCGAGAATTACTTTTAAGAGAATTAGTAACGATGAATAAATAATTTTTTACGGGTTCTTAGCTCAGTTGGTTAGAGCGTCTGCTTGACGTGCAGAAGGTCATAGGTTCGAATCCTATAGAACCCACATAAACCGGAGTAAGTCCGTTTTTTTTATTTAAATATAGACATGAATAATAAGATAAAAGTAAAATTCCCTGACGGCTCGGAAAAAGAGTTTGATAAAGGAATTACAGCGCTTGATATTGCACGTCAGATTTCAAATCGTTTAGCCGATGAAGCTCTCGTTGCTAAAATTAATGGTGAAGTGCGGGATCTCGCTGCAAAATTAGATGACGATTCTGAGCTGAAGTTACTTACATTTGATGATCCAGATGGACAGCATACTTACTGGCATTCGACATCTCATTTAATGGCGCATGCGATTCAATCAATTTATCCGGAGGCTAAATTCGGAGTTGGTCCTGCAATCGAGAACGGTTTTTATTACGATGTTGATATTGATGTAAAGCTTTCGGAGGAAGACCTTCCTAAAATCGAGCAGAGGATGCTTGAAATTGCTAAACAGGGTAATCCTTTCAAACGTGCCGAACTATCCAAGCACGAGGCTTATGAGTTTTTTAAGAAAAAGGGTGATCCTTACAAACAGGAAATTATAACAGAGCTTGATGAAAAAAAGGATGTAATCAGTATTTATGAAGAAGGCGGCTTTACAGATTTGTGTACGGGTCCGCATATTCCCGATACAAGCAAAATAAAATTTGTAAAACTTCTCAGCGTGTCCGGTTCTTATTGGCGGGGTGACGAAAAAAACAAACAGCTTCAGAGAATTTACGGCATTTCCTTCCCTAAAAAGAAAATGTTAGATGATTATCTTACTCTGCTTGAAGAAGCAAAGAAAAGAGATCATCGTAAGCTCGGAAAAGAACTTGAGTTGTTTTTGATTTCTCCTAAGATTGGAATCGGTCTCCCAATTTGGCTTCCGAAAGGTACCGTTCTGCGCGATACTCTCGAAAAATTTCTGCGCGAAGAACAACTAAAGCGCGGTTATCTGCCCGTTGTTACACCGCATATTGGGAATATTGAATTGTATAAGACAAGCGGACATTATCCATATTATAAAGAAAGTCAATTTCCTACACTTAAACTGGAAGACGGACATGAAGAATATTTGTTAAAACCAATGAATTGTCCGCATCATTTTCAGATTTACGCTTCAAAGCCCAGAAGCTATAGAGATTTGCCTATAAGAATTGCTGAATTTGGGACAGTCTATAGATATGAAAAGTCTGGTGAATTGAACGGATTAACACGCGTTAGAAGTTTTGCCGTAGATGATTCACATATTTTTGTCAGACAGGATCAGCTTAAAGATGAAGTATGCAATGTTATTGAATTAATTCAGGTTGTTTTTTCTGTAATGGGATTTAAGGATTTTACAACACAACTTTCTTTTAGAGATGAGAACGTTGAGAAATACGGCGGCGAGATTGAACTATGGGAGAAAGCCCAGCAGGAAATTCGTGAAGCTGCCGATTTGATGAAGCTGAATTATATTGTGGCAGAAGGTGAAGCCGCATTCTATGGACCTAAAATCGATTTTATGGTAAAAGATGCGTTGGGCAGAAAGTGGCAGCTCGGAACCGTTCAAATTGATTATGTAATGCCGGAGAGATTTAATCTCGAATATACTGGCAGTGACGGACAAAAACATCGTCCGGTTGTAATTCATCGTGCGCCTTTCGGGTCTCTTGAAAGATTTATTGGCGTATTGATTGAGCATTATGCCGGTTATTTCCCAACATGGCTTGCACCGGTTCAGGCTGTAGTTATTCCCGTCTCGCAAAACTTCTTTGATTACGCCGAAAATGTTCATAAATTATTGCTTGAAAGTAACATCAGATCTGAATTAGACCTTAGGAGCGAAAAAGTAGGGTATAAAATTAGAGACTGGGAGACTCAAAAAGTTCCGTATATGCTGATAGTCGGTGAAAAAGAAAAAGAAACTGGTACAGTATCAGTTAGGCAGCATAAAGCTGGTGATAAAGGAAATATTTTATTGAAAGACTTTATTAGTAAGATTAATTTAGAAATAGTTAACAAAGTAAACCACAATTAGAGGGGTAATTTATCGTTCAAATTAATTATCGGGTCAATCAAGAGATTAGAATCCCGCAGGTAAGATTAATAGATTCAAACGGAGAACAAATAGGAATTGTAAGTATAAAAGAAGCGTTAAAAAAAGCTCAGGAACAGGAATTGGATCTGGTTGAAATTGCACCCCAGGCTACGCCTCCGGTCTGCAAAATTATTGACTACGGAAAATTTATTTATGAGCTTCAAAAGAAAGAGAAACTTCAAAAGAAAAAACAGCAGGTCAGCGTATTAAAAGAAATCAGGCTGCATCCTAACACTGATACACACGATTTCGATTTTAAGGCGAGACATGCTGTTAATTTTATTGAGGAAGGAAATAAAGTAAAAGTATCGGTTATTTTTAAGGGCAGAGAATTAGCCTACACAGAACAGGGTGAATCGCTGCTTAAAAAATTTATTGAAAGATTAGCGGAAGTTGCTAAGGTTGAGCAGGAAATAAAATTTGAAGGAAGGGCAATGCATACAATCCTGGCGCCGCTTAAAGGAAAAAAGAAAAAATAGATTAAGGATAACATTATGCCTAAAATGAAAAGTAATCGCGGAGCAGCCAAATCTTTTAAGAAAACAGGCTCCGGTAAAATTAAAAGACATCGTGCATATAAATCGCACATTTTAACTACAAAATCTACAAAAAGGAAAAGAAAACTTAGAAAATCTACTCTTGTTTCAAAAGCAGATTTAAAAAGAGTCTCTTTAATGATTCAATAAGAAGAAGGTGAAGAAATGCCAAAAGCAAAAAATAACGTTGCTTCTAGAAGAAGACGTAAAAAAATACTAGACATGGCTAAAGGCTATTGGGGTGCACGTAAAAATGTATGGACGATTGCTAAAACCCATGTTGAAAAAGGGCTTGTTCATGCCTACAGAGATCGAAAGTTAAAAAAGAGAACTTATAGACAACTCTGGATAGTTCGTATAAATGCTGCGGCAAGACAACAGGGAACAACTTATTCCAGGTTAATTCATGCTATGGATGAAAAGGGAGTAAGTATCAATAGGAAATTACTGGCAAGTCTTGCTGTCGAAAATCCTCAAGCATTTGCCGACGTTGTTAAATTTGTATTGAACTAATTTTTCCCCTCCGGAAATTCCTTTTTACGTTTCCGGGGGGAATTTTTTTAAACTTTCGAGATGAATATGATTGCTAAGATTGCTGATGTTGAGAAGAATTTTAAAAGTGATCTTAAAAAAGTTAGTCAGCCTAATGAACTTGAAGAGATCCGTATAAAATATTTAAGCCGCAAAGGACTCCTAACCCAATTATTTGAAGAGTTTAAATCTCTACCGCGCGAAGAGAAACATAAATACGGACAATCAATAAATGAGTTGAAAGAACTGCTCCTGAAGAGTTACGATGAAATTAAATCAAAGCTTGAATCGAGCCAGGCAAAAAATGAAACCGTAATAGACTATACACTGCCCGAAAGAAAAAAACAAATCGGCAGCAAGCATATTTTAATTCAAACACTTGATGAAATAAAGTCGATTTTTAAAGGGATCGGATTTTCGGTTTATGAAGGTCCCGAACTTGAATCAGATTATAATAATTTTGAGGCATTGAATTTTCCGGGAGACCATCCTGCTCGTGATATGCAGGATACTTTTTTTATCAACGAGTCTTTTCTGCTCAGAACACATACCTCTCCCGTGCAGATTCGTGTTATGCAGCAGCTGAAACCTCCCATAAGAGTTATCGTGCCGGGTAAAGTATACAGAAACGAAGCAATAAGTGCAAAGAGTTATTGCTTGTTTCATCAGGTTGAAGGATTGTATGTTGATACTGATGTTACATTCACCGAGCTGAAAGGAACTTTAGTATCGTTTGCAAAACAGCTATACGGCAGCGATTTAAAATATAGATTCAGAGCGAGCTTTTTCCCGTTTACCGAGCCGAGTGCAGAAATGGATATATGGTGGCAGCCCGCAGGTAAAGAAGGACGCTGGCTGGAAATTTTGGGCTGTGGAATGGTTGACCCTAACGTATTGAAAAATGTTGGAATTGATCCCGAAAAATATACCGGCTATGCATTCGGTATGGGTGTTGAAAGAATGGCTCTAAGAAAGTACGGTATCGATGATATTAGAATATTTTTTGATAACGATAAACGTTTTTTGACTCAATTTTAACGGAGAAATAAAAAGTGAAAATTTCTGTTAAGTGGCTGAATAATTACGTTGACCTTTCAGGAATTTCGATTTGGGAAATTGTCGATAAACTAACGCTTGCCGGATTGGAAGTAGAAGAGGTAGAAGATCAAGCAGCTGCATTTGATAATATGGTAGTTGGATTAGTGAAAGAAGTAAAAAAACATCCTAATGCAGATAAATTAAAATTGTGTGTTGTATCTGACGGTGCTTCAGATTATAAAGTTGTCTGCGGTGCACCCAATGTTGATGTTAACCAGAAAGTTCCTTTTGCTAAGGTTGGTTCCATAATACCTGAGAAAGGAGAAAAATTATCCCGCGTTAAAATCAGAGGCGAAGAATCTTTCGGGATGATTTGCTCGGAGAGAGAATTGGGATTAAGCGAAAATCACGAAGGTATAATGGTTCTAAATTCTCAACTAAAAGAAGGAACAGCCTTATCCGAAGCCCTTAATATGAATGATGTGATTTTGGAAGTTGCAGTAACTCCAAACAGACAAGATGCTTTGAGTCATATCGGAATAGCAAGGGACCTGGCTGCAATTTTTGATCTCCCGTTGAAAATGCCCGAGATTAATATCAAAGAAGAAAAGGAAACTTCCGGCAGTTATGCTTCTGTTGAAATTGTTGATAGCAATAAATGTCCCCGATACGTTGCTAAGATAATTAACAATGTTACAATTAAAGATTCGCCGGAGTGGCTTAAAAATTTTTTAAAGGCTGTAGGATTAAGACCGATTAATAATGTTGTTGATGTAACTAATTTTGTTCTTCATGAAGTTGGACAGCCGCTGCACGCCTTCGACCTGGATAAACTCTCAGGCAAAAAAATTATTGTTAAAACTGCAGGCGATGAGAGAAAATTTACCACGCTCGATTCCAAAGAACGTGAACTTCTACCGGATGATTTAATGATTTGCGACAAAGAAAGAAGTGTCGCTATTGCCGGCATAATGGGCGGTGAAAATTCGGAAGTTACTTCTTCAACAAAAAATATTTTGATCGAGAGCGCATTTTTCAATCCATCTTCCATAAGAAAAACAGCAAAGCATTTGGGACTTTCGACTGATGCTTCTTACCGCTTTGAAAGAGGTACCGATCCCGATATTGTTGTTTGGGCAGCAAGAAGAGCAGCACAATTAATTTGTGAAACTGCCGGCGGCAATTCAGCAAAAGATGAAATTGATGTTTATCCCCGAAGAATAGAAAGTAAAATTGTCGAACTGCGGTATGGACGCTTGAACAAAATTTTAGGTTATGATATTCCTAAAATAACTGTCGATAAAATTTTAAAAAATCTTGACTTTAAGTTTGCTAATAAATCCGAAGAAAAAATTTCTGTAAAAGTACCGCTGCGAAGGCATGACGTCGAAAGAGAAATCGATTTGATAGAAGAGGTTGCAAGAATTTATGGCTATGATAAAATTCCCGAGGTTTCTAAAATTCAGGTTACTCTTGACAAAAAAGTCGATCAGTCCGAACTTGATAATAATATTAGAACTATTTTAACTGGACTTGGTTTTTATGAAATAATTACTAACTCACTGCTGAGTGAAAGTATCGCAGAAAAATTCGGCAGACCGATCAAAATACTGAATCCGCAGAGCAGCGAAATGTCGCATCTTCGTCCTTCGCTTTTGCCGGGTACTTTAATTACGACAAGCAAAAATCTTAAAGTGAAAGAGAATGACCTTCAGTTTTTTGAGATCGGAAAGATTTTTAATCTCAAAGATAAGTCAAATATTAGCAGTTTTGATGATTTCGAAGAAGTGGAGCACCTTCAAATAACTTTAACAGGCAAAGCTGTAAATACAGAGTGGTACGAAAAAGACAGAAACTTCGATTTCTATGACCTAAAAGGTTTTGTTGTTGAGTTTTTCAATAAACTGTTGAAGTATAATAAAGGGCAGGTAAAACTCAATTCTGCTGGAGATGAATTTTATCAATATCATTTCGACTATCTGATAGAAAATAAGATTGTTGGTCGCGGCGGAAAAGTACGTAATGGTTTATTAAAACTTTTTGATATAGATCAGGATGTTTTTTCATTTGCTGCCGATATCGATTCCATACGGAGCATCGAACAGCGAAGCTATAAATTTGTAGAATTGCTGAAATTCCCAAAGGTTTACCGTGATTTTGCGTTTATTTTTGATACGGAAATAACATTTGAACAAGTTAGAGAAGTGATAAAAGAATCAAGTTCTAACTTGTTGCATAATATAAAGTTATTTGATATCTTTCAAAGCGACAGTTTAGGCAAAGGTAAAAAGAGTCTCGCTTTTCAGCTTGAGTATTTTAGTGACAGCAGAACTCTTACTGAAGAAGAAATAGATAAAGACTTTAGGAATGCCATTAAAGCTGTTGAGGAAAAACTAAGTGGTAAACTAAGAGGCAATTAATTTGGCTGAAACAACAAAATACGATTTATTTTTAGATGAATTAAATGCTCTGGAAAAACAAGTCTATTATTTTATTCAAAAAGGTACTGAACTTATAGAATCTAACGAAGCATTAAGTAAAAAAATAGCCAAACTTGAAAATGAAAACACAATTCTAAAGAAGAAGTTAAATGAAGTTGAAGAAAAATTAAGTAAATCTATTTTTAGCGAGTCCAATTTATTTAGTGATGAACCTAACGAAAAAAAGGAAGTATTAAAAAGTAAAATTGATGAATTAATTGCCCGTTTAGATTTTCATTTACGTTCTTAATAAACTGTTTGATAGTGGGCAGAAGTTAGCATGGAAAAAAAGAAGCTTAAAGTAAAAATATTTGATAAAGAATATTCTCTTCTGGTTGAAAATCAAGAGATAGCTGCTGAATTAGCCGCTTATATAAATAATATAATGGAAGAGACTAAAGAGGAATTGCCTGATCAGCCGAAAGATACTATAGCTATAATTGCAGCATTAAACATAGCGTACGATCTGTTTGTTGAAAAAAATAAAAACCGCGAATTCAGCATTCAAGCCACCGATAAAATCAAAAAAATTAAGCTTCTTCTCAGTGACTCCAAGTTAATTTCAAGCCCCTCTTAATTTTTCGCCCTGTCGATTCATAATATATGAAGAACTATAGTAAAAATAACAGGGTTATTGACTCACGGCGTGTATTACAGGCCTCGCCCCGATTTATCGGGGATTCTGCTCAGGCAGAACAGTGGAAGTAAAAAGCGTCGGGCAATTTCCCGCATTGTGTTAGAAGGGTTCTTCTACACAAGAATCGACAGGTGCGATTTTATCTATTGTATTTATGGAGGATACATGTTCCTTGAAGTATACTTTATGGTTCTTGGTGCACTGGTGATAATAGCCTTATCATTCTTTTTTGGCTGGTATATAAATACTAAGTTCGGTAAAAATAGTCTTCTTAGTGCTAAAGAAGCAGCAAAAAAGATTCTTGAAGACGCTGAAAAAGAAGCCAAACATATTAAACGTGAAAAATTACTTGAAGTTAAAGATGAATGGCTGAAGAAAAAACAGGAATTTGATAATGAAGTAAACACTAAGCGTCAAAAACTTCAGAATCACGAAAAACAGCTTGAAAGCCGTGAAGAGAACCTTGAAAAAAAATTCGATTTAGTTCTACAGAAGGAAAAAGAAACTAAAGAGAAAGAAAAATTATTAGAAAGACTCAGAACCGATTTAGAAAAAAAGAAAATAGAACTTGATCAATTAGTTATTGAGCAAAATCTGCGGCTGGAAAAAACTGCAGCATTAACCGCTGAAGAGGCAAAAAAAATGCTGATGGAAAATATGATCAATAAAGCGAAAACAGATGCTGCACAAATGATTAAGGAAATCAGAGATCAAGCGAAAATTGATGCCAAAAAAGAAGCACAAAAAATTATTGTCCAGGCAATTCAAAGAACTGCGGTAGACCATTCGGTTGAATCAACTGTGTCGGTAGTGCAGATCCAAAATGACGAAATGAAAGGCAGGATTATTGGCAGAGAAGGAAGAAACATACGCTCCTTTGAAGCAGTTACCGGTGTGGACGTAATTGTCGATGATACTCCCGAAGCAGTTATTCTTTCTGCATTCGATCAATTTAGACGTGAAGTGGCAAGAATTTCTCTCGAAAGATTGATTGCTGACGGCAGGATTCATCCTGCAAGAATTGAAGAGATTGTTGCTAAGGTTGAACAGGAATTGGATGATGAGATTCAAAAGGAAGGTGAAAATGCCGTTATTCAACTCGGCATTCATGGAATGCACCCAGAGCTTATTAAGCATGTTGGCAAAATGAAATATCGTTCCAGTTACGGGCAAAATCTACTGCAGCACAGTATAGAAGTAGCTTATCTAACCGGTATTATGGCAGCCGAAATAGGACTGGACACTAACCTTTCCAAACGAGCCGGGCTGCTTCATGATGTCGGTAAAACTGTTGACAAGAATACCGAGGGACCCCATGCTTTGTTAGGCTACGATATTGCAAAAAAATATAATGAACATCCGATAGTAATAAATGCTATTGGGAGCCATCATGAAGATATTGAAATGGAGCACCCAATAGCTGCACTTGTACAGGCAGCTGATGCAATCAGCGGTGCTCGCCCGGGCGCACGCCGTGAACCGCTTGAAAGTTACGTTAAAAGACTTGAAAATTTGGAAGCTATTGCCAAAACTTTTGAAGGCGTGGCTAAAACTTATGCTATCCAGGCAGGCAGAGAAGTAAGGGTTATTGTGGAACCTGACAAAGTAGACGATGATTTTTCCGATCGTCTTGCTGTTGATATTGCACAGAAAATTCAAGAAGAAATGGAGTACCCGGGACAAATTAAAGTTACAGTGATAAGAGAAGTTAGAAAAATTTCTTATGCAAAATAATTGAATCAAGTTAAAGAAAAAAAATTTTTGATCGGAATTACCGGCAGCATTGGATCCGGGAAATCGTATGTTTGTGATTATCTCGAAAAAAAAGGTTATCCGGTTCTGCGGGCAGATGATATTGCTAAAAATATTTTGGCAAACGACCTCCAAGTAAGAAAAAAAGTGATAAAAAAATTCGGTCCAAGATCGTTCATAAATAATGAACCCAACATTGCTTATCTTGCAGAAGCAGTTTTTAATAATGCTGATAATGTTGCTGAGATTAATTCAATAATTCATCCCCCCACGCTTGCCGCAATTGAAAAAGAAGCCTCTAATTTGTTTGTTCGGTTTCCTGTAGTTTTTGTTGAATCTGCACTGATTTATGAAGCAGATTTCAGCGATATGTTTAATTACGTCATTTTAATTTTTTCTGAAGAAGAAGAAAGAATTAAACGTGTGGTTGAAAGGGATAAAGTTGAGGCTTCAGCCGTAAAACAAAGAATGAAATTTCAATTGCCCGATAAGAAAAAAAAACAACATGCCGATTTTGTCGTTAATAATGATTCTACACTTAACGAACTTTGCGTTAGAATTGACTCAGTTGTAAAAATGATCGAAACATTACGGAAATATTAGTTGCTAAAAACGGATTTGACTATCCATCCTTGATAAATAAACTGCCCTAAAGTAATTTTGAAAAGATTTGTTTTATTTTAATGGTACTAATGTGGAATACTTAAACAAACTTATTGTCTCGTTCGTTAAAATTCTGCCTAAACCAGTCGTCCATATTTTCGCACGCAAATATATTGCAGGCGAAAGATTAGAAGATGCAGTTGAAGTTGTAAAAAAATTGAATGCAAAGGGCATCTTAGCTACAATCGATGTTCTCGGTGAATCGGTGAAAACAAAACAAGAATCCCGGCAGGCTAAAAAAGAATGTCTCGAGGTTCTTGATGCAATTCATAAGTATAAGCTAAATGCAAATCTCTCGGTTAAACCGACTCAATTAGGGTTATTAATTGATAAAGAATTTTGCTTTGAACAGTTATCAGAACTGCTTGAAAAGGCTAAGGAGTATAATAATTTTATTAGAATTGATATGGAGGACTCCAATACTACCGATGATACTATTGAGCTTTATAAAAAATTAAGAAAAAGATATAAAAATGTTGGCATTGTTGTTCAAGCATATCTGAAGAGAACACAAGCTGATGTTGAAAATCTGAATCTTGATGGAACAAATTACAGGTTGTGTAAAGGGATCTATATTGAATCGGAAGAAATTGCTTATAAAGAACGTCAAAAAATTAGGGATAATTATTTATTACTGCTCGAAAAAATGTTTGACAACGGCAGCTATGTAGGAATAGCAACACATGATGATTATTTGGTTGATCATGCATATAAAATGATAAAAGAAAAAAATATTTCTAAAGACAAATTTGAATTTCAAATGCTCTACGGAGTTAAAGAAAACTTGAGGAATAAAATAAATGCCGATGGCTACAAAATTAGAATCTACGTTCCTTTTGGCGAGCATTGGTATGCTTATTCTATTCGCAGACTTAAAGAGAACCCTCATTTAGCCTGGGATATCACCAAGAGCATTTTTTCTTTTAATTGGTATTGAATATTGAGGATTGAAAATTGAGACTAAATTATAACCTCTTCTCTTAAAAAAATATTCAATATTCAATGAGCAATTCACAATATTCATTTTTTGCTGCTAAAAGGTTATTATTTAAGAATGAACATACTCGGTATTGAAACTTCCTGCGATGAAACTTCAGTCGCAATTTTATCTGACGGAGAATTAAAAGCTAATTTAATTTCTTCCCAGGATTTTCACGTCAAATATGGCGGTGTGGTACCGGAACTTTCAAGCCGAGCTCATCTCCAGTTAATTATTCCTTTATTAAAAGAGGCACTCGAGAAATCTCATTTAACAATTGAGCAACTGGATTTAATTTCTGCAACAGCCGGTCCTGGTTTAATCGGAGCTTTGCTTGTTGGATTAACATTTGCAAAGGGCTTATCCTTTTCTTTGAATAAACCTTTTGTGCCTGTTGATCATATTGAAGGTCACATTTTTTCCGGATTTCTAATGCAATGGAAACCACAATTTCCATATTTATGTTTGGTGGTTTCCGGCGGACATACACTGCTGCTGTTAGTTAAAAGCGACCTTGAAATTATAAAACTTGGTACAACTATAGATGATGCTGCCGGAGAAGCATTTGACAAAGTAGGTAAACTTATCGGTCTGGGTTATCCCGGCGGACCAAAAATTCAAGAAGAAGCTGCGAAATGCAGCAGTCGGGATTTGATTAATTTTCCTGTGGCTAAAACTCAAAACGAGTATGATTTTTCTTTCAGCGGATTGAAAACAGCAGTTCTTAGATTTGTACAAAAAGAATACAGCGGCAAAGAAAATATAAAAGAAGCAGATATTCCAAAAATAGCAGCATCGTTTCAGAATGCGGTGATTAAATTGCTGGCAAAAAATGTTGAGAAAGCACTTCAAAATTTCAAGGTTGATTCACTTGTTCTTGCCGGCGGTGTTGCTGCAAACAAAGACTTAAGAAATGAGCTTTCATTTATATCGGATAAGTATAAAATGAAATTTGTTGTTCCCGATTTAGAATTTTGCGGTGATAACGCTGCAATGATTGCATACCGCGGCTGGAAATTACATTTGGCAGGTAAAAAATTTAATTATGATTATAATGCTTATCCAAGTTTAGCAGGTAATAAATTAATTCGATGAATAAATTGGAACAAATTAATTTGATTCAAAATTTTAAATCATTCTTAAGTAAAAACGAGATATATATTGTTGTATCTTTTTTTGGCTTTGTGCTTGGACTTCTCATTTTTACTTTTTTTACTCCAAATTATTATAAAGGAGCCGATCCGATCCAGATTAATATTCCCAAGGGTTTGACGTTGTCGCAAGTAGTTGATTCCTTATATAAAAAAGATATTATCCCGAACAAAACAAACATGAAAATTGCCGCCTTCTTATACGGGGCAGAAAGAAAAATTAAAGCCGGACGCTACAGCATTCCTAACGGAATGAGTTATCTGGAATTAATAGAATTGCTTCTTGAAGGGAAATCACATGAAGAAATTCTTATTACAATCCCGGAAGGAATCTGGCAGAATAATCTTGCAAAACTTCTTCACGATTCGCTTGGTATAGACTCAGTAGCTTTTATGAAATTGAGTTATGATAAAAAGTTCTTAAATAAAATTGGGATAAATGCCGATAAGTTAGAAGGCTATTTGCTGCCGGAAACATATTACTTTTATAAAAACAGCTCTGCCGTTGACGTAATTGTAAAACTGAAAGAAGCAATGGATAAAATATTTACAGATTCAGTAATTGAAAGAATGCACGAGTTAAAAATGAATAAGAAACAAATCCTTACTCTGGCATCAATCATTGACGGGGAATCAAATAAAATTTCTGAGTTCAGACGAATATCCGGGGTTTACCACAATAGATTAAAAAAGAACATTCTGCTGCAGGCAGACCCGACTATACAATATCTTGTGAGGAATAAACACAAAAATAAAATCTACTATAAAAATTTGGAGATCGATTCTAGATACAATACTTATTTGTATCCGGGGCTGCCCCCGTCTCCGATCAATAATCCGGGTAAGGATGCAATTTATGCAGCATTGTATCCTGAGAAAAATAATTTTTATTATTTTGTAGCTGATGGAAACGGCGGCCATATTTTTTCCAGAACAGAGAAGGAGCATTTAAGAAACGTTAGGAAATACAGGGAATGGCGAAGGTTACAAAACTCGAAATAACTTTGCTGATTACTGCTGCACTTGTCATTTACAAGTGTGCTAATCAACTGCCGCCGGGCGGTGGACCTCTTGATAAGACACCTCCGAAAATTATCGAAATATCTCCTCCCGAAGGAACTATTAATTATCACGAAAATTATTTTGAAATTACTTTTTCGGAATATGTTGATAAAAGATCTGTGGTTGAATCAATTTTTATATCACCGGCTATTGAAGGTCAAAAAGAGTATGACTGGAGCGGTAAAACATTAAGGGTAATATTTAGTGATTCATTAAAAAAAAATACAACATATACGATAACAATAGGAACGGATGTAAAAGACCTTAACGGCGGTAACAGGATGGCAGAGGCTATGACATTTGCATTTTCGACAGGAGAAAAAATTTATACGGGAATGATCTCCGGTAAAGTTTACGGGAAATCCATAGACGGCACAATGATTTTTGCATATAAAATTGAAAACAACACTTCGGGCAACCCGATTGAAAAGAAACCGGATTTCGTTTCTCAGGTGGGTGCTAACGGATTGTACAAATTAGTCGGTATCTCCGACGGCACGTACAGGGTTTTTGCAGTTTTAGATAAATACCGTGATTTGAAATATAATCCCCAAGAAGATTTATACGGCTGTTATTTTGAAGATGTAATTCTTTTTGAGCCGAATAATCAAATAACGAACGCAAATTTTCTTCTTACTAAAAAAGATACAACTGCTCCCAAAATCACTTACGCTAGAATGATTGATAAAAATCATATTCAAATTGAATTCAATAAAGATATAGACAGCATAAACACCCACGCAGAGAATTTTTATTTGTATGATTCTACAAACAATGTGAAAGTTGTACCGAAATATTTTTTTAAAGGCAGCGGAAGGAAAAATCAGTATTCAATTGCTTTCACAGGTAATTTTAACGAGAATGATAAATTGTTTCTGTTTTCAAACAGAATAGCCGACCGCCAAAATAATTATTCTGGTTTGGAGTCTACTCCTGTTTATGCGGCAGCGGCTTCAGATACAACAGCACCAAAATTAATAGCAAAAGAAGGGATACCGGTTAAAGAAAAATTGTCTTATGAAAAGCCGTTATTAAATTTTACGTTTGATGACGGAATAGACTCGGCAAATGTTTTTAATGCGATTTCTGTGTTCGATACAAAAAATGAAAAATATCCCTTTAAGATAAGTTTGATTGATAATTCAAGTTTCATTATAGAGATTCAAAAAAAACTGAGACAAAACTCAGAGTATCAGATTAAACTTGATATGAATAAAATAGAAGATATCGCAGGCAATAAATCAGATACCGTGCTAACACTTAATTTTACAACCGACAGCGATCTCGATTACTCGGCTGTTTCCGGAAAAGTTAAAAATACCTTACCGGCAGATAATACTTTTGTTGTTTTAGATAATGCTGATAATGTAAAAGTAAATTATAAAAACCGTGTAGGTACGGACGGCTCTTTTTCTTTTAAGAGAATTGTACCGGGTAAATATTTAATATGGAGTTTTATTGATAAAAACGGAAATGAAAAATACGACAGCGGGAATGTTTATCCTTTTATTCCTGCCGAAAAATTTAGTTACTATCCGGATACATTGAATGTAAGAGCACGCTGGCCGGTAGGGGATGTAACCATGACTTTTGACAAATGATAGTTTTTTAATCCCAAATTGTCATTAGAAAAACACTAATGACAAATCGACTAAGATTTTCTAAGGGCTTGAGAGCAATATAACCGTAAGAAAATCTTTTACCGAAGGTATGGATAAACACAAGCCTAAGAAAATCTAAGTCGGGATTTAATACTTATCATTTATCCCAAATTATACAATAGGATTCGAAACTTGTCCCGCTTCTTACAGGGAAAGTAACTGTGTCCTTATAAA
>DYLN01000235.1:0-564 GCA_020722085.1 Melioribacter roseus
GCCGAAAACAGAAAAGAGCTTGAAAATACTATCCGTGACAATTTTGATGCGAACCTTGAAGAAGATAAATGGCACACTGAATATGATATTATTATTACTACCGAAGTACTGGCAGAAGGTATCAACCTGCACCGAAGTAATATAATAGTAAATTATGATGTTCCCTGGAACTCAACCCGTTTAATGCAGCGCATCGGACGTGTGAACCGTATCGGGTGCAGAGCCGACAGAATTTATGTTTACAACTACTATCCTTCTGCCCATGGAGATGACCAAATTCATTTGGTAAACAATGCCCTGCGTAAACTTCAGGCTTTTCATACTGCCTTTGGTGAAGATAACAAGGTGTTCTCAATTCTCGAAGAAAAAGGAGAAGGTGCTTTATTCGGAAATAAAATTCAAAAAGAGGAAAGCGAAATTTTAAAATATCTGAATAAATTAAGAGATTTCAGAAAAAAATACCCCAGGCTTTTCAATGATATTTCCAAAATTCCAAATAAAGCCCGATGCGGAAGAAAAGTGCAGGAAGGCAGGCAATTGACTTTACTTGAAACAGAAACAGGA
>DYLN01000235.1:615-2209 GCA_020722085.1 Melioribacter roseus
AAGTGAAAATCATCCCGGTATTTTCTGTCTGATTACACCGGAAATGAATATTATAGAAATGAATTTCTTACAGGCAGTAAAATTATTTAAAGCTCCTGATTCAGAAAAAGCAATCCCCTTGCACGAATTACACCATAAACAAACTCTTGCAGCTCTTGAATATTTTAAGTCTGAAAAAAATCAGGAAAATATTCAGACAGTATCTCGTAGAAACCTTAGTCCCGCAGAAAATAAAGCTATTTCAAACATCAACGCAATTGTAAAACATGCCCCAACCGAACAAAAAAAGAAGGCTTTATTACGTGCATTAGATATTATCAAAAAAGGAACTTTTTCTTCGAGGGTATTACCAAAATCAATCAATGATTTTTTTACTTCAAATGCAGGATTGCTCAAAGATCCGAAAAAATTTATTGAACAGTTGTTTATTACCGTTCTCGACAGGTACGACCTTTCTCTTGGTTCGGAGGAAGTGTCTCAATCAGATAAAACACCCAGAGGGATTATAAATCCTCAGATCATTTTAACTCAAAGTTTCAGTTAAAATATGGCAACCAGTAGAATTCAAATCCAAAACGCATTACATAAACCTTACGACAGGGTTTTGTTTTCTCGTGAAGTTTTAAGACCGGTTTTTGGTTCAGGTTTTACGCTTAATTCATCTTTGGTTCCGGCATTGGTATCCCCCAATAAATCGGAATCGGCTGTGATTGATAAAGTTTGGGTTTACGGTAAAATTCAATTAGACGACAGTACCGAAATTACTTGCTACGAAGTTCTATTGCAACCCAAAGTACGCATCGAACAAAGCAAGGTGGCTATTCAGCAATATGTTCGAAAATTGCTTACAGCCGGACAAGCGGCATTAATCAATTTTGTTCCGGGCAGGGATTTCTTCCCTTCAGGGGAGACCCCGCTTCAGCGGGAGAGGAGTGTCTGGCGGCTTACTTTAGTTGCCAAAGATAGTGTACTAACAGATGAAGGAGTTAAAGAAAAGGTCACCAACCCAAAACGTTATACTTTTTTATTGGGTCCTTCTGAAAGCTGTAAAACAGCTGCCGAGCGTTTTGAATGGCTTAGCACCGAAAAACAAATTACTTTTCAAAGTCTAATCAATGCCTTTTCGGTTGAAAAGCTGAGCAAAGAATTTTTTGATGAATATACCCTGCATTACCAAAACTTTTGCAATTATTTGCAGGAATCCAATTACCGTAGATCTGTTTTCGATATTACCCTATCTGCCAGTGCTACCAGGCAGGAAAAGGATAAAGCCAGTAAGTCCATCCGCGATTTTGTCAAAAAACTGCTCGGACGTATTGTGTTTCTGTACTTTGTCCAGAAAAAGGGTTGGTTGGGTGCCAGTAATACCCGTTACACCGATGGTATGCCTGACTTTATCAAACAACTTTTTATCCAATCGGGTGGAGATGAATCGTTTTACAACAATTGGTTAACCAAACTTTTCTTTGATACATTAAACAAAAAAAGAGAAAATGATGATTTTACAATGCCTGATGGCAAAACGTTGAAAGTACCGTTTCTAAACGGAGGATTATTTGATAAAGAAGAGTTTGACGAAAACCTGCTTACTTTT
>DYLN01000079.1 GCA_020722085.1 Melioribacter roseus
ATTTGCAAAATAGCTTCAGCAGAAGTGAAAAATTCCGAATTAGTGTGGGAAGATTATGAATCAATGTTAAATTCTCTTGGGTATCAAATTCAAGTTGAAATATCGCAACTCAGTTAAATATTATTAGTCTCCATAAATTTTTACCCTATAATTATTTTAAAAAATAATGATGGTCTGTTATATTAAAGGAGTAATTATCTTTTTTAATGGAGGAATTATGCATAAGTTGATTTTCGTATTATTGATTGTATTTGCCTCATGGGCAATTTTTGCTAAAAGCATAAATAACAGCAATGGCAAAGAGGGTGATATGAAAAACTCTATCGAAGATATTGTAGTAAAAGATATGAATGGTAAAGATGTAAAGTTATCATCTTACAAAGGGAAAGTCTTATTAATTGTAAATGTTGCTAGCAAATGCGGATTTACTCCTCAGTATAAACAACTTGAAGCCGTATACGAAAAATATAAAGACAAAGGTTTTGAAATCCTTGCTTTTCCTTGCAACGATTTCGGAGGGCAGGAACCCGGCACAAACGAGCAGATAAAAGAATTCTGCTCAACAAATTATCGCGTGACATTTAAACTCTTCGATAAAATAAAAATTCTCGGCGATGATAAATCACCTTTATACGCACGCTTAATCAACAGCAATAATGTAGACAAAGGTGATGTAAAATGGAACTTTGAAAAATTTCTTATTTCGAGAGACGGTAATATTGTAGCCCGTTTCAGAAGTAAAATTGTACCTGACAGCAAGGAAATAATTTCGGCAATTGAGAAAGAGCTGGCGGGAGTACTTCCGAGTGACGGTTGACAGAAAGAAGCACGTTGTGCTTTAATCGTCGATTCCCAATTCTTTTTTAACAATTAATTTGGAAGCGATAAAATCGTTGTGAGTTAGTCTCAAATTATTGTTTACTATCCTTGCGAGGTGTTCTTCATACTTGCTCAGTTTTTCATCTGCAAATAAAATCTTCCAGAGATTTTTCATCAATTCAAACTTTTCATCATTTGTGAGATTTTTGTCTAGTATATCCGTGAACTCATAAAGGCTCACACTTTCATTTGTTTTTTCGTCGGCAAGGTTAATTAATTTTTGAATTTGCTCATCGGAGATGGGGAATATATTTCTTAAAACATTTTTAACAGTATCGAGCTCCTTTTTTGAAAATTCAAAATCAGAGCCGGCAGCTTCTAAAAAGAGGGCACATGTAGCTATTTCTATTTTGTCATATTTCGGTGTTTGGCTGTTTTTATTTGCTTCTAGGCTGTTTACAAAAAATTCTTTGAAAAAATTCAACATGATGAAAATTCCTTTTGTTTATTTTGTATAACTTAGATGGAAAAATTAATTATTTCGTTGTTTTGTATGTTACAGAAATAAAATAAAAAAAGTTTTAGTTACTTTTTAGAAATATTTTTTTATTTTGCTAGGTGATTTTAATAAATCGATTAGTTGATAAAATTAAGTTTTGCACAGGTGATTGCTTCAAAAAATATTTTTAGTTATTTTGCTTCAGCCTCGCGGGAAAAAATTCTTCATAGTTAAAAAGTATCTTTGAAAGGATTTTCTAATTCACAAAGTTTATTAACCAACATCGGAGTTAATAATGAAGGTAGATCGTCTGTTTACAGCAGCAGGTAAAGACCCTTTTGAGTCAATCGAGTTTGTAAAAAGAACGTCCGAAATAAAAAATCCTGATGGTTCCATTGTATTTAGAATGGAAGATATATTGGTACCAAAAGAATGGTCTCAGGTAGCAACTGATGTTTTAGCACAAAAATATTTCAGAAAAGCCGGTGTGCCAAAGCTTCTAAAAAAAGTTAAAGAAAACGGAATACCTAGATGGCTTCAGCCTTCAGTTGCTGATACAAAAACACTCGAAGAATTGCCTGAAAAAGAGCGGTATTCTTCGGAAACTGATGCCCGCCAAGTTTTTCATAGATTAGCAGGTACATGGACTTATTGGGGTTTTAAAGCCGGCTTTTTCGATACCGAAGAAGATGCCCGTGCTTTTTACGATGAGCACATGTACATGCTAGCTAAACAATTTGCAGCTCCAAACAGTCCTCAATGGTTTAATACTGGCTTAAACTGGGCATACGGAATAAATGGTCCTGCTCAAGGTCATTACTATGTTGATTTTCAAAGCGGCGAGTTAAAAGAATCCGAGGATGCTTATACACACCCGCAGCCGCATGCGTGCTTTATTCAATCTGTTAACGATGATCTTGTCAACCGAAACGGTATAATGGATTTGTGGGTCAGGGAAGCAAGATTATTTAAATACGGATCGGGTACAGGTTCTAACTTTTCCGACTTACGCGGTGTAAACGAACCGCTGAGCGGAGGAGGTAAATCTTCCGGTTTAATGTCTTTCTTAAAAATTGGTGACAGATCAGCCGGTGCAATTAAATCTGGCGGTACAACACGCCGCGCTGCTAAAATGGTTACTCTCGATATCGATCATCCTGACATTGAAGAATATATTAATTGGAAAGTGATTGAAGAACAAAAGGTAGCGGCATTAGTATCTGGTTCCAAACTGTGCAATTTTCACTTAAATAATATTATGAAAGCTTGTTATGATGAGCATCCTGAGAATGATAGATTCAATAAAAGGACAAATATTAAATTAAGAAAGGCAGTCATCGATGCTCGAAAAGCAAATGTTCCCGAAAATTATATTGAAAGGGCAATTAAACTTGCAAAACTTGGCTTCCATTCAATCGAATTTCCGGTCTATAACGAAGATTGGAATTCAGATGCTTATGCAACTGTTTCCGGGCAAAATTCTAATAACTCAGTTAGAGTGACAAATGATTTTATGCAAGCAGTTTTGCAGGATAAAAACTGGAACCTCTACTGGCGTACCGAGAAAAAATCAGCCGAAAAAGAAGGTAGAGCACCGAAGCCGTCCAAAACGGTAAAAGCATCGGAGTTGTGGGATAATATTGCCTATGCTGCGTGGTCCTGCGCCGATCCCGGCATTCAATACGACACAACAATTAATGAATGGCATACATGTAAAAACAGCGGCAGAATTAGAGCTTCCAACCCCTGCAGCGAGTATATGTTCTTGGATGATACTGCATGCAATCTCGCTTCATTGAATCTGGTAAAATTTTATGATGAAGAAAAACAAGTTTTTGATATTGAAAAATACAGACATGCTGTACGACTATGGACTATAGTTTTAGAAATTAGTGTTTTAATGGCACAATATCCAAGCCGGGAAATTGCGCAGAGGAGTTATGAATTTAGAACACTTGGATTAGGATATGCTAACCTCGGCTCGCTGCTGATGCGCCAGGGAATACCTTATGATAGTAAAGAAGCCTATGCTATCTGCGGCGCATTGACTGCAATTATGCATATGCGTTCGTATGTGACTTCTGCTGAAATGGCAAAAGAGCTCGGCACTTTTCCAAAGTATGAGATCAATAAAGAACCGATGCTGCAGGTTATAAGAAACCATCGCCGAGCTGCTTATAACGTTCCAAAGGAAGAATATGAAGGTTTGTCAATTTACCCTACGGGAATTAATCCGGAATTTTGCCCGTCAGACCTTTTGAAAGCAGCGAGAGAAGATTCAGATCTGGCACTCGAACTAGGAGAAAAATACGGATATAGAAATGCCCAGGTAACTGTTATCGCACCGACCGGTACAATTGGACTTGTAATGGATTGCGATACTACCGGCATTGAACCTGACTTTGCGCTTGTTAAATTCAAAAAATTAGCAGGCGGAGGATATTTTAAAATAATTAATCAGTCCATACCGCTTGCTTTGAAGAAACTGGGTTATAATGACGATCAAATAAAAGAAATTGTTAAATATGCCAAAGGTTCCGGTTCTTTAGTCGGATGTCCGTATATAAATCCCGAATCCCTGAAAGCCAAAGGGTTTACAGATGAAATCTTGAATAAGATTGAATCAATCCTGCCTTCTGTTTTCGAATTAAGTTTTGCTTTCAATAAATATACACTTGGTGAGAAATTTTTGAAAAACGCACTCGGAATTTCAGAAGAAAAGTTAAATGATTTTGGCTTTGACCTTTTATCAGAATTAGGATTTTCAAGAGAAGAGATTTCCGCAGCAAATGATTATGTGTGCGGCACAATGACAATTGAAGGAGCACCTTTCCTAAAACATGAACATTATGCAGTTTTTGACTGTGCAAACAAATGCGGCAAAAAGGGGACGCGCTTTATAAAGCCTGAAGCACACATTTTAATGATGGCTGCCGCACAGCCATTTATCTCAGGCGCTATATCAAAGACAATTAATCTGCCGAATAATGCTACAATTGATGATATAAAATATGCATATCTTCAATCGTGGAAGCTTGGCTGCAAAGCTAATGCACTTTATAGAGATGGCTCAAAACTTTCTCAGCCGTTAAATTCTATTACTGATGAAGAAATCGAAGAACTGTACGAAAAGAAAGAAGAGAACGATATTGTTAAAATTGCCGAAAGAATAATTCACCGTTATATTGCTAAGAGAAGACGTCTGCCCGATAGAAGAACCGGTTATACACAGAAAGTTAAAATAAACGGACAGAGTGTTTATATCAGAACTGGTGAATATGATAACGGTCAGCTTGGAGAAATCTTTATTGATATGCATAAAGAAGGAGCTGCTTTCAGAAGTTTGTTGAACTGTTTTGCAATCTCAATTTCTCTCGGACTTCAGCACGGCGTTCCTCTTGAAGAATTTGTCGATGCCTTTGTTTTTACGCGTTTTGAACCAAGCGGTATTGTAACCGGACATGACAGAATTAAAATGGCTACTTCTGTTATCGATTATATTTTTAGAGAATTAGCCGTTACATATTTGGGAAGAAACGATTTAGCTCATGTTGAAGAAAATGAAGTGCAGCCCAAAAAAGCAATAGATTATAAACCAGTTGTGGAACCAGATTTCGAAAGTGAAGAAATTGTAAGTGAACGTACGATCGTTTTGGATAATAACTCTGAGCAAAATTCTGCAGGAAACGAACAAACTGTAAATGAAAGAGCTGCGGCACTTCAACAAGTGATAAAAGCACGCGAAAGAGGGTACACTGGCGACATTTGTCCCGAATGCCAAAGCATGACGATGGTTAGAAACGGCACGTGTTTAAAATGTATGACGTGCGGCGCAACCACTGGGTGCAGTTAAAAAGAAATAATGAATTTTGATTTATAAATCCCGATAAAGAAATCGGGACAAGCATGGATTTAAGAATATTGAAGGTAATCTCTAAAATCTTAAGTCTCCACCCGTACAACTCGGTGGACGGGCATGTTCGATATCTTGCCTATTGGCAGATAGGTTCATTATTCATTTTTTACCTTGGAAAAACCATCTTCTTTGTCTGTGTGAAATTCAGTTTGATCAATCTTAAGCAGTGAGATGTAGTATGAATTCTATTTAGAAGTGTCTTCTAGTAATCTTTTTATTTCTGAGACAAATTCTTTTGCAAGCTCAAAATATTTTTTTATTTCTTCCTTTGTTATTTCAAATAAAAAATCGTAATCACTTTTTTCTCTGTTTTCATAAGCGGCATAAATCATTTTCCCAAATTCTCGTGGAAGTATCCCGTTGCTAATATAATTTTTATTAAACCATCCAAGCAACTTCTTATGTTTTGATGTTGTAAAACCATCTTTAATTGAAACGGCGGATATTGCGTAAAAGATTGAGTAATAAATTCTATTTACAGCTAAGCCCAGAAATTTATTCTCAATGAGAACTGATATTTCTACTAATGCTTCTTGGGCCTGGCGTATTCTATGATTGATTAATATCTGTTTATCTTTTTCAATCACAGAGCTATTCCTTCATAAAGAGCATTTTGGATATATGGCTGTTTACCTCGAATCGTTGATAGATCACTTTCTGCTAACAAACTTACATCTATCCAAACGTCATACTTAGAATTCATCTTGTAGCATTCATCATATATTTGTTCTCTTAGTTGCGGGTCAATCAGGCCATTGCAAATAACAAGAATATCAATATCGGAATCGTTGGAAGCTTCTTTCCTGGCATAAGAACCATAGAGGATTATTTTATTTATTTTGCCAGGGAGTAGATGATTCAAGTTATACTTTAATTCGTTTGTTATTTGTTCAACAATCATTTTCTTATTGCCTAAAAAACTCTGTTATAATATAATTTTTTTCGTAATAAAATGTTGTAAAAGCGCGAAAGAGGGTACACCGGCGACATTTGTCCCGAATGCCAAAGCATGACGATGGTTAGAAACGGCACGTGTTTAAAATGTATGACGTGCGGCGCAACCACTGGGTGCAGTTAATTCCTGTCAGAATTCGTAAGAATAATACATTGTACATTGTTTCTGTGAGCATCTACATCCATGTTAGGTGAGTTATATGAGGCTGACTAAAAAGTAAGAATCAATAAAATAATTCGTAAAACCTCTGCTGAGTTTACGAAGCATCAGCGCAATTCGCGGTTATTGTTCTATAAAAAACTACTTTTTGTTCAGCCTCATATAATAGTTTTTAAGAGTACTTTACTTGTTTGAGAAAATCATCTCTTTAAACCGCAATTTCTCTTTCATTTCTTTTCTGTACCTAAACTGGCCTTTCAATACTTTTATAATAAATTGCAAAAAATATTAAAAATAATTTAGGATAGCGGTGTACAGCTTAAAGATTTCAGAACATATAGATTTTTTTAAAAAAGATTTTTACCCCTAACATTGACTTTTATAGTCAAAACGAATAGATTCTCGACCTTAAATCAAAAAAATGATAGTCCAGAATCTTAATATCGTTGAAGAAAAAATATTAGAAAAATGCTCGAAAGCCGGCAGAAATCGCAGTGAAATAAGGCTAATTGCAGTATCGAAAACTCAACCGGTTGAAGTAATTAATTTGGCAATTGAAGCAGGGTTAAAAGACTTTGGAGAAAATAAAGCTCAGGAATTAAAAGAAAAAGCCGACGCAGTATCCGGAAAAATTTTCTGGCATTTTATCGGGCATCTGCAAACCAATAAAGTTAAGTACATAATTAACACTTCAGAATATATTCACTCGGTTGATTCATTAAAGCTTGCAGAGGAAATTTCTAAACGGGCAGAGACGATAAATAAAAATCAGAAAATATTACTCGAAATAAATACTTCAAACGAAGCAAGTAAGTTTGGATTGAAAAAAGAATCCGAAATTTTGAATATTGCCGAATTTTGTGAGACTAGAAAAAATCTAAACTTGATCGGTTTGATGACAATGGCACCATTGACGAAGGATGTGAGAATTATAAGAAACTGTTTTAGCAGGCTGAGAGAATTAAAAGAAAAACTTAATGCTAGAGGTTTGAAACTAAGTGAACTGTCAATGGGAATGACTAACGATTATGAAATTGCTGTGGAAGAAGGAGCAACAATGCTGAGAATCGGTACCGCAATATTTGGCAAACGCAAAACATTAATGGGATAGAAATGAAATTTACTCCTTTTGGTATCAAGAACCAGGAATTCAACAAAGCTGTAAGAGGCTACGATAAAGAAGAAGTGAGGGCGTTCCTCGAAAAATTAGCCGATGATTTTGAGCGAATGCAGTTAGAACAGGAAAAGCTGAAGAATGAACTGGAAAAAATGGAAGAGCAGCTTAAAGAATACAAAAAAATTGAAAAAAATTTGCAGTCTGCGTTACTTAGTGCTACCGAATCAAGCACCAAAGCTCTTGACTCTGCAAAAAAACAAACTGCGCTGATGCTAAAGGAAGCCGAGGTAAAATCAGCACAAATTATCGAGAAAGCTAAAGAGAATGCCGATTCCCTAAGGAACTCTGTGATTAATCTACGCGAAGAAAAAAAACTGTTGATTGCGAAATTAAAGGCTGTTATTGAATCGCAGTCAAATTTATTGGAAATTATTTCCCGTGGAGTTGAAGTGAAGAAAGAACAGCCTGAAGAAAAAAAAATAAAAGATAACTCAGAGAACAGCGAAATAAACGTTAACGATATACTGGAGAGACTGTTATGAGCCAACTTACCGAAATGATATCAGAGACACTATCGGTCATTAGAAAAAAAACAAAGAAGAATTACTCGATTGGAATTATTTTAGGCACCGGTCTTGGCGGATTGGTAAAAGAAATAAACATTGAACATGAGATTGATTATCAGGACCTGCCTCATTTCCCTCTCTCTACGGTTGAATCACACAAGGGGAAACTGATATTCGGGAGTATTGAGGGGAAAGAGATAGTTGCAATGCAGGGCAGGTTTCATTATTACGAAGGATATACAATGAAACAAATTACTTATCCAGTACGTGTAATGAAATCACTCGGTGTAAAAACTCTTTTGGTCTCAAATGCATGCGGCGGAATGAATCCAAATTATCGAAAAGGCGATATAATGTTGATTAGCGACCATATCAATTTGCTTGGTGATAATCCTTTAATCGGTAAAAATGAAGATGATTTTGGACCGAGATTCCCGGATATGAGCGAACCCTATTCAAAAGAATTAATTGAATTAGCTGAACAAGTTGCATTAGAAAATAAGTTAAAAGTACAAAAAGGAGTTTATATTGCTGTGCCTGGTCCTAATTTAGAAACAAAAGCCGAATATAGATTTTTAAGAGCAACCGGTGCCGATGTGGTTGGTATGTCGACTGTGCCGGAAAATATAGTAGCTAATCACATGGGTATGAAAGTGCTGGGGATCAGTATAGTTACAGACGAATGCTTCCCAGATTCATTACAGCCCGTAAATGTTGAAGAAATTATTTCCACGGCTATGAATGCCGAACCGAAAATGACATTAATCATGAAAGAAGTAATTAAGAGAATAAATTGAAACGAAAAAACGTGTATTATTTAACACCAGCACTGCTGGCAGTTATTATTTTTGCTTCTAACTTTTTGAGTACCGATCTTTTCAAAGCCGGGTACCAAAATTTCTCTGTTTGGTTTGTGCTTTCGGTTTTTTCATTTGCATGCGGCTGGCTGATGAATAAAACTTTAGGCTATGTCCATGGCGGTAAAGTTGTTTTTGCCGTTATTGTTGCCAGCTCCTTTATAAGCGTAGTGCTAATTTCCTTTTTTAATGAATACTTCGGCGTTAACAATTTGATTGCCGAGAATATGGTGCTCTATATTTTAAGAAATATAACTTTAGGCGCAATGGCATTCTTCGGCATGGCAGTTTGCGAAGTAATACATTACCAGCGCGAACACCGTCAGTTAAATTCCACAGTTAATACTTACGAAAAGACTATTGAAGTAGCACAAAAAGAAGCAAAAATAATATTTGAAGAGGCAAAATTGAAATCGGAAAAGATGATTTATGAAGCACAGAAAAATTTGCAAAGTATTCTTGATATTAAAAATCAAATTGAAAGCAGAATAAAAGAATTTATTGCCGCTGAAAAAGATTTAATTAATAAACACGAAAAAGAAGAAGACGAATAACAAATCTAGTGAATAATATGTTTAAGCAATTTCCCGAAAAAATAAGTTATCCTGAAATCGAAAAAAACATACTAAAATTCTGGAAAGAGAATCAAATATTTGAAAAAAGTGTCACCTCACGACCTGCTGATAAACCCTTTACTTTTTACGAAGGACCACCTACAGTTAACGGTAAGCCCGGTATTCATCATGTAATTGCAAGAGCACTTAAAGATCTGGTCTGCCGATATAAAACCCTTAAAGGATATCATGTTAATAGAAAAGCCGGGTGGGATACTCATGGTCTGCCGATCGAAATTGCATTGGAAAAGGAACTGAATTTTACACAGAAATCGGATATTGAAAAATATGGAGTAGCAAATTTTAATAAAAAAGCAAAAGAACTTGTTTATCACCATATAGAAATGACCGAAGGCTGGCGGACTCTTACTGAGCGAATGGGTTATTGGATTAATCTTGATGACCCTTATATAACATGCACTAACGAATATATCGAATCAGTGTGGTGGGCTTTGTCAGAATATTTTAAAAAAGGCATAATCTATAAAGGATTTAAGATTGTGCCGCAGTGTCCTCATTGCGAAACTCCGCTTTCATCCCACGAATTAGCTTTAGGATACGACGAGGTAAAAGATCCGAATGTTTATGTCAAATTCAAGTTAAAAGATGAAGATGCTTCGATGCTCGTGTGGACGACCACTCCGTGGACTTTAATTTCAAATGTTGCTCTTGCGGTTAATCCCGACGTTGATTATGTGAAAATAAAAACTAAAGAACATGGCGTTCTTTATCTTGCAAAAGCACGTCTCGAAGTTATTAAGGAAGAATATCAATTAGCAGGAGAACTTAAAGGTACTGATTTGCTTAACAGGGAATATGAACCTTTGTTCAATTATATTCCTGTTAACAAGAGAGCATGGTATATAATTCCGGGCTCTTTTGTTAGTACGGAAGACGGGTCGGGAGTTGTGCATATAGCACCTGCTTTTGGAGCTGATGACTATGAGGTAGGGAAAAAATACGATTTGCCTTTTCTTCAGCCGGTTACTAAAAACGGAAGGTTTGTCGATGAAGTAACCGATTTTGCCGGCAGATACGTTAAGACTATTCAATTCGATACGCACGAAGAAAAAGGTGCTGATCCTGATATAATCGATAATCTTAAACAGCGGGGATTGATCTACAGAGCTACAAACGATTATGTTCACTCGTACCCCCACTGCTGGCGGTGCGATAATCCTTTAATTTATTATGCAAGAGATAGCTGGTACATCCGCACAACAGATTTTGCACAAAGAATGATTGAGCTGAATAATACCATCAACTGGAATCCGCCGGAAGTAGGATCCGGCAGGTTTGGCAATTGGCTTGAGGAAAATAAAGACTGGTCGCTTTCACGTGATAGATATTGGGGGACACCGCTGCCTCTTTGGTTAAATGATCAAGGAGACATTTTTGCTGTAGGTTCTATTTCTGAATTGAAGGAAGGTTTTATTGAAAAAGATGGCAAAAGAGTGTATGTGAAAGATTTACCTGAAAGCGAAATTGACTTGCATAAGCCATTCGTCGATAAAGTCTTGTTTGAGAAAAACGGTAAAATTTACAAACGTACTCCGGAATTAATTGATGTTTGGTTTGACAGCGGCGCAATGCCGTTTGCACAATTTCATTATCCCTTTGAAAACAAAGAAAAATTCGAGCAGAACTTTCCTGCAGATTTTATATGCGAAGGCATCGATCAGACAAGAGGCTGGTTTTATACACTTCACGCAATCAGCACGATGCTTTTTGATAGCGTCGCTTATAAAAGTTTGATTGTTAACGAATTAATTCTGGATAAGAACGGCTTTAAAATGTCTAAGTCAAGAGGCAATACGGTTGATCCTTTCGTTCTAATAGAAAAATACGGTGCCGATTCAACAAGATGGTATCTTGTCACTTCAAGCCCGCCATGGAAACCCACTTTATTTGATGAAGAAGGAATTGTAGAAGTTCAGAGGAAATTTTTCGGAACCCTGGTTAACACTTATTCATTCTTTGCGCTATATGCGAACATTGATAAGTTCGATTTCAGTGAAGAAAAAATTCCTTATGATCAGCGTCCGGAAATAGACAGATGGATAATTTCCAAACTCAGTTCTCTCGTAAAAGAATATGAAAAATTGATGGATAGTTATGATGTTACAAAAGCTGCCCGTTTGGTTTCCTCTTTTACTATAGATCAGCTTTCTAATTGGTATGTAAGAAGAAGCAGAAGGAGATTCTGGAAATCGGAAATGAATAAAAATAAACTTTCCGCATATCAAACCCTATACGAATGCCTTATTACGGTTATAAAATTAACATCACCTTTTGCACCCTTTATAACCGAAGAGTTGTATCAAAATTTAAGTTCGGTTACAAAAAAAGAAAACCCTTCCATAGGAGACACATTTGTGGAGTCTGTTCACCTATGTGAATTTCCTAAACCGCTCTATTTTGATGACGAACTTGAAGAAAAAATGGATGTTGCTCAAAGAGTTGTTTATATTACACGTGCAATGAGAGCAAAATCAAACTTAAAAGTAAGACAGCCTTTGCAGAAAATGATGGTAGCAGTAGAAAAAAATAAAAGAGCAGCTGTGGAAAAAATGAAAGATGTGATCCTCGAAGAAGTTAATATTAAAGAGTTGGTTGTGCTGGAGGATGATTCTTCTATTGTAAATAAATCTGCTAAACCTAATTTCAAATTGATTGGTCCTAAATACGGCAAACTTGTTAAACCGCTGACGAATACAATCAAGAATTTTGGGAAAGAAGAAATTGCTGTGCTTGAAAATAACGGTAAGATTGATATTCAAGTTGAAGGGACAAATCTTACTATTGCAAAAGAAGAAGTTGAAATTGTACGTCACGAAATAGAAGGCTGGATGGTTGAATCTGAAGGGGGTGTTACGGTTGCACTTGATACCGAACTTAACAATGATTTGATTGCAGAAGGGTATGCGCGGGAATTTGTAAACAGAGTGCAAAATATGAGAAAAGATTACGGGCTGGATGTAGTTGACAGAATAAAAGTTTTTGTCGAAAGTGATAGCAAGATGAATTCTTTTATAAATCAATTTAAAGAATATATCGCAAATGAAACTTTAGCTGATTCGATTATATTTGAGGGGCATATAGACGGTTATAAACAGCAGTGGGATATAGGCGAATATAGGTGCAATATTGTTATTGAGAAATCAAATAAATAGAAATTCCTTAAGAGGAGGATAAAATGGCAAAGAAAATTGTAAAAAAAACGACGAAAAAAAATAATAAAACAAATGTTAAAAAAAAGTCGACTGCAAACGCGAAAGCTAAAAAGGTTTCGATAAAAAATTCTTCTGTAAAAACAGCAGCAAAAAAAAGAGCAGTTAAAAAACAACAGCCGGTCGAGGTTTTATCTCCGACCAAAAAAGTAAGAAAGATTCACGGGTATGGCAAAAAGGACCTGGACGAGTTTAAGAAAATAATTTTGGAAAAAAGGAACGAAATTATTGATCAGCTTCAGGCATTAAAAGATCAAATGATGGACCCAACAACAGGAGAGTATATTAACGAAAACTCGCCTTATTCGCTGCATATGGCTGAACAGGGTACAGACGCTATGGAGCGTGAAAAACTTTATTTATGGGCGCAGCGCGAAAACAAATTTTTAGGCTATCTGGACGATGCTCTTCAGCGAATTGATAACGGAACTTACGGTATCTGCATCGAATGTATTGATGAACCGCAGAATCTTTGTCCTACATGTCCGCTGATTCCAAAAGAAAGATTAATCGCTGTTCCTCATACACAGCATTGTCTGCAGGTTAAACAAAAAATGCAAACTGTAAAATAAGAAAGGCAAATCGAGATTGGGGGTATTATTTATTTCGTTGTTTATTGTAATAGCCGATCAGATTACTAAGTTTTTAGTAAAAGGCGGTTCTATACCTATTTTTAATATTAAGGTTGTGGGATTCAATTACGGTGAAAGTATTAATGTGATTGGCAATTTTTTTAAGATTACCTATGTTGAAAACCCCGGAATGGCTTTTGGCATAGACGTGGGGAACACTTCAAAATTGTTTTTATCGCTTTTTTCGCTCGCTGCGAGTATTGGTATTTTACTTTACTTATATAAGGTAAAAGATCAAAGATTAAGCTTAAGAATTTCTCTTGCATTTATATTTGGCGGCGCAGTAGGAAATTTAATTGATCGTATGTTTTACGGCGTATTCTACGGTTATGCCCCTATATTTTACGGCAAAGTAGTTGATTTTTTTAATGTCGATTTTTTTGATTTTACTTTATTTGGACATACTTATGAACGATGGCCGATTTTTAATATTGCCGATGCATCAGTAACTATCGGTGTTCTGCTGTTAATTATTTTTTATCGAAGTTATTCGTCTAAAAAAGAAGAGACTGTGGTTGTTCAAAATCATTCAGATGAAATAGCACTTAATCCAGATTCTAATGCTCATCTCTCTAAACAAGAAGCAGTAAATATAACCGCACCATCGTCACCTTCAAGCGATGTCAAAGATAATAACTGAAAAAAAATTTGTCTTTGAAATACCTCCTGGCAAAAAAAAAGAACGGATAGATATATATCTTGCAAATTCGGTTGAAAATGCCACGCGCTCAAGAATACAAAAATTAATTAAGAATAACCTTGTTACAGTTGACGGTAAAGTTGTTAAAGCAAATCATATTATTTCACCGGGTGAACTGATTGAACTCTCTATTCCACTCACTCCCCGTCCTGAAGATACCGAGCCTGAAAATATTCCGCTGGATATTATCTTTGAGGATGAGTATTTAATTATTGTAAATAAACCCGCAGGAATGGTTGCGCATCCTGCTCTGGGCAACTTCAGCGGTACACTGGTTAATGCACTCCTGCATCACACGAAAAAACTAAGTAAACTAAATGAACCGGGCAGACCGGGAATAGTTCATAGAATTGATAAGGATACAAGCGGGCTGCTGCTTGTTGCTAAAGATGAATGGACACATGCACAATTAGCAAAGCAGTTTTATAATCATACAGTTGAAAGAGAATACTGGGCTGTCTGCTGGGGAAAGTTCAAAGAAAAAAATGGCGAAATAATCGGTAACATTACGAGGAGTACAAAAGACAGAAAGATATTTACTGTTCATAAATCCGAAGGGAAGCACGCACACACTTTGTACGAAGTACTGAAAGAATTTGAATTTGCTTCTTTAGTGAAACTAAAGCTGAAAACAGGCAGAACGCATCAAATTCGCGTGCATCTATCGCATATTCATCATCCAGTATTTGGCGATCCTGTCTACGGAGGAAGAAAAATAGTGTACGGCTCTGAACTCCCTGGAATGAAAGGCAGAATAGATAATTTATTGAAAATAATGCAGCGGCAAGCATTGCATGCTAAGACATTGGGATTTATTCATCCGCATACCAAAGAAAAAGTGTTTTTTGATTCTGAACTTCCGGTAGATTTTAAAACGCTTCTTGAGAAATTGAAAGTTGAAAATAGATAGTGGAAAGTTGTA
>DYLN01000080.1 GCA_020722085.1 Melioribacter roseus
TTTTACACATAATTAAATTTAACAAAAGTCCATTTCCAATTTAAGCATAACAGTAAAACTATCCGGATTTATCGAAATGTTGTTGTGTTTTACAAAATCGTAGAGCAGTTCATTTTTAGATGTGTTGATGATAATGCACGCCATTAATTAGAATAGTCATTTTCATTTATTGATTTCGACTCCTTTAGAATAAAATGATTGATTTTTATTACAGGAAAGTAATGAGAAAAATTTTTTAAACCAACTCAATAAGACATTCTGTCTAAATTCTCAAATAAGAAATCCGATAATATTTATACAAAAAAATAAAGGAGATAATTAATGATGAAAACGAAAGCATATACATATATATATGGTTGTATTTATTTTTTCGTTTTGTCAACATTTATTACATTTGCTCAACACGGGGCTGGTACACAATGGGATAAAGAAATTGTTTTACCGAGATATAACGATTCACTCAATGCAAAACAGCGAGGTGTTCTTTACAATAATATGGTAGTTACAAGCGCAGGAAGAATTATTATTTCAACATCAGAGATTAATCCGTCAAATATGAATCAACTCTACGGACATTATCTTACCTATTCCGATAATGGGGGGATAAATTGGGTTTCTCCCGTTCGTTTTACTCCGACTGATTCAGTACTCGGTGGCTCATCAGTTAAACTTGCAATGGATAATAATGATACTTTATACGTTCTATGGACATCGGTTAATCCGCCAGCAATTTTTATTTCAATACTTGACAAAGATCTAAATATAATTAAGGATTCAATACGTGTTTCTTCAAAAATGCTTTACGGTAATTTCGCTACTCATTTTTCCATTGACAGGAAGAACAGAATACATGTAATGTGGCATGAAGGGAATCCTGGCACTTCCAAAATTGCAGAATCATTCTATACACGTTCAACCGATGGTGGATTAACATGGGATAAAGTTACCCCAATCAGTGAAAATGATAGTCATCATTCAGCTTTTCCACATGCTCAATTTGATAATGCTGGTGATACACTTGCCATTGCCTGGCGTGATTCAGTTGGTGGATTAAGTCAATGGGATGTTTTAATGGCTGTTAGTACAAATGGCGGAATAACCTGGAGTTCTCCTAAACCTATTATTACAGGTGTTGATGCCGATTGGGATCCTGATATACTTATTGATCCATTGAATCGCATTCATCTTTTTTATACAAAATTTCCTAAAAATAATCCTTTCGGGGGTGCAAGAAATTATTATAAATATTCAGATGATGTAGGCAACACGTGGAGTTTACCGAATTTTCCAATCAACGGAATAATCTCAGCACCATATCGCTCGCAACTTATTGAAGGTACAAGATATGATGCACAACGAAATATTTTATGCGTAACCTGGAAAGACGAAAGAGATTTCGATAATGCAACAGGGGCAGTACGAGGTGATATAATGTTTGCATATTCAACTGATAGAGGGTTAACCTGGTCGGAACCTGAATTCATTACAGACCGTCACGATTCAACAGTAGGATTTAAAGCCGGTGCTATTTTACCATCAGGAGAATACTGTGTCAATTATGAAGTACTATCTAAAGACGACATTACCGACCCTAACACATTAGTACGTGTCTACTTTAGAAAACGTGAGGCTATTGCAACAAATGTAGCAGAAGACTTAGAATTGCCAGAGGCATTTCAATTGTACCAGAATTATCCAAATCCATTTAATCCAAGTACGACTATTAATTATTTAATCCCTAGGTCTGGTTTTGTGACACTGAAGGTTTATGACATGCTTGGTAGAGAAATTGCAAAATTAGTAAACGAATATCAGCAAGCTGGAAATCATTCAGTACAATTCTCGCTTCAAAATTTTCAGCTAACAAGCGGAGTATATTTTTATAGATTAACTCTAAATAATAAAAATCAAACTCGTAAAATGATTTTAGCAAAATAAGGAGGAACTACATGTATTATTTAATAGTTTTAATTATTGTTCTAAGTTCTCCTATAATTAGTTTTTGTCAAATCATAAATAGTAGTTTTGAAGAGTGGTCAAATGGAAGTCCAATTGGCTGGTGGGCGGATAATGATCCCTCTAAAAATATTATACCAATTACACATACAAATATTTCTCATTCTGGTTTTAGCGCAGTTAAAGGGGAAGTGGTGCAGTATTTTATCGCTGCCATCCCACCCATATTAACACTGGGAGAAAATGGACAGGGAATTTTATTTACTCAACGTCCATCAATTTTTACTTGTTATTATCAATTTTTTCCGAAATACGGGGATCGATTGTCCATAACGGTTAGTTTATATAAAGGTGGTGTAAATGGAACGTTAGTTGGGTATGTTGAGCAAGTACTTTCTGATGAAGTAACTTCATATAGAGCATTTACAAAACCCTTTATATATGTTACAAATGATACTCCCGATACATGTTACATTAGTTTTAGTATAATTGGACAATCTTCAGGTTCTGATTATCATTCGGGTTCATATTTTCTTCTAGATGATGTTGAATTTTCAAATGCAACTGCTTTTGTGGAAAATGAAGCTGAAGTAACTTTACAATATTCTTTGTACCAAAACTATCCCAATCCTTTTAATCCAAGTACAAAGATAAGCTGGCAAACACCAATAAACGGAAGACAAATTCTTAAAGTATATGATATACTTGGTAGAGAAATATCAACTCTAGTTGATGATTATAAAAATGCAGGTAAATATGAAGTTGAATTTAATGCATCATCTTTGCCATCGGGAATATATCTCTATAGATTACAAGCTGGAAATTTTTCAGAAACAAAAAAAATGATCCTTCTTCGTTGAAGATTTCCCAACCGTAACTGTAGTGAAGGTTGGCAACTTCGGAGGACAGGTCCTCCTTCGTTAAAGAATTCAAATCTCTGCGCCTCTGTATCTCTATGGTTAAAGAAAGAAAACGGCGGAGGCGCTGAAACACAGAGAAAAACTATTATTTAACCGCTTCAGTTTCTTTAATAAATAATTTTTGCAGTTCTCTTTTAAGTCGATTTTTATACGCGCCTTTGTGGTATGCATAGCCGGCAATCAAGGGCATAGCTAAAGTGGCTTCTGCATATACCATTTGTTCATAAGATTGATCAACCTTTCCCCACGATGAAGCTTCTTTAAGTGTAGAACTTGAAAGTGCGCCGTCTCTTACATCTGCAACAGTAATTTGAATTGCGTATTTGTGCATTGGCGCATTTTCCTGTAAAATGTCGGCAGCAACTACAATATCCTGTGTAAAATTTTTCGGTACGCCCCCGCCTATCATAAAAATGCCTGTCTCTTTACTGTTTAATTTTATTTGGGTCAATTCGAGAAAATCTTTACCCGAATCAAAGGAAAGATGTTTTTCCGGGTTATTTGTCTGATGCATAATAATGCCGAAACCTGCAGAGCAGTCGGAGAAAGCCGGCACGAATATCGGTACGTTATTTTTGTAAGCTGCATAGATTACGCTGTCTTCAACTTTCGGTCCGCCGTTTTCATCGAGATATTTACCGAAGTTCCATATTAGTTCACGAGAAGAATACGGACGCGGTTCGAGACTATCGAAAATTTTTGCGGTTGTTTCGTCACAGACTCTTAATTCATCTTCGTCAATAAATGTGTCGTAAATCCTATCGATGTGAAGTTCACGTAATTCGTTATCGTTTACAAAAGGTGAACCGATATAATGTTTAAATCCGAGTGCTTCAAAGAAATCCTGGTCAACAATTATTGCACCGGTAGAAACAATTGCATCTACCATATTGTTATTAACAAGGTCAAACACAACCCGTTTTAATCCGGCACTAAATAAACTTCCGGCAAGAGTTAAAATAACAGTGCAGTCATTGTCATGCAGCATTCGTTCATAAATATTTGCAGCACGGTACAAATCCCTTGCAGAAAAAGCCATGTGCTGCATAGAATCGACTAGTTTAACTACATTGTGTTCTTTTATATCAATGTGTTTTACTACTTCTTTTAAGTAATTCTTTTTACCTGCCATTTATTTCTCCTATTTTATGTCGTTGTCAAATAAGGCACAATAAAATTATAGATTTTTATTCGGTTGTTCAATATTGTTATCCATGCAACTTTTCCAGAAATAAAAATTGTCATGAAATTGGAATATAATTTCATTTGATACTAATTTTCAGTAGTTCTCTATTAAAAATAAAGTGGAGTCGATCATGAAATTCCGAAACAGATTCTTTTTCAGTTTGTCAAAAATGGCTGCTTTTTGGTTTGCAGCAGTAATGTTTTGCATTTCCTTAAATGCACAAAGTCTGCAGAAAATTGATTATGACACAGTTAAAGCTCAGAGATTCGACACAGGCAAAATGTGGTCGTTCGATTATCCTCCAATCGATTATTTCAAAGAAGCCTATGGATTCGATACAGACCAGCAATGGTATGACGATGTCCGCCTCTCTGCTTTAAGAGTTGTTGGATGCACTGCTTCTTTTGTTTCAGGCGACGGATTAATTATGACCAACTGGCATTGCATTGTTGAAACCAATGTTTATAAAAGAGTAGAAAAAGAAGGCGAAGATCTTGAAACAACAGGCTTTTTGGCAAAAACTCTCGATGAGGAAAGAAAAATACCGAACTATTATGCAGACCAGCTTGTTCTAATTAAAGATGTAACGGACACTGTTCTTGCTGCCGGAAGTGTCGGTTCAACCGATGAAGAAAAAACTAAAAATAAAGATGAGAAAATTAAGCAGCTTGAAGAGCAGTATAACAAAGAAACCGGTTTGAACTGCAAAGTAGTTTCTTTATTCAACGGCGCTAAATATTCTATTTACGGGTACAAGAGATATACCGATGTTCGCTTAGTTTATTTCCCCGAAAGAGCTATCGGTTACTTCGGAGGAGATTTTGACAACTTCACTTATCCGCGTTATAATTTGGACTGCGGCTTGATGCGAATCTATGACGATGACGGCAAACCGTTAAAGACCGATCACTTTTTCAAGTTTTCAACTAAAGGTATTAAAGAAGGCGAGCCGATTTTTACTGTCGGCAATCCCGGATTTACTCAAAGATTGGCTTCGGTAGCTCAACTGGAATATGCAAGAGACATTACTTACAGAAATCTTTCCTACTTGTTTGATACTTATTATGATGACCTTGAAGCTCTAAAATCTGTCGACCCGGCAAATGCAAATAAGTATGAAGATATAAAAGTTTCTATCGGCAATGCTCAAAAAGTTTTTCATAATACATACAGAGGCTTAATTGATCCGTATTTAATGGCACGGAAGAAAGCTTTCGAAAAAACTCTTCAGGAAAAAGTATTCAACGACCCTGAACTTAATAAACAGTACGGTCATGTTTGGGAAGCAATTGAAAATACCAGAGCCGAGTTGAGGAAAATTGGTCCTAAAATAGCCGCATTTGGTATAAACAGAAGATTTGCACCGGAGTATTTCTTTATTGCACAAAGCCTATATAATCTTGCTAAAGAACTTCAAAAACCGGAAGATGAAAGATTGCCGGAATACAAAGGTGAAAAACTGGATTCTGTAATAAATTCTATTTTCCCGGCAGACTTTAATAAGCTGCTGGAAGATACTAAGCTGAAGGTTCAAGCCGGTTACATAGAAATGAATCTCGGGAACGATGACCCTCTTGTTAAGAAAATGTTCGGAGGGTTATCCGGCGATGCCGCAGTTAAGTTTGCTTTGGCTCATTCAAAAATTACAAGTAAAGAAGATGTTGTTGATCTAGCAGAAGAAGGAGCCGATGCAATTCTTAATTCGGACGACCCGTTTATTGAATTTGTTAAAGTTTCGAATGAGCAGCTTTCGGATCTTCAAAAAGAAGCAAAGGAAGTTTCAAGCACCGAAGCAGTTTACAATGACATGCTTGGTCAAATAGTCTTTAAAGTTTACGGCACTACAATTCCGCCCGACGCTAACTTTACATTGAGAATCAGCGACGGAGTATTAAAAAGTTTTGATTATAACGGAACCAAAGCGCCGCTGCATACAACATTTTACGGCTTGTATAACAGATACTATTCTTTTGATAAACAATATCCATGGACGCTTCCCGACAAATGGTTGAATATCCCATCCGATTTTGACCTTAGTACACCGCTCGACTTTATTTCAACGAACGATATTGTCGGCGGCAATTCCGGCAGTCCGATTATTAACAAAGATAAAGAAGTAGTTGGTCTTGCATTCGACGGCAATATCGACAGCATTATTGGAAATTTTATTTATAATCCGATTAACAACAGATGCGTCGCCGTGGATGTCCGCTCAATACTTGCCGCATTTGACAAAGTATATAAAGCTCAGCGCCTTTATTATGAACTTCTGAACGGCAAAATGATGGAGTGAGAAGGATTTTAAAAGATTTTAGGATAAGTAAAATCACAGGGCTGTCACGTCTAATTAGTTGACAGCCCTTTCAGTTTTAAAAAATCTGGAGATAAAATGAAAAGAAAAATTTTGTTTAAGTATTTGTTCCTAACAGTTACATCACTTCTTTTTTTAGCTAACACTGCTTCAAAATCTCAAAGTATTTATGAACCGGTCGACATCACAAAAGTTAAATCATACGTAAATCAGATGGGGAAAATGTGGACTTTCGATGATGTGCCTGTCAAACTTTTTGAAAAAGAATACGGATTCAAACCCTCGCAGGAATGGCTTGACGACGTTCGTATGTCGGCTCTGCAATTCAGCAGTTTTTGCTCGGCAGCGTTTGTTTCTGCAGAGGGATTAATTATGACAAATCATCATTGCGGCAGAGGATATCTTCCCGAAATTTCATCCGAAGGGAAAGATTATTTGTGGGATGGTTTCTATGCAGAGAAACCGGAAGATGAAGTTAAAATTCCCGGACTTTATGTCGATCAGCTCGTTCTTATTAAAGATGTTACCAGAGAAGTGTTAGATGTAATGAACAGCGGGAATACCGATAGCGAGAAAATTGAAAACAGAAATAAAATAATACGCGAGTTGGCAGAAAAATACAGCAAGGAAACCGGATTGACTTGCAATGTTGTTCGACTTTACAACGGCGGAAAATATTCTTTGTACGGCTACAAACGATATAACGACATAAGACTTGTAATGGCACCGGATTTTCAAATTGCTTCTACAGGCTGGGACTGGGATAATTTTACTTATCCCCGGTATGAACTGGATTTTATGTTCTTCCGTGCTTATGATGAAAACGGCAAACCCGTTAAAACAAATCATTACTTTAAATGGAGTAAAAACGGCGCTGAAGAAGGCGAGCCGATATTTGTAATAGGCAGACCCGGAAGCACACAGCGAATAAATTCAATTGCAGAGTTAGAATTTTTTCGAGATAAAACTTACAAGTATACGCTTCTGCTTTTTAATGAACTTTACAAAGTTTATTATGAAATGTTTATGAAACATCCCGAACGGCACTCCGAACTTCTTAACAGAGTTATGGGCATCGGAAATGCCCGTAAATCTTTTGCCGGCAGGTACAAAGCTTTGTGCGACGAATATATCATGGCAAAGAAAAAGGATTTTGAAAAAAATCTTAGAGAAAAAGTTGATTCCGATCCTCAATTAAAATCGAAATACGGGTTTGTATGGAATGCAATAGCTAACAATATTGATGAATACAGAAATTACATTGATGAAAGCATGGCTTTTCAAATTAATAGATTTAGTGCGCCGGAATATCTTGCAATTGCTCAGGCTGTGATTAAATATGCCGAACAAATGAAACTGCCTGAGGATCAGAGAGAAGAAAATTATAAAGCTGAAAAATTGAAAGAAACTCTACAAAAGATTTATCCAGAAAATATCGACGAAGAACTTCAGGCGAAATTGATTAAAGCACATATAGATTATCTTACAGGCATTCTTGGAGAAGATAATTCCATTGTGAAAAATTACAGCGGCGGTAAAACGGGTGATGAAGCAGCATGGGACATACTTGCTAAATCAAAACTAACGACAAAAGAAAAATTTGACGAATTCATAAAAATGAAACCGGAAGATATTCTTAACTCGGATGATCCGTTTATTTATTTTATAACTCAAACGAAAGATAAACTGAATGTGGTAAAAGAAAAAATTCGAGAAATAAACAATACTCTCCAAGTTCAAAACCAGCTTTTAGGTGAAGCAGCCTTTGCTGTTTACGGCGATCAAATTCCGCCGGATGCTACGAGCACATTAAGAATTTCTGACGGAAAAATAGAAGGCTATGAGTATAACGGAACAATGGCTCCGGGCAAGACTACATTTTACGGTTTATGGGATCGTTGGTATTCGTTTGGAAAGAAAAGTTATCCTTGGGGACTCCATCCCCGCTGGCAGAAAATTCCAGAAGGATTTGATTTATCAACACCAGTAGGCTTTGCGTCTACGAATGATATTGTCGGTGGCAATTCCGGCAGTTCTGCAATCAATAAGAATAAAGAAGTTGTCGGACTGATTCATGATGGTAACCTTGAAAGTCTTGCCGGCGATTTTATTTTTCTTGAACAAAATAATCGAGCAGTGGGCACCGACTCAAAAGGATTGATGCAGGCTTTAAAATATATTTATAAAACCGATCGGTTGATTAAGGAACTTGAATCGGGAAATATTTCTGAATAGGTATATGGTTGAATTCATGGATTACTAATCCTAAATTAAAAAGGAGAATAAATCTTTTTATGATGTAAAAATGAATTCACTGCAAATTGTGCACCAGCTTTCTCCTTGTAACGGACATTGTATTATTGATCCGAAAACAAAATACTGTAAAGGCTGCTACCGTACAATTGAAGAAATTATTGCGTGGCATTCATTGTCGAATGAAAAGAAATTGGAAATTATTAAGTTGGCGGAAGAAAGAAAATTAAACGAGAAAAAGAAAAATTCGTCCCGTAAATGAAAGGAAAACTTACAAAAGGATTTATTCAAATTTATACTGGTAACGGAAAAGGAAAAACAACCGCTGCATTGGGGCAAGCAGTAAGAGCTGCCGGCGCAGGGTTCAAATCTTACATCCTGCAGTTTATGAAAGAATTTCCTTACAGCGAATTGGAAAGCTTAAAGAATTTATCACAATGGATAACAATAGAACAAATCTGTAAAGACGATTTTGTTTATAGAAGAGAAAATCCGCCCGCGGAAGAAATAGCAAAAGCAAAATTAGCACTCGAGAAAGCAAAAGAAAAAATGCATAATGGTGAATATAATATAATTATTCTTGACGAAGTTTGTGTCGCAGTATATTTCGGCTTATTATCGATCAATGACGTTTTACCTTTTTTAAAAGAAAAGCCGGAAAACCTCGAATTAATTTTGACAGGAAGATATTGTCCTGAGAAATTAATCAACGAAGCGGACCTTGTTACGGAAATGAAAGAAATCAAACATTATTATCAAAAAGGAATTTTGGCGAGAAAGGGAATTGAATCATAAATGAAACCGCTGTTAATAGATTTAGACGGCGTGCTTAAAATTGGAAAAGAAACCACACCGTACTTAAAAGAATTTTTGGATTTCTTAAAAAATTCAGAGATACAATCGTGTATTTTAAGTAATTCTACACTTTCAACTTCTTCCGATGTAAAGGAATTTTTCTATCATCACAAAATTGAAGTTTCTTTCCCGATTATTACAACTCCTGATGCTGCTTTGTTGTATGTCAAAGAAAAATACAGGCGGGTTTCCGTTTACTGCGAAGAAAATGTTAAAGCAATTTTTAGAGAATTTATCGATGATGATAATCCCGAAGCGGTAATTATGGGGGATATGGGGAAGAAGTGGGACTTTAAAATTCTAAATGAAATTTTTCTGAAAGTAATGAACAGCTCAGATTTAATTGCTCTTCAGATGAATAAATTCTGGAAGACAAAAGAAAACGGTCTTTTGCTCGATGCCGGTCCCTTTGTTAAAGCAATTGAGTACGCAACAAATAAGAAAGCAGTTTTAATTGGAAAACCTGCTCCGCTGTATTTCAAAACTGCGCTGAAGATTCTAAATGCTGATGATAAAAAAGGGTTCATCATGCTTGGTGACGATCTTGATACTGATATAGCAGGTGCAAAAAATTTAGGCGGGACAACAATTTTAATTTACACGGGCAAGACAACAAAACCTCTTGCTGAGAATGTTCACATAAAACCGGATTACCAAGCCGATGATCTTAAAGAAGTGATCGAAATTCTTAAAGAACAGGAATAGTTTTTCCGTTTCTTTTGAGGGCAAATTCCACAATCTTTTTTAAAGTTTTACTGTATGAATATCCTGCCTGTTTAGCTGAACGCATAAAGCCGGCATCCTTCTGAAGATCGGGATTTGGATTAACTTCAAGCACATATAATTTGTTATCCTCTTTCGATAATCTCATGTCTACTCTTGCATAATCCCTGCAGCCCATAATTTTAAAACATTTTATTGCAATCTGCTCGACTTCTTCTTTTGTTTTTTTTGGCAGTTTAGCAGGACAAATGGGAATTGTTTTATGATAAGCTTCATGGAGCGGATCCCACTTCGCCTGAAAGCTTACAATGTTGTAGAGATAATCCGGCATTTTTGAAAAATCAATTTCGCTTATTGGAAGAACCTTTGGCTTTTCGTCGCCGAATACCGCTACATTTAATTCCCTGCCTCTAATATATTCTTCAAGCAAAGCAGGCTGCTTGAACTCGTTAAAGACATGTTCGATTCTTTTTCTCAGCATGCGGTGGTTTGTAACTATCGAATCGTTTTCGATGCCAACACTAGCGTCTTCGAGTGCCGGCTTTACAATCACAGGGTAGTGTAGACCATGACGGTAGTTTTTTCTCAATTGTTTTATTACCGTATACCTAGGAGTTCTTATTCCAACAGAGCCAAGAATCCTTTTTGTAAGAATTTTACTCTGGCAGTTTGCCAATGCTTGAGGCGGGGCGCCGGTATAAGGAATTCCAAGCAATTCCAGAATACCTGAAAAACTTGCTTCCAGACGGGGTTTATCTTTATAAATTTCAACCAGATTAAAAATGACATCGGGTTTGTTTTTTTCAAGGTCTTTTAAAAAAATATTTATGTTATCATGAATGTTTAAAATATAAACGTTATATCCGGATTTCCTCAAAGCCTGTGCAATAGCCTTATATTCCTTGATCGGGTCGCTCTGTGTAATGTCAAAGTAGGGCTTAAAACCGAGGTTTTTGGGCATTTCTATTTGGTACTCGTTCGTTGTCTCGGGATAAGCTTCATTAAATACAACAGCTATTTTCATCAAGCTCTCTATTTTTTTATTAAAAGTTAACAAAATTGTTTTGCTTATCAAAAGTTTTGTTATTTTTACACCCCGATTATAAGACAAATCGAAAACCATAGATGAGTTTTTATCCGCAACCGAATAAATACCAATGCGGTCCATTCGCACTTAAATATGCGCTTGTGATGTTAGGAATTTTTAAGGATGAAGACCAAATTGGAATTATAGCAGGTAGTACATGGTGGGCAGGTACCGATGAAATCGGATTGTCCCGTGCAGCAAGAAGATTTAAATGCAGAATGAAACATTTTCAGTCGAGCAACCCAAACGATGCACGAAGAATGCTTGTCAGCGAGTTGAAGAAAGGTTACCCTTGTATTTTAAGTGTTGACAATTGGGAACACTGGTGCACTGTGGTTAGTTATCAAAAGGGGAAATTTGTTGTTATCGACAGCGAGCCGGATAAAGTAATTACTATTTACACAAGCTCGCAGCTTGTAAGAAAGTGGAGATACAAGGAAAAGGGTACAGGCATTATAAGCTACGACGGCTATGCATTGATTCCGAAATTCAAAGTTCACACGCGTGCTAAGTTTACTCCCGAAAAAGCAAAATATATTATGTATGATAAAAACGACGACCTTGCAAAAAAGTGGGATCAGTACACTAATGATCTTATTAATGTGTGCAGACCCAGGACAAAGTTGAGTTATAAGATAATTACCTTTTCAGAATTTTTGAGAAGGAATCAAATCAATTTGGTTAAACGGGTTGCCAACTGGCACGGCGAGCCGACATATTCGGAATTGAAAAAGATTCTAGCCAATATGAAGTTTGTCGCAGAAATTTACGATTTGGTGATTCCCGAAAACGAAGAAAAGAAAGCAGCTATAGATATTTCATCGATCATGATGATGTACTCGTGTGGTAAATACGGTATGGATCCAATTTATTAAAGATAGGAATTAATTTCGTTTATAATTCTTTCAGTAGCGCCGATATTTTCTTTTACATAATCGCCGGAAATTTTCCCGGCTTTTTTTCTAAATTCTTCACTTATAAAAATCGTTCGTAAAATTCTGTAAGCCTGCTTTTGATTATTTACTATAAAGCCTCCGCCTTTTTTTGCGAGTATTTCTGCTTCACGGCTGTTTTCAATTTTGGGGCCGAACACAACCGGAATTCCGTAAACAGCCGGTTCGAGAACGTTGTGTATCCCTTGTTTGAAGCTTCCGCCTACGTATGCTGCGTCTGCATAATAGTAAAGAGTGAGTAGTATTCCAATTGAGTCAATAATAATGACCCGTTCGTTCTTATAATTATTGAGGTAAGAAAATCTTATGGAGGGGATTTTATCGGCGAAAAGATATTCTATTTTTTCTATGTGAATTACAGTAGGTTCATGGGGCGCTATAATCAGTATTAAATCCGGGTCATGTTTCATTAATTTTATCACAACCGGCACAATCACTTCTTCATCGTTTTCCCACGAGCTGCCAAAAACAAGAACCTTCTTGCCATTGAAGAAGCCGTCTTTAAATAATTTTTTTCCTTTTGCCTGCTGACTTTTTTGGTAAACGCGGTCAAATCTTGTATCGCCTACAGATTTTATTTTATCGTTTTTAATCCCCAAATCCTCGAAGTTCTTTTTATCATCTTCCGAAACTGTTAATACCGAAGCAACATTTTTCAGCAGTGCGCGGTGAAAATTAATTGATAGCGGAAGCATTCTTTTCGAAGTTCTTCTCATTGTAGCATCGACAATAAAATAGGGAATTTTTCTGTAGTCTAACTGCCACAGCATGTTCGGCCAAAAATCATAACGCATGAAAACAACAAGGTCGGGTCTGGTAAAATTTAAAAATCTGCCGGAAAGAAATGTAGTATCCAGAGGGATATAAGAAATAACATCAGCAAAAGGATAATTAAGAGAGTTTCTGTATCCCGAAGGTGAAAAGAATGTAATAAGAATATTTACATCATGTTCCTTCTTAATTTTTTCTATTATCGGTTTTGCCTGTTCAAATTCTCCCATAGAAGCAGAATGAAACCAGACCATTTTTTTTCTTCTGTCCAGACCGGTAAGGTCGATAATCAAGTTCTCAAACAGTTTTTTTCGGTCGCGTAAACCTGTTCTTACTTTTTCATTAAACAAACCCGCTGTAAGAAAATACAATTTAAGCAGGGGCACAATCAAAATATTATAAAAGAAATACCAGAAAGTATTCATATCACGCAATAAAGTTTAAGATTTTTTCAGTTACAAATGCAGGAGTTAAATCCTTCATACATTTAAAGTGATGCTTAGGGCATCTTTCTTTTCCTATGTGGCTGCATGGTCTGCAAGACACAGAATTATTTTCTAAGATTAAATTTTTAGAAACGTTTGACGGGGAGTAGGGAGTAAAACCAAATTCTTTTACAGATGAACCGAACAAAGCTGCTACGGGCACTTTCATTGCCGCCGCCAAATGCATTAATCCAGAATCGTTGCAAATGATCAGCTTACATTTGCTCATGTTGGCTGCAATTTTAAAAAGATTGTCATTATTGCAAAGATTAATCGAGTTTTTTATCGATGCAGATGCTGTATGACAAATTTCAAAATCGTCCTTGCCTCCTAAAATAGCGATTGTGTAGCCGGATGCAGTTAAAGCATTGCCCAATTCAATAAAATATTCTGGCAGCCATCTTTTTGTAAAATGTTTTGCACCCGGACAAATGCCTATAGTTTTTCCGTTTCCGGGGATGTCCGCTTTAATTTCTTCCGGAAGAAAAAGATCCAATCCTTCATTGTCTAGTTCAAGACCGTTAACGGACTCGGCATATCGGGCGGGTATCTGTTTGTAATCTTTCAGTAGATTTATCTTAAAATGAACAAGCAAAAATTTTTTCAAAGTAGGCTTTTTGAAATAGACAAAAGGTACCTTCAGTACCGAAACTATTCTGCGGCTGCGAAAATTATTATGGAGGTCTATTACAAAATCATATTTTTTTTCTTTGAGCTTAGGGAAAAAACACTCGTCATCCGAATAATTTATTGTTTCAGAAACATTAGGGTTTAACCGCACGGCATCCCGGTAGTTTTGTTTGACAATAAAATCAATTTTGGACGAAGGATACTTTTTCTTAAGTGCTCGTATTACGGGAGTAGTTAATAAAACATCACCAAGTGAGCTTAATCTTATTATTAAAATCTTATTTGGTATAAAATTACCCAAAGTCTAAAAGAATTTTTCGCAAATTTAATTATTAAAAAAATTGCATCCAATTTAGCACGTTTTCAATTAATAACGGAGTATAGGGCTTTTAAAAGGTTTGTTAGTAACACCGCTCTTCTTTATTTTTGGATCGGTAATGAAAAAAAATGGTTATAGTTATGACGTCGCTACCTCCTCCGGCAGTAAAAAAATTTCCTAAAGATTCAATTGAGTCACAGGTCTATTCAATAGCAGAAAAGTTCAAAGAATATATTCCGATCACAAATGACAGAAACAGATTGGGATTCAATTTATACCGTTTTGTCAAAGGCGAAGGAGACCCGCCGGAAATTTTAGTCAACTCTGCAAAAATAAAGGTGGTCGGGATTTCGAAGGAAGAATTAGCAAAAAAGTTGAGTGCGGAATTAGCCGCCGCTAATTTCAAAAATATCCGCAAAAATTAGATAGAAGCAGAGATTTTTTAATCCAAATTATGCAATAGGATTCGAAACTTGTGAGGGTGACTAAAAAGTAATCT
>DYLN01000236.1 GCA_020722085.1 Melioribacter roseus
AATAAAACTGACTTCCTTTTAATTAGAAAATGGATATAAATGGCTCTTTTGCTTTTGCTAAGTTGGGGAAATGTGTGTCGGAGCAAAAGCAAATGTACCATTTAAAATTTGGTTAAGAATTTTAAAATTTTTGCGTGCGGGCAAGTCTCGATAGAAATCACTATGTTTTCTTATTCTAGTTAATTTGTCAAGGGTGCAAGATATTTTGTCTTTATACAGCTAACTGTCATAGTGTGAATGGCTTACCCATAACGTACCGCGGCTATGCGCTGTTTCAATACCGTATAACCGCTATTAGTTGCAGTTTGCAACGTTATAATTGATTAAAATAACTCTTAATTTTACTGGACATAAGTTTACGTCGCAACTCTAAAAAATCATCATAATCATCAATTTTCATCGATTCAATACCATCAGGGATACAGTTCATTTTTAAGTTTTTCTTTAATTCTTCTATATCTGTGATACCACCGATTTTCTTTTTTCCCCCATTACATTGGTCAAAAACAATCTTGAAATATTCACAAGGTGAACGATCTCTTATTGCAATATTGATTTCGCTTTGAGCCAGTGCATAATTTGCAATTTGGTTGTAACGCCCTTTTGATAAACCCGCTTTTTTCAAAAAGTTTTTCGGAAAAATATGGTGAACATCGTTTCGATTTAAAATAAGATCGGAAACTGTAATGTCTTTTGATAAAAAACCTTTATCGTTGAACTTAACTTGTGCAGCTTGAAACACTTTAAAATACGGACTAATAGCTGATGATGTGTTCATTTCTTGAGGGAGCATAGAATCCCAATAAGCATCTGATAATTCTGCAGATATTACCGCATTTGAATAATGATCAAATCCCTGTTCGTGAATCTGGCGAATATCATAATCGAATGTTGATTCGGGTGAACCTGAGTACCTTCCCGTTAAAACAGACATAACAAACCATCGGCGAACAGCTTGCTCAATTTCTGCAGATTGTTTAGATTGAGATCGGAGTGTTAAATATATTATGTAAGCAAAATTTAATGCGTTTTGAGAACCAATGAGTGAAGGATCAATAAAACCTGCTGAACGAATAATCATAACAAATCTTTTAAAATGAGTCTCGTTCATAAAATTAATGACACCCTGCTTAAGCAAAGCAAATGATTTTTCAGCAATAGACTCCTCGTATTCCTTTGTCTCGAAATTGCGGCCAGATAAGAGCGCAACTAAATCTTGTAATCGCCCTCGTTTGAATTCAGAGGTGAAAGCTACTCGTAACATATCTGTGTAAAGAGGATCATAGATTCCATCATTTTCATTCCTAAGCCAAGCCATCTTGTTAAAAAAATCCGTCTTAACAAATTCTGGATCATGTTTATTAATTTTTGAATAAAACTCAGGGGCAACAGAAAGATGGCAGAAATAATCAATGGCTTTTCTGAGTGTATTTCCGTCATAAGTTTCATTGCTTGCAATTTTTGACATAGCAAAATCAGCTTGGCTGAGTTCTGTACCAAGTGAATTTACACGAATGAAAATATCCGTGACTTCCTCAATAGTTAAATCTGAATTTAGCTCTATTAGTCCTACAGGATTGTTGATAATACCTCTTAGTCTCTCACAATTTTCATAAACCTTGTCTTTATCAGCAATAGAATTAGCTTTACAATAAGAATAAACAAACGTAAGAATTTTAAAATCTGGTGAGAAGACAGTAGTAATGTCAGGTAACCAAATAGAATTCTTTTCGATAGCAGGGTTTGTTACTTCAAACTGTTCATCTTTGGGATTAAATGCGATTCTAATACGTACTGTCTCATATTCGTTTGTAATTACTTCTTTTCCTAAAAGTGCTGCCATTAAAGCAGTAATACGTTGCTGTCCGTCTATTAAAATGCGCTTGCCAGTTGATGATGAACCATCTTTTAGTTTTACTTTTGGATTACGCCAAGCAATAAGATAACCAATCGGATAACCTTTATAAAGTGAATCAAGAAGATTTCTTACTTTAACCGCACTCCAAACAAAAGGGCGTTGAATTTCGGGAATTGCAATTTCCTCTGACTTAATCCAAGTTAAAAGTGTTTGAATTGGATGATGATTAACTGAATATTTTTGTGTAGCCATTTTGTAAAACCTCTAATTTTGTTGTTGCAAGTTGCCTTTAACTTAATAGCGTTTTATACGCAGTCTTATTATAATTTGCCAGTTAAAGGTA
>DYLN01000081.1:0-2631 GCA_020722085.1 Melioribacter roseus
GACTTTACTTTTTGGAGTGTTTATTATTTCAAAAGCGTGCGGACCAATATTCCCAACGATAAATGCTTCAACACCTTTATCTAAAAATTCCTGAAGGTTTTCGTACTTATGTCCTTCATCAATATTTTCAAAGGCTTCGAAAGATTTTGCTTCAGTATTGTAAAGTATAAAATAATTTGCGTGCCCAAATCTTTTTGCAATTGGACTATCTAATTTATTTCCGTCGGAACCAAGAAGTATTAACATATTAACTCCAAAATTTAATTTTAGTATAATTATAAGATGCAAAGAACAGATTCTAGATGCTGTAAAGTTGTTCTTTAACCAACTTTTGATTTTGCATTAAATACAATTTTCTATAAAAACCATTTTTGTCCAATAATTCTTTATGAGAATCTTTCTCAACGATTTTTCCATCTGATAAAACCAGGATGTGATCGAACATTTCCATTTGAACAAGACGATGAGTTATTAAAATGATTCCAAAACTGCTTGATTCGGACAGTTGAAAGTTTTTTTGAATTCTTCAAAAATCTTTTCAGCTTCTGCCCAATTATCTGTGCCGATGGATTTAGAAGTTTTTTCCCCGTTGACTTTATAGACAATCTGATAAAAAGAAGACCTTTTGATTTTTACAATGAACATATTTCTCTTGTCCCTGTAAAGAATGGAATTATTTGGCAGTACCTACCCGTTTTTGGCAAGATCACAACGATTTTTCCAGAAGCGAGAATAAAAAAAGCCCGAATATGATTTGTATTTGGGCTTTTTTTAGCTGCCCCGCTAGGGCTCGAACCTAGACTTTCCTGATCCAGAGTCAGGCGTGTTGCCAATTACACCACGGGGCAATTTTTACGTGCCAAAATTAAATAAGTTTAGTCAAGGAACCAAAAATTTTTAATGCTGTCTATTTTTTCTTTTATTATAGAAAGCTGTTTTTTTGACTTTTCGTACTTGTTTTTAATTTCCTCAAGTTCATCGGCAGAACCGCTGGCATGCGACATTTCATATAAATAGTTTTTTATATGAAGTTGAATTTCCTCATGTTTTTTCCTTAGTAAATCCAGTTCATTCTTATTTTGCACGCGAAGATAGAATATTTCTCCCCCCACTCCTATAACCACTATCAGTAAAAATATTTTGATTTTAGATACGGTTATTCTTACCGGTTCAGATGGATAAAACCTTTCTAAATATTCTCTAAGTTTTTGTAACACTTTGCCCTCTTAAAACTTAACTTAGAGAAATCTTTTTAAAAAAGAAAGAAAGAAAAAGTTAAATTTCTTTAACTCCTTCTTTCTTCAATTCAAAAAACAAATAATAACTTTTTATTTAGTACCCCTGTCCTTGGGTTTTGTTTAACCAGAACGGCGCATCATTCGTATCAAATATTTTACCGTTACTATGATCAGCGATTTTTATTCTTCCAAGTGTTGACACCGTAGTAGTGCCCACATTAGGATCGTTTGCCCAATCCCATTCATATGCACCAGTAGATTTGTAATTTGATACTATTTGGAACCATGTAACACCATTGTCAATACTGACATAAATATCAACGTTCGAAACAGCATATGAAGTCCATCTTATATCCATCGGATACCTATCTGCATTATCAATTGTAAAGTATTGCTCATCGTTCGGAAATTCTACTCTAATCAACTTACTTTCATGAACCGAGAAAAATCCATCCGAACGGTCGGAAACGCTGCCGGATAAATTGCTAACTCTAATTAAGCAGTTATCGGAACTGTCGGGACGCGGTTCACCAACACTCAATTCAAGTCTGCCCGGAGCCCATGTAAATATGCCGTCGTTTGCCGTGCTGTCGGCACCGGGAACAGTATACCAAACGCCTCCGCCTGTTGTACTCCATTCTATTTTTACTTTCTCAAGTCCCGTTGCATTCCATCTAATTTCATAAGGATGATAGTTATCAGGATTTGAAGTGGAAACGTTTGTCGGACTTACAAGCAATTGTTCTCCACCGTTTGGAGATCTGACAGTTATTGTTGGAATTTCGGTCTTTACGATGGTGAAGTTTCCAATACTTCTTGCACTCGGTGCACCGTTAGAGCCTTCATCGGCATTGTATACAACAACATAATATTGGTCCGATGGGAAAGAGAAACTTGTTGTATAAGAACCTTGATTTGCAATTTTATCTACGAGCGGATAAAATTCCGGTATATCAGGATACCGCCCTATGCCATTTGTTGTCGTATATTTAATTCCTACAGTTTGTATACCGGATGACTCCCATGTTATCGTTACTGGATCGCTGTCTTTGAATGTAATTGGTCCTGTGGGCTGCGAAACCGTAATATATTTTCTCGGGGAAATGGTAAATGTAGCATTACTAATATCGGAGACAGAAGGATCACCGGCATCACTTACACGTATCTGGCACTGTGTAGAATTTAAGGACTGAGAAATATTCCACTCCCATGCACCGCCGGTAATATTATTGGCGAGAGTTGTCCACGTTGAACCTTTATCAGTTGTTAATTCAATTTTGACACTACTTACTCCCGAAGCCGACCAAGTAATATTTTGTTTTGTACCGGCTTCCCAATTTTCACCGCCGTTAGGATTAAGAACCTGTATCGATTTTACAATTTGGTTTGATAT
>DYLN01000081.1:2731-14900 GCA_020722085.1 Melioribacter roseus
ATTCACTTGATCTATTCCTTTTGAATTCCACTGCAAATCGTGCTTAGAGCCTGCTCCCCAGCTTTCACCGCCGTTAGGGATAGTCAATTCGAGAGATATTTCACTCGTCAAAGTAAATGTGTTATCGGAAACATCATACGGTTCTCCGTCAACTGCATCTTCAATCCTTATTTTACAATTTTTTGAATTCTGATTTGGTATATTATTCCATTCATAATAACCAATATTTAGTGTAGAAGGAGTTATCACATTCCAGCTGTAACCGTTATTGATTGTATAAGATATTTTTACATTCTCAATATTTTCAGAAGTCCATTCAATTGTTTTATTGGTTCCGGAGGACCATCGTTCTCCCCCGTTAGGCACTGTAACAACAATTATCGGTTCGGGAAGAATATTAAATGTATTTGAGCTTTCGGTCGAAGGATCGCCGTCTTTGGCATCTGAGATCCTTACTTTGGCTAAAGTTGAAGGTGTATTGGGAATTGTTTTCCAATAATAAATTCCGGTATTCTTTTTGTCAACAGCAATTAAATTCCAGGTATTACCATTGTTAACGGTGTATTCAATTTTCACGGAATCGAGACCAGCGCTGTACCATTTAATTTGTTTTTCCGTTCCAGCTTCCCACGATTCGCCGCCGTTCGGAGAAATCATTCTTAAACTTTCATTAGCATTTCTGATAATGGAAAACACTTTATCACTTACATCGCTTGAAGAACCATCTACCACGGAAACGCGGATTAGACATTGATTAGAAATAAAATTCGGCACCGGAAACCAGCTATATGTGCCGGTATTGCTCAGACTATCTGCTACCATATACCATGTAGAACCGTTATCAAAAGAAAAAGCAATTCTTATTAAAGATGATGTTGTGCCCGTCCAGGTTATATTATACGAAGAACCTTCCTGGAGCACTTCTCCACCGTTTGGGGCAGTAACTGTTATAGCAGTTGTTGTAGAATTTTTGTTATTGTCGGTAGGAGTTGTTGATGAGTCTTCTTTCAACTTACAAGATGACATTAAGAAGACAATAGCTAAACTAACGTAAAAAATTTTGCTCATTCCTGCCTCAAATTATTTTTAATTCTGGCTTTTATAAACTAATACAAATTAATAAATTAAATCAATAATTTTGCCAATATTTTTGTTATGTTGTCTAATAAACTTTATTTAGAGTTACCGGATTAACATACTATTTTCGATAAAAATGAGATTTTTTTTACAGATTATAATATTTTTTATACTGTTTTATCATTTAAACTTTTCCCAACATTACCTTTTTACCGGTAGCATCGGTAAATTTTACCGGTCATCTTCCTTTTCAATAAATGATGCTGGGTTTATTTACGTCGCCGATTCCCAGAGCAATGAAATAACAAAACTTGACACACTCGGCAGTGTGATTCGCTTTATAGGCGGTTATGGCTGGGAACAATCTGCTTTTGATGACCCGGTTTATCTTTATGCCAGCACGCTTAATGTCTATGTAAGCGACAAAAACAACAATCGTATTCAAATTTTTGATAAAGATTTAAACTTTCTATCTGAATTCAAAAGCAGCAATTTAATTGATAAAGAACATTCTTTTGCATATCCAACCTGCGCAGCTACATCCGGTCAGGGTGATTTTTACATCCTCGATTCAGATAACAACCGTATTATCAAGTATGATTTGAACGGCAATTTTAGATTCTTAATCGGCAGTTACGATGCCGGCAATTATATGCTCAGCGAACCAAAACGATTCTCAATTGACAGCAAAAACAATTTATGGGTTATTGATAATTCCAGTCTTTTGCAATTTGACCAATTTGGAAACGGAATTTTAAGAATCGATCTCAGTTTTGAACCGCAAAACATTTCCATCAATTCTGATATTTTGCTGATCAATTCAGATGATAAAGTTTTCATAAAAAATATTAATGATGCCGATTCAGAAATTACCGAGGTAAAACTCACTCCTAAAATTGAACAAAAAATAATTCATGCTGCTTTTTTGAACTCCAAACTGTACGTGCTAACACCGAAATCAATTCTCGTATATTCAGAATCAAAATAGATTTACGATGAAATTTTCTTATAGAATCATTTTATTCCTTTTAATTTTTTTCTGGACAGCAGGAATCTTCTTCGAATTTTTTGCTGAGGAATTTCCGTTGTTGTTAAATTTTGTGCCTTTTGTAAAGAAGGGATATTCTCTCGTATGCCACCAGCAGCCCGAAAAACTTGTATATATATTTAATACAGAATCTTTTGTCTGCTCGCGATGTATGGGGATTTATTCGGGATTTTTAATTTTTGCTTTCATTAACATTTTTTTCGAGATTAAATTTGATCCGCCGTTTAAATTATTCTTAATCGGTTTAATTCCCGCATTAATTGATTCTGTTCTGGTGACACTTGGCATTTATCATTATTCAAAAGCAGCCGCCGGCTTTACCGGATTTCTTTTAGGTACATCTGTTTTTTTATATTTTTACCGCAGTATGATTGAACTGATTGCAGAAAAAAGAAGGATAACCTTTGAAAAAATACCTTAGTTCTTTTGTATGCGGATTCGGAGCTGGTGTATTACAAATCGTTCCCGTTGCAAAAAGTCTCTCCTGCTGTTTATTACTTCCGGCTGCTTCTTTCCTTGCTATTTCATTAGATAGAAAAGCCAATAATCTTACCGGAAGAATTCAAATCAAAAAAGCATTAATGATTGGATTGATGACCGGAATATATGCTGCAATTTTTGGTTCCGTGCTGGATCTTGTAATTACACTCATAACAAAAAACAACGATTTAATAGCAGCTTTCCCGGAATTGCAAAGAATGGTAAACAGCTTTCCGCTGAACGAAAGTCTAAAAAACGAAGTGCTTTCTTTATTTCAAAAAGTAAGAGAAGAAATTTTGGCTTATGGATTCTCCTGGCTCTACACTTTTTCGGTACTTGTAAATAATTTCGTCGTAAATACTTTATTCGGGTCGATCGGAGGGTTGATCGGCGCACAAATAATAAATTCCAGAATAAACAACACTCCACAAAACTAATTATGATTATCGCACTAATTTTTGCCGCTCATCTCGTTTTCATGCTGATAGTATTTACAAAAAAATGGCAGGAGGAGTCTATTTCTTCCGCATTTATAAACTTAGGGTTGATTATTGTTTTATTTGCTGTTGGGTGGTCAATAGTAACAGCCGTAGCAAAAATTTTTATTGAGCCAAAAGGCTTCGGAATTTATTTTGATTCAGACACAATATCATTAACCATACTTGCTTTAATCGAGTTCTTCTTCTACAAATCTTATTATGGTGAGGATAGACCGCAAACTCGCAAATGAAAAACAGTCATTAGGTCATTTATGGTCATTAGGTCATTTATTGTCATTGAGTCATTTATGGTTTATGGAAAGAGGTAAAATGAAATTGGAAAAATTGCATGTTTATCAAACACTATATCAAAACTATCGGGAAAACCCAAAAAATGAATGACTACAAATGACAATCAATGACGCGAAGCAATTGACTACAAATGACAATTAATGACAATAAAATAACTTCTTCATCTATCATATCCCATGCTTTATCACCTTAACCGGTAGGGAAAAGTAATTACCACACTTTGTTCAATTTGCTTTGTATTTTGCGGCAGCGGTTCAAATCTCCATTGACGCAAAGAATTTATTGCAGCCATTTCCAATTTTACATCAGCTTTTATGAGAGGGAAAATTTTTCCAACCGTCCCGTCGGGCATAATTGTAAATTTCAATTTAACATCAATTTCCTTTGAAACTCCTTCAGGATATTCAGGTAATGAATAACTGTAAAGTTTTCTTTTTCCTTTACCGCCAAAATCTATTTGGAAGCCAAAACTTCCTTCGCCGGCACCGGCAAATTCTTCGCCTTTACTTTCCGAATCGGTTTTTTTCAGCGGTTTAACTTTTTCGGGAACTGATTCTTCTTTTTCTTTCTTCTTTGCAGCCTCGGTAATAAGATTTTCTTCATCTGTATTTTTAGCTTTGGGAAGCTCAACCTTTTTTTGATTCTCTTCGGCTTTCACTTTTTGTTTTTCAACATCTGCAGTTTCATCTTTGGCAACAATATTTTTTCCAACAGCACCCGAAATTCCCGAATTGCCGAAACTGCCGAAACCCACGGTAACATATTCCGATTCTTCAAACTGAGTTGAAAAGTTTATTATCATAAAAAGTAGAATCAGCAGCAAATGGAAACTAAAAGAAAGCAAATATGATATGTTTTGTGTATTCTTCTTAAACATCAGTACGTTTGTTTTTCTGTTTCAATTGTAAATCGATCAATCCCCACGCCCTTGCCAGCATCAATTACTTTTATAACCATATCAATGTTAACGGATTTATCTGCACGGATAATCAGATTATTTTCGTTTGTTTTATTTTTTACGGCTTCAATTCTACCGGCAAGCATATCCAGTGGGGTTTCTTCCGAACCGAGGAAAATTCTTCCCTGCTCATTAACGGTAACAACAAGTTTAGAGGGTGACGACTGCTCATTATTTTTTGCGCCGGGTAATTTTACTTTCACTCCGGTAGTAATTACAAATTGCGAAGTTAAAAGAAAAAAAATCAGCAGAAGCATTACAATATCTGTCAGTGAAGAATAACTAAACATACTTAACGGCTTATGAGAAGTTTCAAATTTCATTGTATCACCTACAATTCCATTTCTACATTATCGTCATAAACCTCCGCTTTACCTGTTTCTTCTAAAACATCAACAACATCGTTAGAGATCAGCTCCATTTCTACCACAAGCTTATTAACACGGGCAACAAAATAGTTGTAAAAAGTGAGGGCAACAATTCCGACTATTAAACCGAAAGCGGTGGTCAAAAGGGCTTCCCAGATGCCGCCGGCTAAATCGCTTGGACTTGCAGAGCCTTGCAGATCCTGAATTCTCATAAAAGCGCTGATCATACCTGTAACCGTTCCTAGAAATCCGAGCAGCGGCGCTACACCGGCAACTGTGGCAAGGACTGTAAGCCCCTTCTCGAGTCTGCTTATTTCCTGTTTGCCTGCTGCGTCAATGGCTTCCATTACACGCTGATGACCAAATCTATATTTCTTTAAACCTTTTTTTACAATGTTGGACATAGGCGACTTTTCTTCCATACAATATTCTATTGCCCCTTTCACATCTTTCCTTTTTAAGAAGTTTCTTATCTTAATTAAAAACGAAGGGACATTAATGCTCGCCTTTTTCAAAACAATATAACGTTCAATAATTATTGCAACGGCAATAATTGATGAAATAAATATCGGCAGCATAACCCAGCCGCCTTTGATTAGAATCGACAGTAAACTCATGGGTCCCCTTTTTGATTTTTTAATAATTCTTATTTGCTAAAAACGTTTCCGCTTCTTCTTTAGAATTAAATCCTCCAATTCTTACTCGGTACCATACACCGCCTTTATTCGGTAAATTTACATCCATAACAAATGCATTCAAACCTTTGCCTTTAAGCCGCGAAACCTCCTGCTCGGCTTTAATGCGGTTTTTCCATGATGAAATCTGCACACTGTATTTTGAACCGTTAAAGAAAATCAAATTGCCTACTCTTATATCAGTCTCTTGAGCTTTTGTCCCGCTGCCGTTTGTTTTGCCGGGTTCGGTTTTTGTAACAGCTCTTTCAGCTGGAGGAAATTTGTTAAAATCTTCTATCGGCACACTAACATTTTCTTCAGGTGTCTTTGAAACATTAATACCCGATTGTTCAGCTTTGGACGGGACTTGACCTTCAGGTGGAGGCAGATTTTGAGATCGTTCGGTTTGCGTATTTAAATTTAGAGGCATATTTGCGGTGGAAATTTCATTTTCATGAAAGACAAAAAGATAAATAAACAGAGAGACGACAATAACAAACCCCGAAAAGATGAGCATAAAATATTTCGTAAAATATTTTTCCTGTTCGTCACCTTTGTCGGCTGTGGTTCCCTCAGGCGGAAATTCATCGTTATTTTCATTATTTGGGAACTGATCCTTTCTCAACGGTGAGACAACTTTTTGCTCCTTGTTAAAATTAGGATCGGCTACAAATTTATAATCATCAGTCCGATCAACATACATTTGTTCTTCCGGCTCATAATGAGTTTCATTTACGTCTTCAACACCGAATCCTTCTTCCTCCAAAATGTTTGCCCCTTCACGGGTCAATTCTGAAATTTCCTTTTGAATCGTTTCATCGAGTTTTCCGAAAAGGTCGGTTTTATCTTTTTTTTCTGCTTCAGTAGTTTCAGAGAAAACAACCTTTTCCTTGATTTCATCTGAAATATCAAGTATTTCTTCTTCATCTTTAGATTTGCCGACGCCATATTCTTCTTTTAACTCATCTCCCCAATTCCATTCAACATTTTCATTTTCGTCATTAATCTCATCTTCAAATTCTTCTGACTTCCCGGCTTCATTAATAAATAAGGGATTAGCGCTTTTCGTCGGATTAATTCCTATATCATTACTGGTATCCGGTTCTGCATTATCTTCAAGCAAACTTTCAAGACTAAGTTTCATTCCAACGTTCTCAGCAGAATCAGCCCCATCAAAATTATTTTCGCCCTCTGATTCTGTCCCGGGTTTTATTTGCTGTGTATCTGAAATATCAGGAAGTGACTTTCCAGACAAGTCGGGATCAGGGATTGTCAATTCTGATTGTTCAAAATGCGACTTTATCTCCTCTGCAGGAAGAATTTCATTCAGATTTTCAGCACCTTCAGAATGTTGCAAGTCACTGGTTAATTCGTGGAGAGCAGAGGATGATTTTTTTCCTTCGAGAAAATCATTTTTTTCTTCATTTATGCGTGAGGAGAGATAGTCATTCCAAATATTAAAATTTTCAAGCAGACTTGATTCGGAAATAACTTCATTGACGCGTTCTTCAATTGACTTTTTTAAAAGGATATAGGATGCTTCTGTTTCGGACACAAAATTATTTTTCTCAAATAACGGAACAAGCGGCTTACCGACACCAATACTAAAAACTTCCGAACCGGATTCCTCTGATTTTTTTTCATCACTTACAGCTTCTAAAATTAAATAAACATCTTTATCGTCCTGCCTGAAATCTTCAGGAAATGGAGAATAAACAAAAGACTTCTTGTTTTGAGTTGACGGATACTCCGGACCTTTCAATTGAAAAAAACCTAAGCCCGGAATTTTAATTGTATGTCCGGAGGATAAAATCCCAGTGATCTTCTCAATAAAAATTTGGTAAGCAAGCTCTTTCTCGGCGTTAGAAACACCGAGCAACGAGGCTATTTTCTTTTGTAAATCAATCTTATTCATTTTTCCTGCTACCATTTATAGTCAATCCCTAAAATAAAATCAAGGGGTTTTTCCTGATAGCCATTCCAGATGTAATTTGTTCTGTTTAATAGGTTTTGCAATTTAAATTTTAGCTGAAGATTATTCATAATGTTATAACCAAAAGTCAACGAAATATTATGGTATGCCGGCATTTCGTTTCTGTTGAGTATGTCGGAATAATATCCTAACGCAGCTTTGTATTCTGCAGCTAATTCAAAACCAAATGGAAACAAATAGGAATATCCGAGCGAGGTTTTAATGTTTGGATTATATGGGAGATTTTGATCTGAACCATTTGAAACTTTTTGCAGAATTACTTCTCCGTAAAATTTGCCCATTGGTCCGGGATGAAACAGCAGATCCAATTTTATGTCAAATTTATTTACGCCATTTACGTTGTTAATATTAAATTTGCCTTTCTCCACACTTTCATCGAAGTAATAATAATCATCAATTTTAGCGTAGCCGCCCGAAATCCCAATCTCAAAATATTTATAATACTGGTACTTGAAAGCAGCACTCAAATCAATTTTGTATTTAGTGAATAAGTTATCTATAGTTCCGAGATTATAATAAATGTTGGATAAGATAAAGTTTCTGTGAGTATTGAACTCCGCATGCGGAGAAAACGCGGCGGTAAACATAAGATCCCGACTTAAGCGCAGTCTTATATTTCCAAAAGGATAAAAGAAGTAGGAATAATCGGTGGCTGCATAATTAACGCCAGCTTCAACCTTCAGATCACTTGTAGTACTTATTTTTATTACTGGATTTATATCAAAGAAATAATAATTATTGTTTCCGCTTAAACTTTTTGTAAGATTCTGCCGTGTGTATTTTGTGCTCACACCAATACTAAAGTTAGGAAGTTTGAATTCCATACCGCCATCAACCGATACATTAGTCTCGCGAAAACCGTTTTCATTTATCAACAATTTACTGCCCGAAAGAGAGGCGTTGTAGTTCAGATAACGATTCGAACTGTTACTAATACCGGCTTCCGCATAACCGTTATTTGTCATACGTTCCATTGTTGGGTTGGCTGAATTATAAAAATAATAGTTATCTCTGAAGAAATTCCCGTCTAAATAAATTTTCATTCCGGGAAGAAAATTAGAGCCATTGTTGATGTAAAACTCGTTTGTTATAGACATCGACGAAATATTATAACTGCTGTAAGGAACATAATCTTTAGTATTTGAACCGAAAAGATCAATTGAAAATATATAATTTCCGAAATTTTGTCCCATAAAAAATTTTCCTTCAGGTAGAGTATACCGTCCCAAACCGAAATAAACACTTCCGTCATAATATTTTTCGCCGCTCCATAAATCAAATTTTTTACTCAGTGGATTATCGATATCTGCCATTGGTAATTCTTCGGGGGAATACTGCGGCAGAAAAAAGTCTTTGGATAAAGTTGAAACAAAAGAAGCCTTTTCTTTTGCGGCTGACGGAACATCAACTGTTTGAACACCGGTTATGACGAAATCCGGCAGTTCTATACTTTGACTTTGAGATTTATTATTCTGTGCCGGCAATAAAAATGGAATAAAGAATAACAATAAAAGCCCGTCCTTAAGATACTTCTTCATAGTTCCCTCAACTTTGTTCTTGCTTCCTGAGCTAATTCACCCCTACTGTGCCTGCTTAAAACTGCTTTGTACATTTCTCTGGCTTGATTAATGTCTTTCAGTTTAACATAACAATCGCCAAGCATAAGCAAAGATTTTGTGTACCATTCGTCGTATGCAGAAAATATTGATCTAACTCTCACAAATGCGCTTATTGCATCAGTAATTTTATCCTGCTGGAATAGTGAAATGCCATAATAATACTGAGCCTTAGCACCAATATCATCTTTTCTTTTTTCGCTTACTTCTTTTAGCAGCATTTGAGCATTTTCATAATTGCTGTTTCCCAGCTCAAGAATTCCCAGTTCCAATTTTGATTTAGCAGCAAATATAGTTCCCTCGTAATAAGTTATTACCTGGTTAAAAGTATCGTATGCTTCCGGAATATTATTATTTTTTACCTGTGCTGTTCCTTTCATATAAAGAATTTCCGGGAGTTTATCTGATGAGGCAATTTTAGACTCTGTATCCGAAAGAACTTGAATTGCAGAAGCGAAATCTTTCTTATCAATATAAATGTTTGCTAATTCGATTACCGCCGATACACCCGCCTCAGTATTCAAATAATTATTTATTACGTAGTTAAAACTACCGATCGCATTATCATACTGCTTCATATTTTCCTGACTCTTGCCTATCCAGTAATAAGCATTCGGAATAAGTTTGCTTCTGGGATATGAAGAGATGAACTCTTTATATGCGTTAACAGCATTTTCAAAATTTTCGATACTGTAATAAATATCACCTTTCTTAAACAAGATTTGATCGCCGAAACCAGAATTAGGATGACTCTGCAAAAAACTATCAATAAAATCAACAGCTTTTTCGGGTTGATTTTTTGCTACGTAGGAATATTGTATTCCGTTAACTGCATCAAAAACATATGGTGTGTTTGAATAGTTCTGCAAAACATTGTTATAAAACTCAATGGCATTGTCATACTGTTCCATATTAAAATAAGAATCGCCTATTGAATAAAGTGCAATTGGTATTAGATTCGACTTCGGATATTTTTTAATCAGCAGATCATAATTTTCAATTGCCTGGCTGTAATTGTTTTGCTGAAAGTGAATCCATCCCACAACATATTGTGAAGCGTCGGCATATTTTGAGCGAGGGAATTTCCTTTGAAGTTTCATAAACTCGGAAATTGCATCATTAGACCTGCCGGCTTTGTAAAGTGACTGAGCATATTGATAATAAGCGAAATCATTGTTGATCAGATTTTTATTCTTACCGAACAACTGCTGATAAATTTCACTTGCTTTTTCAAAATTTTTTATGCCGTAATAGCTGTCCGCCAATCTTAATTTTGCGTCGTTAACATTCGCAGCATCCGGATATTTTTTTATATATGAGGTAAAATAATAAATTGCATTTGCGAAGTCTTTAAGATTGAAATACGTAAATGCTTTTCCGTAAAGCATCTGTTTTTCTATTTGGGAGTCAGTACCAGAAATTGAGTTATAATTTTTGAGTGCGCTATTAAAGTTCTGCAGCATAAAGTAAGATTCGGCAAGATAAAAATTTACTTTATCTTTCTCAAAATTCTGTGACCTCCTTTTAATTGTTTCCAAAATCTGAACGGCAGTTTTATAATCATTTAAATAATACTCGGCGGCAGCCAGACCTAATTCTGCACGGTCTTTTAATTCGGGAAATTCATCGGCATTTTCTCTTCCCTGCGTAAAATATTTTTCTGCTTCTTTAAACTGCTGCGCATTTAGTTTTAATTCACCCAATAAAATGTATGCTTTCAGACGTGTTTGCTTATCATTTGAATTAACGGCATTCAATAAAAGCTGCTGACTGTTTTTCACATTATTCTCATTATAAAAAACAGAACCGACGATATATTTTGCTCTATCGGCAAGAGGATTATCGGGATACTTATCAATAAACAATTCATAAATTTTCAACGCTTCATCATTTTTACCCAAGTATCTTTTAGATTCCGCACTCCAGAATAAAGCTTTGCTGCTTATCGAATCTTCAGCGGACTTGGAAAGATCATCAAACAAATTAAATGCGGCTTCATAATCCTGCGTTTGAAAATTTACCCAGGCAAGTCCGTACTCAATCTGTTCTTTCATGGATTTGTCATCATTATCTTTTAAAAGCAATTTGTAGATATCCTGCGCACTTTTGTATTCTTTTAGTCTTACAAAAGCATTTGCAAGATAATATTGAGCTTCAACTTGCTGCTGCTGGTCTAACTTTTTAATCAATGGGTCAGATAATTCTAGCACGGCGTTATCATACTTTTTCAAATTAAAATAGCAAACACCAATTCTAAGCTGAGCATAAGGACCAAGTTCTCCGCCTCGATAATATGCCAAAATTTCATCGTAGTATTTGACGGCATTTTCATACTGCTTAAGTTTTTCATACAGATACGCCAGCGAATAGATAGCGTAGTCAGCAAAATTATTGTATTCCTTTTTTGAAATTGCATCTTTCAAAAAATCTTCAGCATTGGAAAATTTATTTTCGGCAATAAACGCTTCCCCAATCCAGTAATTTGCCGGTGCGATATATTCACTTTTCGGATAATCAATGATTAAAATCATTAAACGGTCACGGGATTTCCTGTAATCTTTCAGTGCATAGTAAATTGTCCCTAATTTATAAAGAGCCTCTTCTCTAAAACTTGAATATGGATATTTGTAAATAAAACTTTCAAAAGATGATGCGGCGCCGTTTAGTTCTTTCATCTGAAAAAGACAATCTGCCGCATAGAATTCTGAAGAAGATAAAACTACCCGATCTGTAATTTCGCTCACTTTAATTCCGTTAAAAAGACGATAGGCTTTCAAGTACTCTCTGCTTTTGTATGCAGCAATTGCAGCATCAAATTGTGTGGGATCTGAAAAATTGCCAAGTATCAGCGTAGAAAATAACGTGAACTCCAATAATAGGATAAGTTTCTTCATCATCATTCACTAATTAATTCGAAAAACGAAAGAAATATAAGATTTCTATAATAATTAAACATCCACGAAGTTTTATGACCTCTTGTTGTTAATTCCAATCAAAGTCTAATTGTTACTTAATTGATTTTCCCCCGAAGGTAATTTGGTTTATTGGATTTAATTCTGAACGTTATACGAATTCATAGATTTTAATGTTCCACTTTAGTCCAATAAGAATCAGTACTGTCCAAATTATTTTTTATAACGGGGAATCGATTTGAAAACAATTCA
>DYLN01000082.1 GCA_020722085.1 Melioribacter roseus
TGAATTTTGCCTTCTCTTTTTTACTTTGTTTTTCTATTTTTAAGAGCCTGCTAATTACATAAGAGTAAATTATGGACAAAAAATTATTTATCATACTGTTTTTATTGTTTGGTTCAAGCAGCATTTTGTTAGCTCAGAAAGAACTTTCCTTTGATTTTGACTACGCAAAATTTAATTATAATCAAGACACGGTATACATGGAATTTTATTACAATTTGAATCCGAGAGATATGATACTAAAACATGTACCTAAAGGCTATTTGTATAATGCTGTGGTTCATATTGAAATAAAAAATCTTGGCACAAATGAATTTCTGTTAAACAAAGATTGGTCGTTAAATTCTACAATTGCTGATACCACAGGTGGATATTTATCCAGAAGTTTAATGGGGGTTTTCGGCATATTAGTTCCTAAGGGTAAATATTCGATTGTTGTTTCTGCAAAGGATAAAGAGAATGAAACCTTAGCTAAAGTTATTAATGAAGTTGTAGTTGTAGAACCTTTCATAAAGGGGAAATATTCGATCAGCGATATTGAATTGGCAAGTAATATAAAAAATGAAAGTGTCGACCGGTCGTCAATCTTTTATAAAAATACTTATGAAGTAATTCCAAATCCTGCTATGGTTTATAGTGTACATTCGCCGGTTATGTTCTATTATGACGAATTGTATAATCTTACGTTGCCTAAGCCGGAACAGCGGTTTAGATTAGACAAATTTCTTGTCAACAGTTTGGGCAGAACGGTAAATCAGTCTTCTAAGTATATAAAACAAAGTGAAAATTCTGTCGTAGATGTGGGCGTTATAAATCTTTCAAAGTATCCAACCGATTCATATACCTTACTTTTAAGTCTCATAGATACAGCTACTAACCAGGCTTATGTTTCATCAAAACGTTTTTATCTTTATAACCCGAATGTTGTTGATACTGCGATTAAAGCGAATATTACTGATTCATATATCGCCAGCGAATTTGCAGTAATGACCGCACAAGAATGCGATAAAATTTTTGATGAAGCTAAGTATATTGCTTCGAAAAATGAAATCGATCAATATACAAAACTTGATTCCTTAAATGGCAAAAGGGAATTTCTTTATAAATTTTGGAAAGCCAGAGATACTAATCCAGAAACACCCCAGAATGAATTTAAAGACGAATACATGAAGAGGGTGGACTATGCGAATAAACATTTTTCTTATGCTGGAAGACAAGGATATAAATCTGATAGAGGCAGAGTTTACTTAATTTACGGTGAACCTGATCAGAAAGATTATTATCCGAACGAACCGAATATGAAGCCTTATGAAACCTGGTACTATAACTCGATTGAAGGCGGTGTCGTTTTTAATTTTGGAGATTTAACCGGCTTTAATAATTATCAGTTGTTGAATTCAACAAAGAGAGGCGAGATTCAGGATGACAACTGGATGCAGGAACTAACTATACATTAAAATTAAATGCAGCTAAGGGACAAAATCGAGTTTCTTTTATTCCTTTCATTTTCAAAAATTTTTGCAATTCTTAAGCTGAATAAAACGAGAAAATTTGCTAAAGTTTTTTCTCGTTTTATTTTTTATTTTGTCCCGATAAGAAAGGGCACAGTTCTTTCCAACTTAACAAAGGCTTTTCCAGATTACGACAGAGAAAAAATTCTTGAAATAGCAAAAGAAAATTATCATAACATTACCCTTACTTTTTTTGAATTGATGTATTTCCCTTATTTAAGAAAAGAAGAACTGCTGAATCTTGTTGAATGTAAAAATGTAGATATGGCAATTCAAAAACATGGTGAAGGGAAAGGTGTTATTGTAATTACAGGTCATTACGGAAGCTGGGAGATCGGCGCTGCGTGGCTTGGTTTGCGGATCGGTATGCCGCTCCATGTAATAGCAAAACCGCAGAGAAATGAATATGTAACTAAATGGATAAATAACGCAAGAGAAAGATTTGGAAATAAAGTTGTGCCTTTGGGAGTTTCAATTAGAGAAATTTATTCGGTCATTAAAAACGGCGGTTTAATCGGTGTAGTTGGTGATCAACGCGGGCATAAAGAAGCAATCAGAGTTAAATTTTTTGGGCAAAGTACAGCAGTTTATCCCGGCACTGCTCAAATTGCACTTAAAACTCAATGCCCGGTGATTGCTGCTTTTGTAGAAAGAAAGCCGGATTTGAATTATGAGCTATTCTTTTATCAAATAAATACAAAAAATATAAGTGGTACTGCTGAAGAACAGATTGAAGAAATAAATCAGAAATATTTCGAGCTGCTTGAAAGGCATGTGAGAGTTCATCCCGAGCAGTGGTTTTGGATGCACAAAATTTGGAAATATTAATGATGAGCAAAAAAATATTGATAATACAAACAGCATTTTTAGGTGATGCAATTTTAACATTGCCTTTGATTCAGAAAGCAGCCGAAAAATATCCTGCTTCCCAAATAGATGTGGTTTCTATTCCGTCTACGGAAATTATTTTTAGAAGCAGTCCCTTTGTAAATAATGTTATTGTACTTGATAAAAAGGGAAAACACAGATCGCTATTTAAGTTGTTCGGGTTTGCAAGTGAAATAAAAAAACAGAAGTATGACTTACTTCTTTCTCCTCACCGCTCTTTTCGAACATCATTGATTGTTTTATTCTCGGGAATAAAAAATACCGTGGGGTTTGATAAATCGTCCTTCAGTTTCGTATACAAAAATAAAGTAAAGTATAACTATAAATTTCATGAGGTGCGGAGAAATTTAAGTCTGTTGAACAATGGAATTGATGAATGGAAAATTTTTCCGCAGATTAATATTACTGAAGAAGTAAAATTTAAAGTGAAAGATATTATCGCAAAAAATAACAATAGACAAATTATATGTATTGCTCCCGGTTCTGTATGGAAAACAAAGATGTATCCGCAGGAATATTATCACAGTATAATTGAATTTCTGGTGAAGAAAAATTTTTATGTTTATTTGATCGGCGGGAAAGAAGATGAAGTTTTGTGTAGTAATCTTAAAAAAAATTTTTCAGAAAGCGTTGCTGTTACCGCTGGAAATTTTAATCCAATCGAAACAATCGAGCTGCTGAAAAATTCAAAATTGCTGATCTGCAACGATAGTGCACCAACGCACATGGGTGTTACGGTAAACATTCCGGTGCTCACATTGTACTGCTCCACAATAAAAGATTTTGGTTTTTATCCCTATAATAATAGCAGTTCATGGTTGAGTTTCGATGATTTGAAATGCAAACCCTGTGGTATCCACGGCAGAGAAAAATGCCCCGTCTCAACATTTGCGTGCGGCTATAATCTTACTCCGGCAATTGTAATTCAAAGAATTTTGCAAATGCTTAATCTATGAGAAAATCTGTGCTTAAATAATTATATTTGTACTAAACTATGTTGACTGATCATGAGTATATTTAAATTAAAAGACATCAAGCAAGCTGCTGTTTATATAACACCGAATTTCCCTTCGCTTACAACTAAAAGATATAAGATTACGTTTATAAAATTATTCTGGTATTTATTCTCTTATTCTCTTGCTGTCGTTCTGATTTTGCTTACTGTTCTAACATTAACACCACTTAAAAATGCTCTGTTTATATTTAATGGGGATATGCTGAATACACAAAAGGCACAAATTCAAGAACTTGAAAAGCGTGTTACATTTCTTACCACCCAGCTTGAATCTATGGTTTCTACAAATCAAAGACTGAAATATGCAATAATGTTGGGTAAGTCCGACACGTTGGATTCTACTTCTGCGATTTATGATTCGCTGAGGTATTTTCACAACCGGAAACTAAAAATAGGGGGTGATATATATGAAGCATTTATTAATTTGTTGAGAAGGTTTTTCCCCGATACCGTAAACGATAGCAATATTTTTTTCTTGAATCCTGCGACAGGAGTAATTACTCAGTTTTTCGATCCGGCAAAAGGTCATTTTGGAATTGATTACGGTTTGAAATCCGGAACGCCGGTTTATGCATCGTTAGGCGGCTTGGTCATTTTCTCGGATTATCTGATTAATGACGGCTATGTTGTTATGATTCAGCATGACTCGAATTTTATTACTGTCTATAAGCACTGTTCGGTTCTGCTGAAAAAAGCCCGGGAATATGTTAATCAGGGAGATTTAATTGCCTTAAGCGGAAATTCCGGAATCAATACCACAGGCCCGCATCTGCATTTCGAGATTTGGAGTAACGGTAAACCGATTGATCCACTTTCAGTATTAACTAAGTAAGGAGATTTTTAATGGCTCAGAAACACGAAATTGGTTCCCCCGAAGATGTAAGCATTTTAAGCCATGGAGTTAAAATCGAAGGCAATTTATCAAGTGAGGGGAATGTAAGAATTGACGGAACTATTCTTGGTAATGTTACAGTCAACGGAAATTTAACAATCGGAGAAAGTTCCGAAATTAGAGGTGAAATAAAAGCAAAAAATATTACTAACAGCGGTAAGCTGGAAGGTACTGTAAATGCATTAAATAAATTGAAACTCGAATCTAAATCCGTCCTTAAAGGAGATATAATTTGTCGGGTTCTGGTTATTGAAGAAGGTGCTTTCTTTTTCGGTAACAGCAAAATGAATACCGATATGGTTGAAAAAAATGATGAAAAAAAATAATGGATGATGAAAAATCCATTAAGAAATTTTCCGATGCTTATAAGCAGGTTAGCCCTTATTTGGGACTGGGCACACAATTAGCCGCCACAATTATTTTAATGTTTTTTTTAGGGAGATGGCTTGATGAAAAATTTGATACATCACCTATTTTTGTAATTGTGTTTTCCTTTTTGGGAGGTTTTGCGGGTATTTATAATTTTATTCGCACGGTATTAAGATTAAACAAAAAAAATAAACTTGAAAAGTGAATTTCGATATCTGGGAGTTAGTTCATTTTTATTATTAATTGTTGCTTTAGTTCTGTTTTCTTTTCAAGTAATTAATACTCTTCAACTTATTTCAATCATGCTGGCTTTTCTATTCAACGTAATCAATTTTGTGAGTGCAATTATATTCCAAAAGTATTTTTTCAAAAGCAGCAACAAAATATTTTTGATTAGTAGTCTGGGAGGAATAGTTCTAAGGATTTTCCTCATGCTGCTCGCAATTGTGTTTACAATAAAATTCTTGAAAGTTGACAAATATGCGTTTATATTTGTATTCTTTTTATTTTATATAATCTTTTTAATCTTAGAAGTAATTGCATTCCAAAAAATGCGAAAATAGCGTAAAAACGCATGAATTTTGAACTGTTAAATAAGAGTGCGGATACTGTGCAGGCAAACTCACAAGGCGGCGGCGAATCAAGCTGGATAATGCATCATATTCTTGATTCAAGGGAACTTGACCTTTCACCTTTTGGAATTATTCATCTTCCTGAGATTCATTTATTTGGAATGGATATTTCAATTACCAAACATGTTGTTTTTATGTGGCTGGCTGCTCTTATTTTAATAATTGTTTTTTTGAAAACAGCAAGAACTTATAAGAAATCATTGGTACCGAAAGGTTTCAGTAATTTGTTTGAAATAGTTGTAATTTTTGTACGCGATGAAATAGCCAAACCCACTATCGGCTCGGGATACGAAAAATTTCTGCCTTATCTTTTAAGCGTATTCTTTTTCATACTTACTTGTAATTTGCTTGGACTTGTTCCTTACGGTTCAACTGCAACAAGCAACATAGCTGTAACGGCAACTTTGGCTACAATTTCTTTTCTTTTTATTCAGATTGGTGGTATGATGAAAAACGGTATACTTGGATATTTTAAGGGATTGGTGCCGCACGGTGTACCGCTTTGGCTTCTGCCGATTATGGCAGTAGTTGAAATTCTTGGCTTATTCACTAAGCCGTTTGCATTAGCTGTTCGTCTTTTTGCAAATATGACTGCCGGACATATTGTAATTCTTGCATTGATTGGTTTGATTTTTATTTTGCACACGTATTTTGTTGCGCCGGTGTCTGTATCTTTTGCTCTTTTTATTTATTTGCTTGAACTTTTGGTTGCATTAATACAAGCGTATATTTTTACAATGCTGTCATCCCTGTTCATCGGGATGGCTTTACATCAAGAACATTAATTAACAAAAAATCTTTATAGGAGGAATTAAATGGAATTTGCATATTTAGCTGCTGGTTTTGGAGCCGGTTTAACAATTATTGGTGGTGCTTTCGGTATTGGTAAACTTGCAAGCTCTGCAATGGAAGCAAGCGGACGTCAGCCGGAAGCATCGGGCGATATCAGAACTTCAATGATTATTGCTGCAGCTCTGATTGAAGGGATTTCCCTTTTCGCTCTGGTTATTTGCATTCTTTTAGCTCTTAAATAATTAATTTGACTGAATCAAAGGTTGCCCTGATGTTTATTACAAAATTGTTTGCTTTAATTGCTCTTGTTACTGAAGGTAAAGCTGTCGGCAGTCCGCTGGATATTAATCCCGGTGTGATTTTCTGGACTACCATAACATTTCTTTTTCTGTTTTTTATATTGAAGAAATTCGCGTGGAAGCCGATTTTAAATTCGCTTGAAATTAGGGAAAAATTTATTAAAAATTCCCTTGAAGCTGCTGAAAAAGCTAAAGAAGAAGCACAAAAACTTATTTCGGAAAACAAATTGAATCTTTCTAAAGCCGAACAGGAAGCTCAAAAAATAATTAATGAAGGCAGAGAAAATGCCGAAAAACTTCGTCATCAGATTCTTGAAGAAAGCAAGCAGCAGGCAAAAAAACTAATAAGTGATGCACAAGCTGAAATTGAAAGAAAAAACCAGGAAGCATTTATTAAATTGAAAGAGCAAGTCGCTGAAATTGCCGTTAACGCTGCTGAGAAAATAATTCGTGAAAATCTTGATAGGGAAAAACAGTCTAAAATTGTTCAAAAATATTTAAAGGATCTGCCGAAAAATTAACTATGGGTTCTTTCCGGATAGCAAATAGTTATGCCAATTCTTTGATGAAACTTGCTGACGAAAAACAGTCTTTTAAAGTTATTTCAAGCGATGCAGATCTGATCAATTCTGCTCTGAATGGATCAAAAGAATTAAGAGCGGTATTAAAAAGTCCAGTCATAAAACAAGATGTAAAACTAAAAATTCTTACTGAAATCTTTGAAAAGAAAATAAGCTCCGACTCAATGAATTTCATAAAATTTGTTGTTAACAAAAATCGTGAGGAATTCTTACACGATATCTATGCAAGATTTATTGAGTTGAGAGACTTGCGTATGGGGATCATTAATGTAAAGGTAACATCTGCTGTCGAACTTACGGATGTTTTGCAAGAACAGATGCAGAAAGAAATTGAAACTTTGACAAAGAAATCAGCTAAAATTAATTATGATATTGACGATACTTTAATAGGTGGTTTTTTAGTGAGAATTAACGACAGGGTATATGATGCTTCAATTAAGCATCAGTTAAAACTGCTGAAGAAAAAATTTACAGAGGAAGTATTTATTTCAAATAATTAATTGAATCAATATTTAGGAAATTAAAATGGCTGAAGTTAGACCCGACGAAATATCTGCAATATTAAGAAAACAGTTGGCCGGTTTTGAAAATGAAGTTGATATTTATGATGTTGGTACAGTGCTCCAGGTTGGTGACGGAATTGCACGTGTTTATGGACTTTCGAAAGTAATGGCGAGTGAATTGGTAGAATTTCCAAACGATGTAATGGGAATGGTGCTGAATCTGGAAGAAGACAGTGTTGGGTGTGTTCTTTTTGGTGAAAGTTCATTAATAAAAGAAGGTGATGCGGTTAAAAGAACAAATAGAGTTGCATCTTTCCCTGTAGGCGATAAACTTCTCGGCAGAGTTGTTAATCCTCTCGGCGAACCGGTTGATGGAAAAGGCTCTGTGCAGCACGAAAAGTATATGCCTATTGAACGGAAAGCCTTAGGTGTTATCGCACGCCAGCCGGTGAAAGAACCTCTACAGACAGGAATTACTGCCATTGATGCCATGATTCCGATTGGACGCGGGCAAAGAGAATTAATTATTGGTGATCGTCAAACAGGTAAAACTGCGATTGCAATCGATACTATAATTAATCAAAAATATACTCACACCGAAGAAGCAAAAAAATACGGTATTAAACCGGTGTATTGTATTTACGTGGCAATTGGACAGAAAAATTCCACTATTGCACAAGTCGTTGCTAAACTGGAAGAAAATGGAGCGATGGAATACACAACGGTAATTAGTGCTCCAGCCTCAGTCCCGGCACCGCTTCAATACATAGCACCGTATGCCGGAGCAACTTTAGGAGAATATTTTAGAGATTCAAGCCGGCATGCACTGGTTATCTACGATGATCTTTCCAAGCAAGCTGCAGCATACCGCGAACTTTCACTTCTGCTGAGAAGACCACCCGGACGGGAAGCTTATCCGGGAGATGTTTTCTATTTGCATTCGCGGCTGCTTGAAAGGGCATCGAAATTAAGTGAGGATTTAGGAGGAGGAAGTTTAACTGCGCTGCCTATTATTGAAACGCAGCAAGGCGATGTCTCGGCATACATTCCCACAAATGTAATTTCAATTACCGACGGACAAATTTATTTGGAACCAGGGTTATTCAATGCGGGAGTCAGACCGGCAATTAACGTTGGAATTTCGGTCTCGCGTGTCGGCGGTAATGCACAGATTAAAGCTATGAAGAAAGTAGCCGGTTCGCTTAAGCTTGATCTTGCTCAATACAGAGAACTGGAAGCTTTTGCTAAATTCGGCTCCGACCTTGATAAAGCTACTCAGAGAACCCTAGCTAAAGGTGCACGGTTAGTTGAACTGCTAAAACAAGGGCAGTATGAACCGGTTCCTGTAGAAAAACAGGTAGTGAGTGTTTATGTTGGGACAAATAATTATCTGGATACAATAGAAGTTAAACACGTAAAGAAGTTCGAGAAAGAATTTTTAGAATATGTTGAATTAAAACAGCCCGATATTTTTGAAGACATTAGAACTTCGAAAGCATTGAACGATAATACTGTAGAGAAAATTAAAAAAATTGCCTCTGAATTTTTGGAAAGATTCAAGGCTTCGAACTGATTATTTGAACGGATTTCGTTGTAAAATAATATGGCAACATTAAGAGACATAAAGAGAAGAATAACGGGCATCAGTAATACACAGCAGATTACCCGCGCTATGAAAATGATAGCCGCCGCTCAATTAAGGAAGGCTCAGGATAATATTATTAACGCAAGACCCTATGCCAGAAAAATCAACGAGGTTATTGACCATCTTTTGTCCGTTGAAAAAAATGTTAACAATGAGCTTCTTATTCAAAGAAAGTGCCGCAGGATTGCTATTGTTGCTGTAACGTCTGACAGAGGAATGTGCGGAGGTTTTAATATGAACATTATCCGCACAGTTGAAGAATTAATTTCCGGGGAATACAAAGATTTTTATGCTGGTAAAAATCTGGATTTGTATTGCATTGGCAAGAAAAATTTGGATTATTTTTTAAAAAGGAATTACCCAATAAAAGAATCATTTACTGGTCTGTTTACCCGCCTTAAATTTGAAACAGCTTTGAAAATTGTACAACTTTTGAAATCAAGCTATCTTAAAGGTGAAATTGATAAAGTAATTTTAGTTTACAACGAGTTTAAATCTGTAATTCAGCAGAATATTGTGGTTGAACAATTACTGCCGATTCAGCCTGCCCGCACTGCAAATAATAATAAAATTGGAACTCAATACATTTACGAGCCTGGGAAAATCGAGATTATTAATTCCTTGCTTCCGAAAAAACTAAATATTCAATTATGGCGTGCACTTCTTGAATCTTATGCTGCAGAGCTTGGGGCAAGAATGACCGCTATGGATATGGCTACAGAGAATGCAAAAGAATTGATTAGATCGCTGAGGTTAACATTCAATAAAGAACGGCAGGCTTCAATTACAAAAGAAATTATTGAAATCGTTTCCGGCGCAAATGCGATGAAAGAGAGTTAATAATTTGGAATTTCAATTAATTTCATTATTTTTATCGCCCAATTTATATGCTTGATGAATTAACTGAAAAATTTGAAAGAGTTTTAAAGAAAGTTACCGGACAGGGCAGACTTACAGAAGCAAATATTTCAGATACCCTCCGGGAAATTAGACGTGTTCTTTTAGATGCCGATGTAAATTACAAAGTTGCCAAGCAGTTTATCGAAGACGTAAAAATTAAGGCACTCGGAACAGAAGTGCTTACTTCTGTAACTCCCGGTCAATTAATTACAAAAATAATTTACGACGAATTGACAAATCTGATGGGCAGTAAGAATACAGAATTACTCTTAAATCCATCGGGCGTTACAGTTATTATGGTAATTGGTCTGCAGGGCTCCGGCAAAACAACTTTTTGCGGAAAGCTGGCAAAGTACCTGACAGATAAAAAAAGAAAAGTACTATTAACTGCTGCCGATATTTACAGACCGGCAGCTATTGAACAGCTAAAATTACTTGGCAGGCAAATTAATGTTCCGGTATTTGAACTTACGGGTGAAAAAAATGCGGTAAAAATTGCTGCGGATTCAATTTCATTTGCTAAGGAAAACGGATTAAATACCGTAATTATTGATACGGCAGGCAGACTTCACATTGACGAATTTATGATGAATGAAGTTGCCTCAATTAAAGAAAATGTGAAACCAGATGAGACGCTTTTTGTAGTTGATTCTATGACCGGTCAGGATGCGGTTAATTCTGCCAGAGCTTTTCATGAAAAAGTAGAATTTGATGGAATCGTTCTTACAAAACTTGACGGCGATGCAAGAGGAGGATGCGCTCTTTCAATTAGAGCTGTGGTTGAGAGACCGATTAAATTTATCAGCCTCGGAGAAAAACTCGATTCGATTGAAGTTTTCCATCCTGAAAGACTTGCTTCAAGAATTTTGGGGAAGGGCGATATTGTTTCATTTGTAGAAAAAGCTCAAAGAGAACTTGACGAAAAAGAAGCCGCAATTCTCGAAAAAAAATTCAGAACAAATCAATTCGACTTTGATGATTTTTTAAAACAGATTAAGATGATTAAAAAGATGGGTTCACTTAAATCTCTTCTGGCAATGATACCGGGAGCCAATGCAGCTTTGAAAAATGTAAATGTTGATGACAAACAGGTCAGTAAGGTCGAAGCAATTATTCAATCAATGACAAAAGAGGAAAGAAGCAAACCCAAAATCTTAAACGGCAGCAGAAGAAGCAGAATAGCACGCGGCAGTGGTACTACTATTCAGGATGTTAATAGATTGATAAAACAATTTAACGAAATGCAAAAGATGGTAAAAATGTTAAATACAAAATCGGCTAAAAATTTATTCGGGAATATGCCGATTAGATAAATGAGCCGATTTAATCTCGATCGTGCACATAAAAAGTTTTAGAAATTTACAACAACGAATAAAAATCAAGGAGGTAAATTAAACTTGTCAGTTAAGTTAAGACTAAAAAGGATGGGAAAGAAAAAGCAGCCTATTTATAAAGTTGTCGCTGCAGATTCAAGATCGCCCAGAGACGGAAAATTTATTGAAGCGATAGGATTGTACAATCCTAAAAATGAGCCGGCTGTTGTTGACATAAAAGAGGAAAGGGCATTGTACTGGCTTAAAGTTGGAGCCCAACCGACACAAACTGTTAAAAATCTTCTCAGTTCAGAGGGGATTCTCTTAAAATTCGATCTTCAAAAAAAAGGATTGACAGACGATAAAGTAGAAGCTGAACTCGAACAATGGAAAAAACTGCGGGAAGCTAAAATAGCCGCTTTAGCCGGTAAAAAAGCTGAAAAGAAAAAAAATAAACAAATAAAGACTGAAACAGTAGAAAAAAAGGCAGATATTGAAGAAAAAAGTGCTGCCGAAGAGGGTACCTCCCCTAAAAATGAATAATTTTACTTGAATTTTTAAATTTGGTTGTGCATTATTACTGAGTACCCTTTTATTTCATATTATATAGGTATTTCCATGAAGGAATTTATCGAATTTATTGCAAAGCACCTTGTAGACAATCCGGACAGTGTTTCTCTTGAGGAAAGTTCACCGGACGAAAAAACCATCGAACTTACTTTGAAAGTCGGCGCCGATGATGTCGGCAAAGTCATCGGCAAACAGGGTAAAACAGCACAGGCAATGAGAACTCTTCTTACTGCCATTGCTGCTAAAGATGGTAAAAGAGCGATCTTAAAGATTTTGGATTAGTTTAATTCTGATTTGTGAATGATTTTTATCTTATAGCAAAGATAGTCTCAGTTTACAAATCGGAAGGTTTTGTTGCGGTAAAACCATACTCTGATTATAGAGAAAGATTCTTTCGTCTCAAGTCTGTTTTTATTGATGCTTTTGGAGCAAAAAGAAAGTTCTTTGTCGAAAAAATCGAGAGTTCTGATGACAGGCTGCTGATTAAATTCCGCAATTTCCACAGTGCTTCCGATGCAGATTTTCTTGTTGGGAAAAATATCTATGTAAAAAAACAAAATTTATTTAAGCTCCCTGAAAATTCTTTTTACATACACGATCTAATCGGCAGTAAAGTATTTAGAAACGGTAAGTTCTTTGGCGAATTGATAGATGTTTTGCAATTGCCCTCTAATTATGTTTATGTAATTAGAAATGTTGAAAGACATGAAGCAATGATTCCTTCATCGAAAGATTATATTGAAAGCTTTAATCCCGAGAAGAAAGAATTAGTTTTAAGAGCCAATTGCGATTTATTATACAATGATGAGAATTGATATTATTTCAGCCGTTCCGGATTCTCTTTACAGCCCATTAAATACCAGCATATTAAAGAGAGCCCAAGAAAAAAAAAAGGTTGAGATATATATACATAACCTGAGAGATTATGCACATGATAAGCATAAACAGATTGATGATAAACCTTTTGGCGGCGGACCAGGTATGCTGCTGAAGCCGGAACCGTTCTTTGAATGCATTAAAAAATTATTGAGTGAAAGAAAGTACGAACATATTATTTTCACTTCTCCCAAAGGAGTCTTATATAATCAAAAGATTGCTAATAAGTTTTCCCTCGCAAATAATTTGTTAATAGTAAACGGACATTATAAAGGCATCGATGATAGGGTAAGAGAAAAATTTTGTACCGACGAAATTTCGATTGGCAATTTTGTATTAAGCGGCGGAGAACTGGCTTCTCTCGTAATTGTTGATTCGGTTGTAAGATTAATACCTGGAGTTTTGAACGACAGCGAATCGGCACTAAACGATTCATTGATGGATGGTGATTTTATTGAGCCGCCGTATTATACGCGTCCTGCCGAGTTTGAAGGTATGAAAGTTCCCGATGTTCTGCTTTCGGGAAATGAAAAAAAAATAAAAGAGTGGAAAGACAAACAATCAAAAATTTTAACTGAAAAATGGAAAAAAATAAATAGCATGGAGTAAATTATGGACAAAGTAAAAGAATTCGTAGCCGATCAAGTAAAAAATGATTTTCCGAGCTTTAAACCTGGTGATCACATCAGAGTTCAGGTTCGAGTAATTGAAGGCGATAAAGAAAGACTTCAAGCTTTTGAAGGTGATGTTATTAGCATCAGAGGAGGCGGAATCAACAAAACATTTACCGTGAGAAAAATATCCAGCGGCGTGGGTGTTGAACGAATTTTTAATATTAATTCACCCAAAATTGCAAAGATAGAGATTGTTAAAGAAGGTAAAGTTAGGCGTGCAAAACTTTATTATCTCAGAAATTTATCTGGCAAAGCCGCAAGAATCAAAGATAAAAATGTTAAGTGATTCGTCTATTCAATTTTGGGCAGCCGCTTTTGGAGCGGCTTTTTCTTTTTAAATTCATAGAGTAATTATGAATATACTAATACCTCAAAATATTTTTTCAGCAATATTTGCTCTTTCTTTACCAGAAAATGTTCAAAGCAATATTGTAGTTAAAGAATCTTCCTTAATCGGCAGGGAACTGGAACTGAGCGATAATTCGATTGGATTAATGCCGTCGTGCGATTTAATCGACCATCGTGATTTGTTTGTTTCCAGCAAAGCCGGCATCTCTTTCGACGGCGAATTATCAAATACGTATTTTTATTTTGTACCTGAGCAGACAGTTTTTAACAAAATATTTCTTCGGGGCGATATTTCCAAAAACGAGGTTCTCCTTTCTAAAATTTTGTTTGCGGAAAAATTTTCCTCAGAGGTTGAATTTCTAATTGATACTGAACCGTTAAAATTAGGGGAAAGGAATTATATAATTGCCGGCAATGAAAATTTGTCGCCGGAATATTTGAAAACTCGGCTAAGTTTTTCAGATGAGATGGCAGACCTGTTGAATTCTCCTTATACAAATTTCTTGCTCGTTTCAAGGAATGAAAGGATGTTGAAAGAGTTCGACAGTATGTTAGGCAGTCTTGATTCAATAATTGAAGACAATATTAATAAAATTCTCGGCAGAATAACTTTAGAAAACAGCGTTGCAGACTACATAAGAGAAAATCTCAACACTGTTTATTACGAAATTACCGAAAACGAAACCGACTCACTCAAAGAGTTAATTAAACTTCTTTACTATCACGGTTTTGTTGATGATATGTTTGATATAAAATTTGTGTAATTCCAATAGCCCTTTGTTTACTTTTTATTGCTGCCTATATTAAAGAAATGTTTTAAGTTCATAAAACAATTATGGCGTTTTCGATAATCGCTTCTTGACGACCTTTAAAAGTGGTCTGTCTGAAAGAAAAAATGGATAAATGAATTAGAGAGAAAATAAAGGGCGTTAAAAAATTGTATCAACGTTTTTAATCCCTCTCTTGAAAAAGTTAAGGAGGTGTTAGTCGATTATAAAAGTTGAATAAACCTAAATTATGCATTAGAAAATTATATTTTGCACAA